>JAFZNK010000188.1 GCA_017550965.1 Thermoguttaceae bacterium
CGTAGTTTGTCGTAGTTTGTCGTAGTTTGTCGTAGTTTGTCGTAGTTTGTCGTAGTTTGTCGTAGTTTGTCGTAGTTTGTCGTAGTTTGTCGTAGTTTGTCGTAGTGTCAAAACGACGCTACAATTGGCGCGCGTCGCCTGTCGCGTCGCGCTCTGTAACTAGTTGTTGCGCGCGCCGTTTGTCTTGTTTTGTTCTCGTTCCGCGCGTAGCTGATCGGCGATCTCTTTTGGGAGGTTCATTCCTGCCATATGGCCTGTTTTGTAATTCCTCGTCGATTTTACCTGCTCGATAGTTAAACCTCGACAGTTCTGCAGAGGATAGAACGTATGAAATACCGCGTCGGTAAAATCGGCGCCAGTAACGTCCGCGCCGTCAAGAGCGTTTCCCTGGAACGTGAAATTGGAGAAGTCGGTTCCGGACCAATCAAGATCCGTTTTTCCAAGACTGAGTTTCATTTCACGATTTTTGAAATTCCAAGTCGATTTGATCTGTTCGACGGTTACGTTCTGATTTGATTGCAACGTATAGTAGTTGATTATCGAGTCGGTAAAGTCGGCGCCTTCCACGCTTCCGCTCCCAAGAGACGCGCCTGTTTCAAATCTGAATCCGGAGAAATCCGTATTGGACCAATCGAGACCCGTTTGGGGATAAAAAACCCCAAAACTAAAGCTATATATCCGATTTTTCCAGTTGCACGTCGATTCCAACTGTTCCTTTATCAGGCCGACGCAATTTGAGAAGACGAGAGTTCCGCAGATGAACGCGTCGGTAAAATCGACGTTTGAAACGTCGTAATTATGGAACGTTAACGAGGATATTCGACAGCGGGAAAAATCGGCGCCGGAGAGCGATTTAATATCTTTTTCCGCATTGGATAACGTTAGCCCGCCGACGTAGTCTTTCTCTCGATAATTATACGTGGAAAAGAGTTGCTCCTTTGTCATATCCGTAACCGAACAGTTCTGATAGAACCTTGCGTCTGTAAAATTACAACCTTGAGCGTTTTTAATCCTTGCGTTTACAAATATGAAGTTAGAAAAATCGTCGTTTTGTGCTATGTAAGTCCTGTGATCAATAAATTTTGATTTGTAATTGTGCGTAGTAATAAATTCCTCTCGGGTCAAAGGAAGAGAGGAATCTGAACAAACGGAAGCGTCTGTAAAATCGCAGTCTAGAAAATGCGTGTCCTCGACGACGAGTCCGCCGGTTCCCGTTACGTAGTCCGCAAAATTTGCGCCGTGAAAATTACAACGGTAAAAACGCGCCTGAGAGAAATCGGCTCGCCACAGTTTAGCGCCGGAGAAATCGACGTTCGAAAGCGTTACGTTGTTAATTCGAATTCCGGACAAGTCTTTCCAATGAAGATCCATACCGTCTTCCAGACGCGCGGGCTCTCCGTCGACGAGAATAAAACGCGTCGGCGTTAATCGATCGATTGTTGGATCGGGGTGGAAAAAATCGTCGACGGGATTTTTTTCTTCCGCGACGGGATCCTGGCGCGCGGGAACCGATTCTGCGTCCGGCGTCCCTTGAGAATCAGGCGTCGACGCGGCTTCTTCGATTTGAACGTTTTCGCTTTCTTCAAAACGCGCGAGTTCCCTGTCGATCATTTCGTCGTTAACGCTTAACGTCAAAGGATCGAGGCGCGGAGCGTCCGCAGTCGTCCCGGTTTCTCCAACGATCTGTACATACGCGTCGTCTCCGTCGCAACCCGTCAACGTAAAACAAACGGCTAAAGTTAATGCGATTCCATATTTAAACGACTTAAACGATTCGACGTCTTTGGCCATGATCTTTTCCCGATTGAACGTTAGTAAAAGTTTGTCCCTGCGATATTATGATTTAACATTAATCGCATGTCAAGAAACGCCGGTTTTTTTGTTGACAATACTTCTTTTTGAGTCGTCGGAACGAAACTGACGGAGAATAACGGTCGACGCGTTCAATCCCCAAATTCCAGGTCGTCTTCTGCGCCAAGTTTGTCTTGAACGCCGGGGTCTTTGCCAAGAGAGTCGACCAGTTCTTCAAGTTTTGCCGATTCCATGGTCGGCGTCGCGGCGTCGCGCAACGCTTCCGCCCAAAACGCGCCGCCGGTCGCGTCGACGTCGCAAGGGAATTCGAACGGTTCTTCGCGCTCGTCGTCGTTTGACGCGGCGCTCAAATCGGGCAGGGGAATCGGCGGCGGCGCGTTTGGCTCTCGCGCGTCAGGATCGGGAGGCGCTTGCCTGTTCATCGGTCGGACCCCTCTAGCGACGCAGAAGCGCGAGGACGACCCAGACGCCTAAATCGATCAAAAGCCATATTCTGGCGCGATTTGCGTTTCTGACGGCGTCGGCGAATTTGCCGTCCGCGCGCGCCGTTTTGGCGAGAACCGCGTAGACTACCCCGACAAACGCGCAGGGAAGGCGCGTGATCAGCGCCTGAACGATTCCCCAATAGAGAAAATTGGGAGGCCGCGTCGGATCCCACGTCGCCGTCGGCGCGAGCGCGCGACCGAGCGCCGCGTTGGCGCCGCGCATCCCCGCGCGCGCGAGCGGAACAAACGCGACGCGCGAAAACCACGAAAACGCGTCGACAAGGGCGGACCATACGCCCGCGCCTTTTGTTCCCGACGCGCCGCCGAATTTTTCTTTGCGGAAAAACGTTTCGGAATTCTGAGGATCGCCGCGGTTCGCCCCTACGTCGACGACGCAGAATTCCTTGCCGCATTGCGAGCAAAACAGCGCGCTCGTCTTGTTCTTCGCGTTGCAAAACGGACAGCGTTTCATGAGTCTTTCCGATCAGGCTCCGTCGCGTAACGCGGGTCGGGCCCATAAGCGTTCGTTCCTCCGGTTCCCGGCCAGAAGAGCAGAAAGAGCGGAACAAACGACGCGAATAAATCGAGTTCAAGCGACTTAAAAATCGACTGAATCGAGAATAAAACGACGACGTGCCAGCCGCTCAATCCGACGTCGTGAAGTCGACGCGCGAACAGAGACAGAATCGGCGGTACGAAGAGAATCGCGCCAAGAACCGCGCCGGGAAACAACGCCAATCTCAACAGCGAGTTCTCGGCGGCAAACAACTCAGCTTCCGACATGGAAAGCGACATGGTCGTATTGTCGGGAAGCAACGCGATTTCCGGCAAGTTCCACGCCAAGAACGACAGATTTGCGAGATACCGAACGATTTCTTCGCCGAATTCGAAACTCGCCAGAATCGCGCGGACTCCGTACGACAATCCGACCCAGCACGTGAACGCAAATAACATAAACCAGAAATATTCCGTTCGCCGGGCGCGTCCGCGAGTCGACGCGTATTTGCTCAACGCGCTCCAGAAATGTCCGAGCGGACTGCGGCGAATTTTCCCGCGTTCGGGCTTTTCCGCAGGGATCGCTTCCGGCTTGTTTCGGGCGTACTCCTCGCGCATGCCGCAGTTGGGACAACGCGCCAATTCCTCGGCGGAATACTCGGTTTGACAAAACGGACAGAGCATCGTTTACTCCTGCTTCGCCGGAAGTTCGATCGGGAAATTCGTGTTGCGTTCGAGCTTTTGATACAACGGCATGTGGCGATAATACACTTCCAGCACCATGCAGTTTAACGAGGTGACGTACAGCCGACCGCCCGTCGCGCAATGACCGCCCGGATTGTCCGGATACCAGCTCCCGCGTTCGTGCCCTTCCATGCATTGCTGAGCGATGATATTGTCGCGCACGCGCGCGTTCCATTTCGCCCAAACGTCGCCGCCGACGTTGTACATGAGCTGCGTGGCGTAATAGGTGTAGTAGGGAACGTTCAGCTGCGGCCCGATCTTGTCGGAAAGTCGTTGAACGCCGTTAATGACGCGCGCGTCTTCGATTCCCCAGTCGAGGTAGAGTCGACACAGGAGCCCGATGCTGTCGGTCGCCGGCGATTCCGAGCTTCCCGCCTGATAGCAGTAGCGCGTTTCGTCTTCTATCGAGACGTAGCGCAGGAAATCGCGCGCGTTGCGCACGACGTCGTCGCGAACGTCCAAACCGCCCATTTGCGCGATTTTAAGCCCCATGAGCTGCCAGCCCGCGACCGACGTGTCGCCCGCCTGTTTCGGCGTGTAACGCCAGCCGCCGTCGTCCGCCTGAGCGTATTCGATGAAACGAACGGCGTTTTGCGCCAAATAGCCCAGCTCGCGGTATCTGGACTTTTCGCGCGCGCTCATCATGGCGTACGTCTCGCAAAGGGTGATCGTCGCGAGTCCGTGCGAGTACATGTTCCCGCCTCCCTCGCGGAACGACGTTCCGTTGGCGTCGTCGTTTCCGTGCGTCGTGAGGTAGTTTAATCCCTTGGCGACGACCTTTTTGTACTTGCCCTGCGTCGGCGTGTTCCCCGCGGCCAGAAACGGCAGGAGCGCCATCGACGTCGCGGCGATCGGCGCGTCGACCGACCCGCTGTTGCGGCATTTGCCCCCGCACGTCGGGCACTCGATCATTTTGAAGCTCCACGAGCCGTCGGGAAGTTGATGTTCGGCGATCCACGCGAGCGCGAGCGCGACCGATTTTTCGCTTCCTTCGCTTCCGCCCCCCGCGACGAGCATCGCGGCTTTGTTCTCGCCGCGCCCGGATAGGTCGTCCCCGTTGAGCGTCCCCATAAGATTTTCGACGTCGCCAAGTTGCGCCGCTTCAAGCCCCGACGTCGCTTCGAGGACGGACAGCGCTTCCGCCGAGTCGTCGTTGAACGCGGAGACGTCGGGCACGTCCGCCTCGACGTCCGTCTGAACTTCGACGTCGGACGCGTCGAATTCCGTTTCCGTCGATTCAAACGCGGCTTCCGGGTCGAAAACTTCGTCGAGGACGACTTTTTCGCCAAAGCCGGGCTCCGACACAATTTCCATCGCCTTTCGGAAATCGGTCTTAATGAAAATCAACGCGAGCAAGATAATCAGCGCGAGGTGAACGCACAGGCTCACAAGCCACATCGGCGCGTCGTTGGCGGCTTTTTCCAGCGCGGACTCGTCGCGCAGGAAGTCGAGTTCCTCAGCGGAGGACGCGTCGTCGGAGACCGCCTCGTGACTGAGTTTTTCGAGGAATTTGTCAGGCGAACCGTCGGCGTCAAGCCCCGTTTGAATCGACAGATCACGAATCGACAGTTGCGGAACGGAAGAAACCGTGTCGTTGAGCGCCACGGAGCCAAAGAATTCGTCGGGCGTTTCGACCGGAAGCGCCGGAACGACCGCGCCGACGAGCGCGCCAATCGCCGCGGCGTCCGCTTCCCGAACGGGCGACGGCGTCGATTTGGATCGTTTGCTCTTTTTGTCGGCGCGTTTGGCGCGTTTGTTTTTTTTGCCGCGCGATTTAGTCGCCGTCGACGTTTCGGGAACGTCGGGCAAGTCGATTGGGGGAGCCGCGACGGGAACGCGCTCCGGAGTAGCGACGCCGACCGACGTCGGGACGGGCGGCTCCTGAACGCGCGAGTACGCCGGAGGGGGCGCGATGGACGGCGCGGCGAGCGATTCCTGAGGAACGGGAAAAACCTGGCCCGGCGGCTGCGGATAAGAGGGTTCCGCGCCCGGAGTATTCTCTTTGAGACGCCGCAAAACGCGCGCGACGGGGTCGTCTTTAGCGGGCTCTTCGGTTTGCGCGGACTGATCGCCCGCGTTTTTCGCCTCGCGCGACTTGCGAACGAGCTGACGAACGAGATCGGCGGTAGAGTCGCCGGAACCTGCGTTAGGACTCGTTCCGCCAGAATTTTCCGGAGGGACGGGCGGCATGTTCCATCGTTGATAATCGTCGTTCTGGCTCATTGTGTTTTTTTGCGGCGCAACTGTGTTCAACGCATCGGCGTTAAGAAAAGCATATCGTTTTGACGGCGTCCGCGGCGCCGCGTTCCTCGTATTATAGCGCCTTTTGCGTTTAATTTGCACGCGGTTTTGCAAATTTTTACAGGGTTTTTCCTATTTTTTATCGGCGGTCCTTCGTTTTCGAACGAATTCAACAGACCGACGGCGATTCCTTGACGAATTGATTTAGAAACGTTACAATGAACGCGACAGGAGGGTATGAGATGGATACGGGAATCAATCAGGAATATCGCGATCGCCTCTTTAAGTTCATTTTTGGGAATCCGGAGCATAAAGAATGGACGTTGAATTTGTACAACGCCGTCAACGGTTCCAACTATACCGACAAAGACGCAATTGAGATTAACACAATTGACGACGTTGTTTACATGAAAATGAAGAACGACGTTTCGTTTTTGATCGACAACACGTTGAACCTGTATGAGCAACAATCCACGTACAATCCAAATATGCCGTTGCGTTTTTTGATCTACTCGGGCATGTTGTACGGTAAATATGCTCGTCAATACGACCTTCACCTGTACGGTCCCAAATTGCAATCGATTCCCATACCGAAATGCATATGCTTCTACAACGGCAAAAACGAAAAAGAGGATCGGGTAACGCTCAAATTTACGGACGGATTTCCTCCGGACGCGGCGTCAGACATTGAAGTAACCGTAACGATGATTAACATTAATCACGGTCACAACAAGGAACTTCTTGAAGCTTGTAAACCGTTGAGCGCATATTCATGGTTCGTTAATAGCGTCGTCGACAAACAAACGCGAGACAAAAAATCCCTTGAACAGTCGATCGACGAAACGTTAAACGAAATGCCCGACGATTTTGAAATAAAACAATTTCTTCTGGACAATAAAGCGGAGGTGAAGCGAATGTGCATTACTGAATATGACGAAGAGCGCGTTCTCGCCCAACAATTGGAAGATGGAATAGAGATAGGAATGGAACGGGGTCTGAAACAAGGTCGCGAGGAAGGCCGAGAAGAAGGCCGAGAAGAAGGTCGCGAGGAAGGCCGCGAAGAAGGGAAAATTGAAACGATGAAAGCGACGGTTAAAAAGCTCTTCAAAAAAGGGCAGACCGTCGAGGAAATCGCGGAATTATTAGAGATTGCCTCCGTCGACGTGGAGATTTGGCTCGACGAGCAGTAGTCGACGTCTGAGCCGAATCAATTGACGTCGCGCAGATTGGATAGCTCTTCTTTGTTTTGCCTATAACGCCTTCCTTACGTGAAAAAGCGATTAAGAGCCGGTTTTTTTAGCAAAGACGAAAAAATTGCCAAAAAAACGGCACGGGGGGCGTTGAAGAATTAGAGGAGCGTTGTACAATGACCAATCCAAAGCGTCGCCGACGTTGCGAAATCGTTTCGACGAGACAGCGGCGCCTTCGATGCGTTTGAACACATACGTTTGAGGATGGAACCATGGCAGGAAAAAATAAGAAAAAGGCGGAAACCGTCTACCTCGTTTGCGAAGAAACCGGCGAATACAACTACATCGTTCGTCGCAAGCCCGGCGGCGAGAAGCTCAAGCTGATGAAGTATTGCCCCAAACTTCGCAAGCACACGATGCACGTCGAAAAGAAAAAGTAGTTCTTTTCGATTCCGTTTAGCCGCAAGCGTTTGGTTGGCGTCGTTTTGAGCCGATCAAACGCCTTTTGCGTTTCTTGACGTTGAAACAATAAAACGCGCGTTTCCGTATGGAACCGCGCGTTTTTTGTCGGAGCCGTTTTGTTAAACGCCCTACGTCATTTCGTCGAGGCGTCTCTCCAAAGATTCTCTTTTTGGATATTGAATTTCTCGATATTTCTCTTCCAGGCGCTCGCGTCTTTCATCACGGCGTCGAAGTTGTTGGAGCCAAAGGAAAGTTTCGCGCCCATTTTTAACGCGAGTTCGACGAATTTCGGCTTGGGAAATTCGGATTCCGCCTGAATTTCCAGCGCGACGCCGTTGTCGATCGCCGCCTGTATGAGCGCGGTCATGCGTTCCTCGGTCCAGAGCTCGTCGTAACGTTCGGCGATGAATTCCGGGAGATACGTAACGTTCGCGAGTATGTCGATCGGTTCGGAGACGACCGTCATGCAGTGCTTATAGTAGCGTTCGAACCATTCGTCCTGATTGACGTCGTAATCTTTCGGGAGTTGCCAGAGCCGCTCGTCGGAGCCGTCGGGGCGCTTGCCCATGATCATCGTGTCGGCGAGGACGTAGTCGAGACGGCGATAGACTTTCAAATCGATTGTTTTGTACCAGTCGCGGTCGTTGACCTGAATTCCGATTTTGAGCTTTTCGTCGTCCGGAAGCGTCGCGTTGACCGCTTCGACGCCGGCGATGAACTCGTCGAGTTTCTCGTTGGTCGACAAAGGCCATTCGCGCCCGTGATTTTCCAGAACTCCGCTTCGAACGCCCGTCTTTTTCGCGCGTTCGGCGGCCATTTCCGCCGTCATTCCGCCGCGCAGGTGAATGTGGTAGTCTCTAAGTTCCAGACTCGGATCGAGCCATGGCGCGTATTCCTGAAAAGAGCGGTTTTTTTCCTGCGGATTCGCGTCTTGCGCGGACGCGTTAAGGCAGAAGAACGCCGATAGAATCGCGACGACAATTGATAAAGCGGCGCGCATGAGTTTCTCCTTATGTCAAGACGGAAGTCGACGCAGTTCGCGCGCTTATTGAGCGACGCGCCAGTCCTGGAGTCTGAGTTCGACCTGGTTGAAGTAATCGTTGTAAACAACCTGGAACGCGACGTCAAATTTGGCGTTCGGATTGTTTTGGAGGATTTCGTTGATTTGGTCCGCCCAATCGCCTCTGCCGAACGCTACGGCGCGCAATTCGCTCTGACCTTGTCGGAACCTCGCCTGAAGGACGTTGCCCTGCGCCGGCGGCTGATCGGAGCCTGGCCTGGGCTTGCCGCCTCCGACGCGTCTGGCGGAACCGACGACCGAGACGCCGTACGCGGCGAAGACGGGCCTTGGATTTTCCGCGCCGAACGGAGCGAGTTTATTGAGTTCGGTCAGCGTCTTCATCGTAACGCACGACAGGGGAAATTCCCCGTCGATCCACAATTTCGGAACGCGTTCTTTGAGCGAGAACGACTGCGCGACGTAGTCGCAGAAGGCGTCGCGAAACGCGTCGACGTTCGCTTCTTTGACGCCCAGTCCCGCGGCCGCCGCGTGCCCGCCGAAACGAACGAGATATTCCGAGCAATGATTGAGCGCTTCGTATAAGTTGAAATTCGTGTCGGGAACGCCGCGCGCCGATCCCGCGTTCGCGTCCGCTTCGCGCAACGCGATCATGACGGCGGGACGGTGAAAACGCTCGGCGATTCGCCCGGCGACGACCCCGATGACGCCGGGGTGCCAGTCGCGGCTCGCGAGCACAAACGCGGGCGCGTCTTCGTATTTATCGTCGATCATTTTGAGCGCTTCGCTCATCATGCGCCGTTCAAGTTTCTGACGCGTCGCGTTCAAATTGTTGATGAAAGGCGCCAATTCGTTCGCGCGCTCGGGGACGTCGGTGACGAGGAGTTCGACGCCGAGCATCGCGAGCCCCATTTGCCCCGCGCTCGCCAGAGAAGAGGGGTTGCCGAGCAGCGATTTCGCGTAGAGCCAGTTCGCCTGATCTTCCTGGTCTTGCAGCGAGTTTTCGTTGAGGACTTCGCGCCCCGCGGCGTTGAGCCTCGGCGCGAGCGTGTAGCCGACGTCTTCGCTGGTAATCTTCTTGTTGGGATTGGCGATCGCGATTTCGACGAGCCGCTTGAGCCCCAGGGGCATGTTGTGAACGAAACTGTTTTCCAACGCGTAGCGAACGAGCGTTCTGTTTTCGTCCTGAAGGGGCATGACGTCGGCGATCGAACCCAGCGCGGCAAGCCCGATCGCCTGGACGAGGTAGTTCCTCATTTCCGGAGAGGTCTTTTCCGCGCCCTCCATCGCGAGCCCGAGTCCCCACGCCAACTTAAAGGCGACAAACGACCCGCAAATTTCCGGGTACGGATAGGGGGGGAACCCGTCGATTTGGTATTTCGGATGCACGATCGCGGCGACGTCGGGCAGAATTTGCTTTTGCGTTTCTTCGTCGACGATCGGGGTGTGGTGGTCGGTGACGACGAGTTCCAACCCGATCTCTTTGGCAAATTGCGCTTCTTTTAAGCTGGTAATACCGCAGTCGACGGTAACGACGACGTCGGCGTTTTCGTCTTCGCGAAAGCGTTTGAGCGCCTCGCAGTTGAGCCCGTACCCCTCTTCCAGACGATTGGGAACGTAATAGCTGCATTCTCCGCCGCAAATTTTAATCGCTTTGAGAATAATCGCCGTCGCGGTCATGCCGTCGACGTCGTAATCGCCGTAAACGACGATCTTTTTACGCGCGCGAATCGCGTCCGCAAGGTATTCCGACGCGCGTTGACAGCCCGGAAGACGATAGGGAGGATAAAGACCGCGAGAGAGACTTGCCGGCGCGAGAAAATTGACGATATCGCGAGGATTGACCACTTTTCTGCCGACAAGCGTCTGGACAACGATCGGTTCGACTCCGGTTTGTTGCGCGAGGCGCGAAACAAGCTCGGAATCGTAAGGTCGCGTTATCCATTCCCAATTTTCTTTTTCTTTGATCATGATCGCGCAAAAGCCGAGGAGTGAATTGTCTCCGCTTTTTCCGCCGGTCGGCTGCTTTTCCGGGCGATATAAGCAGAGCGCGGAGGCGGCGAGTTGTTGACGCTTCCAACGCTTCCCCTTCATTGTACTCTTTTAGAAGGGAGCGCTCAAGGGGGCGATTGCGTCGCGCGTTATTTTTACGCGAATCGGCGCGGCGTATTCAGCGGTTCCCTAATCGTCGTTCCGACGTTCTGTCGACGCGCGTTCGCCGGAATAGCGGCGCGCGTAAGTCTTAAAATACCGGAAGTTTTTTCCAAAAAACGTTAGCGTCTCCTTTGAAAATCGCCGTTTCATGATAAAATCGAGAGACTGAAGTCGGCGGCGCAGGGAACGCGCCGTCCGCCGCGTTCGCCTGATCGAACAATTCGACAAGGCGCGTCGGTCGTAACAACGCAAATGAGCGAAGGAAGAAACAATGCACGTTTTATTGGCTTCAAGCGAGGTAACGCCCTATTCCAAGACCGGAGGTCTTGCCGACGTGTGCAGCGCGTTGCCGAAGGCTCTTGTCCGGCTCGGTTGCAAGGCGTCGATTGTCACGCCGTTTTACAAATGCGTTCGCGAATATTTCGAACAAACCGGCGAACCGCTCGAGGACCTTTACGGAGTGACGCTCAGCGCGCCGGTCGGGCGCGAGACGAAACAAGCCGCGGTTCGCAAGGCGAATTTAGACGGCGTCGACGTCTACTTCATCGTTCACAACGATTACTTCGAACGCGACGGGCTGTACAATTACCGGGGCGTCGATCACGGCGACAACTGCGAGCGCTTTTGTTTCTTCAGCCGTTGCGTTCTTGAACTTATCAAACGCCTTAATTTAGACGTCGACGTGGTTCACGCCAACGACTGGCAGACGGGGCTCGTGCCCGTGTATCTCGACGCCGTTTACAAATCGAGATCGCGATTCGACGTAACGTCCGATTTCGGTTCGGTCGTGCGTCCTTCTTACGACCACGATCCCGGCGACGCGGAAATCTTCGACAAGATCAAGTCGGTCTTAACGATCCACAACCTTCGCCATCAGGGCCGTTTTTGGCGCGGAGCGATGGATATTACGGGGCTCGACTGGAGCTACTTTACCTACGACAAAATGGAGTTTTACGGCCAGTTGAATCTCCTGAAGTCGGGGATCGTGTTCAGCGACGCGATTACGACGGTCAGCCCGCGCTACGCCGAGGAAATTCAGACGGAAGAATTCGGCGAGAAATTACAGGGCGTTTTACAGTTGCGCGCGCAATCGCTCCGAGGTATACTTAACGGGGTGGATCGCGACGAATGGAACCCCGCGACCGACCCCATGATTGCCGCAAATTACGACGTCGATACCGTCGACGAAGGCAAGCCGAAGTGCAAAGACGCGCTGCAGCGAGCGTTGAACCTGAATCCCGATCCGAACGTTCCGCTTTTGGGCGTCGTGAGTCGGTTCGACGTTCAAAAGGGCCTGGATTTGATCGCGGACGTCGCCGCCGAACTTGTCGAAACGCAGGGCGTTCAATTTGCGATTTTAGGTTCCGGCGACGAAGAGCTTGGACGGCGGTTCCACCTGCTTTCCAAGCGGTTCCCGCAGAGCTTCGCGGTGCGCAACGAATTTTCGATCGCTTTGTCGCACCAGATCGAGGCGGGCTCCGACATGTTCCTCATGCCGAGCCGATACGAGCCGTGCGGCCTGAATCAGATGTACAGCCTCATTTACGGAACGCTTCCGGTCGTTCACGACGTCGGGGGGCTCCACGATTCGGTCGTCAACGGATCGGACGAAAACATCGCCAGCGGCGTCGGGAACGGCTTCGTCTTTTACTGGGAAAGCGCCGACGACATGCGTCAGGCGCTCGCCTGGGCGCTTTACTGCTACCGTTGCCGCAAAGACGACTGGAAGAAGATGATGCGCGCCGCGATGCGCAAGGACCATTCGTGGGACGTCAGCGCGCGCAAGTACGTGGAGCTTTACGAAGATCTGCTTAAACGCTAGGCGAATTGCGCGAAGACGGCGAACGCGCCGACGTCGACGGCGCGTCGAAGATATTGGGATTTAATGTCAGAATTTAATTACAAAGCGAAGACGCGCGCCGGAAAAGACGTTTCCGGCGTGATGGTCGCCAATACGAAAAAAGACGTTCTCGATCGTCTCGCGGCGCAGAAACTCTTTCCAATTTCCGTTGAAGACGCGCATAAAAACGACGTCGACGTCGGCAAGTGGTTTCAGAGCAAGCCGCCCATTTCCGCCGTCTCCGCGTTTTTGACTCAGTTGGCGGAGCTTCTCGAGAACGGCGTCCCTACGTTGACGGCGTTCCAGGCGCTCGGCAAGCAGACGCCTAACCCCGCGCTGCGCGAGATCGTCGCCGATATCGGCGATCAGGTGGCGGACGGGCAGAGCGTCGACGCGGCGTTCGCCGCGCACGACAAAGTCTTTGACGACTTGACGTTAAGCGTTATTAAGGCGGGCTCGGAAGGCGCGTTTCTCGAATCGGCGCTCAAGCGAACCGCCAAGTTTCTGGAAGATCAGGCGGAACTGCGTTCGAAAATTACCAGCGCCATGATCTATCCGACGGTGCTTTGCGTCGTGGGCGTTCTGGTCGTCTCCGTGTTGCTCATTGCGTTCGTTCCGAAATTCGAACCGATGTTCGAGTCTCTTGTCGCCAGCGGCAAGGACCTGCCCATTTGCACCGTCTGGCTTCTCGCGTTTCGTTCTTTTTGCGGCAAATACGGTCTCTACGCGCTCGGCGTAATCGTCGCGCTCTTCGTTTGGGCGCGCATACAAACGCATACGAAGTCCGGACGGCGTTTTCTGGACAAGTGGAAGTTGAAGGCGCCCGTGTTGGGCCCGGTCGCTCAGGCGTCGTGCGTTTCCAAGTTGTGCCGCGTTTTGGGCACGCTCCTGCAAAACGGGGTGCCGATTCTTCGCGCGCTGGAGATCAGCTCGCGGTCCACGGGCAACGCGTTGCTTCAGGACGCGGTGGAAAACGCGGTCGACGCGGTCTCCGCCGGGGAGCCGCTCTCAAGGCCCCTTATGGAAAGCAAGTTGATTCCGCCCAACGCGATGACGATGATCTCGATCGCCGAAGAGTCCAACACGCTCGAAAAAGTCCTGATCAATCTTGCCGATTCGCTCGAACGCCAACTGGCTAAAAAAGTCGACTTAATGACGCGTTTGCTCGAACCGATGATGCTCCTGCTTCTGGCGGGCGCGGTCTTTTACATTATTATCGCGCTGTTGCTTCCGGTCTTCATGATGACTCAGGCGGCGTGATCGGCGGGAAAGGACGGCGATGAAGAACAGCGAAGCGTATTTGAATCCGCGCGTCGTTCAGACGATTCGTCGTCTCGACTTAAAAGCGCAGTTTATCGTCAAAGGGTTTATGCACGGTCTGCACGCGAGTCCGTTGCAGGGCTTTTCCGTCGAATTTAGCGAACACCGCAAGTACGAGCAGGGGGACGATCCCAAAGATATCGACTGGCGCCTCTACGCGCGCACCGACAAATATTACGTGCGCAAATACGAGTCGGAAACGAACATGACCGGCTGGCTTGTCGTCGACTCGAGCGCGTCGATGGGCGTCGAATTTGAAGGGGAGATTACGAAATTCGACTACGCGATCTCCCTGTCCGCCGCGTTGTGCTACCTGATGATTTGTCGACAGGACCCCGTCGGCCTGATCGCGTTTGACGAGAAGATTCGGCGTTCTCTTCCTCCAAAATCGAAACGTTCTCAATTTGGCTCGATTCTTTCGACGTTGGCGAATCTCAAGCCGACGGGCGAGACAAACGTCGCCGCCGCGCTCACGCAACTTGCCGGAATGCTCAAGCGCGCGTCGCTGGTCATGATTTTTTCCGACTTGCTCGGGGATCCCGACGAGACGCTTCGCGCGATCTATCGTCTGCGCCATTCGGGGCACGACGTCATCTTGTTTCACATTCTGGGCGAGGCGGAGACGAAATTCTCGTTTCGGGGGAACGTCGAATTGCAAGACCCGGAGACGGGCGAAAGAATCGTCGTCGACGCCGACTCGATGGGCGCCGATTACAGAAAAGCGCTCGAAGACTTTCGCGAGACGTTTCGCCGCGAAGGCTCGAACGCTAAATTTGACTACGTCCCGTTGGACGTTTCGATTCCGTTTGACAAAGCGCTGCTTGAGTATCTGATTGCGCGATCTCAGCGCCGATAGTCGTTTTTCGTCGGACGGTCGTAATAACCGCCGCCGTAGTCCTCGCGAGCCTCGTTCGGTCTGCCCGTATGGGCGCCGGGGCGGCGAGGCCCGACTTCAAGATCGTCGATTGCAAACGACTGCCGCCCGCCGTCTTCAAGATCGACGACGACTCTTCTGGCGAACAGTTCCTGCGCGTAGACTTTTCCGCGCCCGGCCGGGGTCCAGACGATCCTGCCGATTGGCGGCGACGTTTCCTGAAGTTCGTTGTACATGTCGAACTCGTAGCGCAGACAGCATTTAAGACGCCCGCAACGCCCCGAGACTTTGGTGGGGTCGAGCGTCGCTTTTTGGAGTTTCGCCATCTTCATCGACACGGGGGGCATCGTCGCGAGATAGGAGTTGCAGCACACTTCGCGCCCGCAGTCGCCGACGTCCGCGAGCAATTTCGTTTCGTCGCGCACGCCGATTTGTTTCATTTCGATTCGCGTTTGGAATTCGGCGGCCAGCGCGCGCACCAGTTCGCGGAAGTCGACGCGCCCGTCGGCGACGTAGTACACGACGACGCGCTCGTGTCCGAAAATTTGCTCGACGCGCACGAGCGTCAGGTCGACGCGCATTCGCTCGACGATTTTCAGGCAGCGATTGAAGTCGTTTGTTTCGTTCTTCTTAATTTCCAGAATCCGAGAATCGTCTCGAGGCGTCGTTCGACGAACGAACGTCAACGGCTCGTTGGACACGTTATGGATCGTTTTTAAATAGGCGTCGTCAATTTCGCGGAGTATCGTCGCCGCTTCCAGTCCGCGCGCCGTCTTAATGAGCGCGACGACGCCGTGAAAGAGACGCTCCGCTTCTTTGTCGGCGCATTCGATCACGCCAAGGGCGCGCATCGCGCCGTAACGAACGACAAATTTCTTCATAACTTCTCCCAACCGCGCCGCGATTCTCGCGTCGCGTTAAGCAAGCGCCTTCGCCTTCTTTTTAAATTCCGCGACGCTCATATGCGCCTCTTCCGCCGCTTGCGCTACGGTCAGCAATCCTTTTTTCACGAGGCCGGCAAGCGTTTCCAACGCGCCTTCCGCTTTGCCTTTTGCCTTTCCTTTCGCGATTCCTTTCGCGATTCCTTTCGCTTCTCCTTCCGCCAACGCGTCGTTAATAAGCTCTTTAATTGCTTCGCACATATCGACTCGCTCCTCTTCTTCGTTATAGCGTATGTTCGAGTTAGTCATGGCGTTGACCATATCGACGGTCTTCTTCGAAACGCTCTTAAACGCCGCGTCTTCGCTAATTTTCTTCCTAAGTTTTTTCTTATCGTTGGAATACTTGACAAATTTCAGGACGACGCTAAGTTCCGTGCGGAATTTCGCGAAATCTTTTTCGGAAAGATTGGCCGGCGCGATCAGATGAAGACGGTAGTTGTCTACGAATCGAAGAATATCCTCGTCCGCCTTCAACATACTATGCAAATCTTTGGGCCCCGTCCACTTGTTGGGGGTGAAACACACGGTTAGCGTGATCACGGGAATAAGTTTGTCCGTCCTCCGAAGTCCTGAAAGAAATTCCTCACGGGACGCCGACCTTTTACCCTTGCCGCGGCGCCCTTGCTTTATTTTCTCAATTTGCTCGGCATATTGTATCGCGTCGTAAAGCATATTTCTTACGGGCATGGCGTAGTTAATCTCAGATTGATTCTCTATGCCCAGAAGGATATAAGCGGCGCGATCGTCTTTCATTACCGTCGCAGTTTTCAAAATATCCCGGTATTTTTGAATTGGAACGACGTTGCCGTCGTCGCCGAAAGGGAGCGCGATCGAGGTTGTGTCAAGCGGTTTGAGGTTTTCGGGCTTGATCGTCTGTTTTCCATCATAGAGCAGGAAATTGAATGCGTCGGCAAACGTTTCCCTGTTCTGCATATAGTCTTTTGCGACAACGTCCTTTCTCGCCATGGAATTCTCCTCTTACTAAAACCACTATAACGTTTTAGCCGCAAATGTCAAGGTCGACGGCGTTTCTCTCGATTAAAGAATCCGACGGACGCGAACCCGTCGTTCGCGTCCGTCGGTTTAGAACGTTTTCGCAACGCCTCGCTTGGAGACGCGAAACCACGCGGAGCCTCAAGAGTCGAGCCGCCGCCAGTAGGCGGCGGGTTCGTAAATTATGGCGACGCGTTGTTTACAGAAACCTGCGTTTTAGTTCCGCGTAGAAATCAGAACAGTTCGTCGATCGGATCGTAACCGTTTTGGTAGACGGGCTTGACCAGGTCGGCGACGCGAGGCGTCTTCAGGTCGGCAAGGTTGGTAACCTTGAGGTTCTTGGCGTCCCATTCGACTTTTTCGCCCTGGCCTTCGGAAGCGGTCCAGATCGACAAGTTGCCCAGGAGGATCGTTTCGGTAAGCGGTCCGGCGTGGTTCGGGAAGTTCGACCAGCAGATTTCCGGCTTGTTTTCCCAGATGGCGTTGAACCATTCGAACTTATGGCGCGCGTCGTCGCCGCGGCCCTGATCGTCGATCGGCGCGATGACGAATTCCGTTTGATCTTCCGGAATCGGGTCGATCTTCTTGCCCCCTTCCGCGCGGAAATCGGAGCCCAGCCCGGCGCCTTTGGTTCCGATAACGAAGCAACCGCCTCCGCCGTCGACGTTTTCAAAACCGTATTTCTTGGTAAGATCGGTCGGGGGAGTTTGAGCGGCGTCGTACCATACGAACTTGATGGGGCCGCGCCAGTCGTTGGCGGGGAATTCAAATTCGGTAACGGAGCTTGCGGGGAAGGAGTCGAAGTCATGGCCGGACGATTTCGCGCAGACGCTCGTCGGGTTGCGCAAGTCGACCGCTTTGAAGATCATATTGACGTTATGGCACGCCATGTCGCCAAGCGCGCCGGTTCCGAAATCCCACCAGCCGCGCCACTTGAAGTCGTGATAGTCGCCGGGCCAGAATTCGCGTTTGGGCGCGACGCCAAGCCACGCGTCCCAATTGAGGCGCTTGAGACCCGCCTCGATTTGCTTTTTCTTTTCTTCGATGAGTTCGTCGGCGTCGTCCGGTTCTTCCTCGCGAATTTGCGCCGAATATTTTTCGAGGGTCATTGTGCGGTCTTTGCCTTGCGGCCAAATCGGACGATTCGTCCAGACGTGGACTTCTTTTACTTCGCCGACCACGCCCGCGCGATACTGAGCGGCGGTCTTACGCAAGCCGTCGTCGACCGAGCCCTGGTTGCCCATCTGCGTGCAGACGCCGTGCTTTTTGGCGAGTTCGCCGAGCCAACGCGCTTCGTAAATGGTGCGCGTGAGCGGCTTTTGCGTGTAGACGTGTTTGCCCGCCTTGATGGCGGCGGCGGTGATGATCGCGTGCATATGGTCGGGCGTGCTGATCGTAACCGCGTCGATTTTGTCCATCATCTCCGCGTAGAGATCGCGGTAGTCGACGAACGTTTTGGCGTCTTTAAATTCGTTCTTTTTGCCCTGAAGGGTGTTCGAGTCGACGTCGCACAACGCGACGACTTTGCCGTAATAGCCCGCCTGGGTGATATCGCCGGAGCCTTTGCCCCCGACGCCGATACCGGCGACGGCGACTGATTCCAACGCGTTGGCGCGCGCCTGTTTGCGGAAATTTCCGGAAGCGACTAAAAAACCGGCGCCGGCGACGGCCGACGTCTTAATGAAATCGCGACGTGAGGTTCTCATGGACTGTTCCTTATGAAAGAGTTCGTGCGGCGACAGAACGCGTCCGGCGCGCTTTGTGCGTCGGGAACCGCGCGTTCGTCTGAAATTGGCAAACGAATTTCGTCGTTCGCTTTTATTGTGCCCTATTTGAAAACGAAAATCAAGAGTCAGGAGATTATTTTCGGATTTTTTGTCGTTTGACTTCTCAGAGCGCCTGAAACGACAAAGCCGAAACGTCTTCGTCAAACGTTTCGGCTTTGCGGACAAGATTTAGCGTATTACAGGAGTTTGAAGAGAGTCGCGTTTTGACGAACGCGACGCCGCGAGGCGACGTCCGCGTTTTCGCCGCTAGTATCGAGGACCGGGATAGACGGGCCGTCCGGTCGGGGTCGGTCGATAGCTTTGGTAGTTCGGGCCGAGGGGTCGGTCGTTGAGGCTCGGACGCGGCGTAGGAGCGGCGCCGGGACCGTAGGTCGGGAGCCTCATTGACGCGGCGCGTTCGGGGCGCGGACCGCCGACGGGGCCGCGATCGAATCCGCCGTAACGCGGCGCGGGGGCGGGGCCTCGGTCGAAGGCGCCGGGACGCGGCGCGTGGGCGGGCGCCTGGCCGCGCATGATCGGCGCGGGAGCGGGCGCGGGGGACGCGACGACCGCCGGAGCGCCGTAGTAGCCCGAGTCGCCGTAGCTGTCGCCGATACCCAGACCGAAGGAGACTCGACCGACGTTCAGGGACAGCCCGAAATTGCCCGCGTTGGCTTCGCGCGTCGGAGCGCACACGACGACGAGAACGACGAACGCCGGGACAAGGACTGCGGCTTTCGGGATACGTTTGTAAGCTTGCTTGTTCATTTTATATCTCCTTATCGCGGCGGCGAAACGATGAAGTCGAATTCCGTTCGACTTGTCAAGCTCGTTCGTCGTTTCTCGCTTTCTGTTTCATGAGTTTACAACTTGTTGCGAACGTTGGACTTGTCTTTGTTGGACAAGCGCGTTTGCGTTCGCCTTACGTTACTAATTATGCGAAAGAATTTCCTTGACGACAGAATTCTTCAATGTTTTTAAAAATTTTTTTAAAGTCCGGTCCAAAGGCGGATTACCGGTTCGCGCTCCCTCGGTCCAAAGGCGGACGGCCGGTCCACGCTTCCGCGGTCCGAAGGCGGACGGCCGATCCGCGCTTCCGCGCGAATATTACAGTTCCGCTCCCGTTGGTCGCTACCGCATAAGAGCCGCGTCGATTTGTAAGAACTGCAGACAGAAACGCGCGACGTCGCGCGTAGGTCGCCGGCAAACAGGTCGCCGCAAAACGCATGTTCTTCAGCCGCTTTCAAAAGAACGCGGAGCCGCCAAACAATTTGCGGGTTCAAAAAGCCTTGCGCAGCAAACCGCACAGATTAACTATTATTCGTCAACGTAGTCTCTCGGTTTCTTGGACGACGCATTAATACAATGGAAACCAGATTGTCAAGAAATAAAAAACGACGCGCGCCGGAGAGAGGACGCGCGTCGCTGTGAAATTAGTCCTCGACGGTTTCCCCAAACCGTCGAAAACGAGTTGACACACTCTACTTAGGATAAACTACCTTATTAGCCTATAGGCCGCTCCTTGACCTTTTGGTCGGTTAGACGTTTCTGAAATTGCCCCTTGTTCCATGTTCCCCAATTGACAAAACAAGATCCGAAAATGCGAACGATTTAGCGTCGGAGACTTTCAAAGTCAGGGTCGGCGCGAACCGACCCTGAAAAATCCCCCCTAAAGGATTGTTTGATACGCTGTTACCAGTAGTAAGGCCGCGGAGGCGGCATGCGACGCGGCGGCGGAGGCGGCGCGTAACGCGGGCCGTACATAGGTCGCGGCGGAGGCGGGGGCGGCATAAAGCGCGGGGGCGGCGGGGGCGGAGCCGGAACATAGCGCGGCGCGGGAACGTAACGAGGCGCAGGCGCGACGACGTACGCCGGATACGGATCCGCGATTCCCAGCCCGAAAGCTACCGAGCCCGTGTTAATGGACAGCCCAAAGCTCCCGGCGTTGGCTTCGCGAACAGGAACGCAAAGAAACGCGACGGCAAACGCGGCGCCAACGAGCAGAGCTAACGAATTTCGATTGAAAACATGCGCGTTCTTTTTCATGAGAGCGTCTCCTTATGGACTTAAAAGTCTGATAATACGACGACTTGCACAAAGCGTTTGTCGGAGCGGCGAACGACCGAGTTCTTTGGGAAGCGTTTCTATCGTCCGTCGTCCGACATTAATACTTACGCGAAAAGATTCTTTTCATTTCAGTTTTTTTTAACTTTTTTAGAAAAAGATTGAAGTTCCCGGAAACACGCCGTTTTTTACGGCTTCCTGATAAAGCGGACATAGGGACTTCCCTATTTTTGTCAAAAGAAAAAGCCGCGGAACAAGGTTCTCCGCGGCTTGATTGAAACGGCTAAAATCTCTTGTAGCCCTGTCGACGCAACACGTCCGGATCGAAAGGAGACGGTCGGTAGGGATCGGTCCCCGGAAGCAATCCCATCGGCGTTGCCTGACGCGGACCGGGAATTGTCGGAGGAAGCCCGCGGAAACGCGGAGACAAATCGACGCCCGTCATGGGATCGGGGACGTAACCCGGTCGCGGCGGAATCGGGACGATCGTTACGCCCGGATAACGTCGAGGTTCGTAATCGCCCTCGTTGGGAAGATAATGGGGAACGATTCTGGGCGGCGAGACGTTCCGAATGATTTCCGTCGATTTTGGCGGAGTAACGCGCGCGACGATATCGCCTTCGTATTGGGGCGCAAGCCCAGGTCGATAAGAAGGGCCGATCGAAATAACGCGCCCGCCGACGATAAACGGCCTGGCCGCGCTTGCGTCCGAATTCGACGACGCGACGCATAGAAACGCCGCGACCGCGAAGAGCCGGACAAACGCGATTTTAGACAAAACGCAAGTCGACGTTTTCATAGGGGACTCGACAATAAAAATCGACGCAAACGAACGTTGGACGTCGCTTGCGCCGTCAGTTTCAGAACGGACGAGGACCGCCGGGTCGAGGTCCGGGACCGGGCATAGGACGCGGGCCGGGGCCGGGCATTGGTCGCGGGCCTGGGCCGTAACCGGGTCTGGGACCGGGCGCGGGCGCGTAGATCGGTCGCGGCGCCGGATAGGGCCTTGGCGGAACATAAACAGGTCGCGGCGGAGGATTGTAGCCGGGGCCGCCGATGACGACGGAGATTCCGGGCGCGGGAGGCGCGACGACGACCGGCGCCGGCGCGACGACGACGGGACGCGGCCTGACGACCACTTTGCGCGGAACGACGACCGTCTCGACGACCGGTTCCTCGTCGACAAGCAACGATTCTTCTTCGTAATCGGCGAGCGGATCGTCATATTCGACAAGCGGATCCGAAGCGACTACCGTTTCCGAGGCGACGACGTATCGCGGGGGGGCGACGCGAACGACCAGAGGCGGCGGCGCTGGCATGAAGCCGGGATGCGCCGGAACGACCGCTCGTCCGGCGACGATGAACACGTGCGCCGCTTGCGCTTTTGGCGCCGCCGCAAGAGACGCGGCGATCGCGACGAGAACGCAAAGCGACGTCGTCCAAAGGGCGCGAGCGCGTTGGTTGAGTAAACGTTCCATGATAATCTTCTCTTGAAATTGTTGATATTATCGGAGCTCGACGCGTCAAAACGCGCGCGTCGGTTTGGCGACCTGGCGTCGCTTACGACTAAGTATGCCGACCGTATTGAGTTTATTCGTAAAAAAATCGAAAATCAAGACCATTTTTAAAAACAGTCTTGATTTTCGATCGTTATAGCGACTTCAAACGCGTTGCGAGGCGTCTTTTACCGACTCACGCAAAAACGTAAGCGTAGCAGGGCGCGACAAACGCGGAGTCGGCGGGAACGTCGGCGGCGGGTTCCGCGACCGGTTCGGCTTGTTCCGCGGCGTCGGCGGCAGGCGCGTCGGCGGGCGCGGCGTCGATTTGCGGCGCGTCGGCTTCGCCTTCGACGGAGACGGCGGCGGGCGCCTCGGCGGCTTCCGCGCTCGTTTGCTTCATCAGGTTGCCGTAGCCGACGACGATCGTCGAGTAGAGCAACGTGAAGATCGCGCAACCGAGAATGAACTTGGTGAATTTGCTCGAACCGCGCCATTCGTGAAGCGCCAGACCCCAGCACGAGCTGAAGATGATAATGGAGGCCATGTGGAGCGTCCAGCTGGAGAACTTATATTCGCCCATGCGCGTTTCGCCCATAGAATAGAAGAAGAACTGGAAGTACCAGGTCGTTCCGGCGAGCGCGGAGAAGAAGTAGTTCCAGATCATGTTGACGGTCGCCTTGGCGGGCTTGCCGTCGACGGCGGGAACGTCGGGATCGTCGACTTCTTTGTTGAAGAACTGATAGGTCGTCTTGTTCTTGTTCAGCAAGATAGCGCACCAGATGAAGTTCGTGGTGAAACCGCCGAGAAGAACGACGCACAATTTCGGGAGGCCGACCCAGAGATCGCCGGTTCCGTGCGCTGCGGAAATGACCGCGAGCGGTTCGGCGGCCTGGAGCCCGTACGCCATGCAGGCGCTGAAAACGCCGGAGATCGTCGCGACGAGAATGCCCTTGAGGAAGTTGAATTCCTTAATCGCTTCTTTTTTAACTTCTTCGGGCATTTCGCGCTCTTTGGACATGCCCGCCACGCCCGCGAGAATTACGCCGAGCAGGCAGACGCCAAGACCGAGAATGATGACCGCGTAAGGAGGCTGCGAGGCGAGGTTGCTGATAAACGTTCCGTTGGCGATATCGGGCATGATCGTTCCAAGAACGGTGCAGTAGCCCAGCGCGATCGCCATGCCCAGGCTCATGCCGAGGTAGCGCATCGTCAGGCCGAACGTCAAACCGCCGATTCCCCAAAGGCATCCGAACAGGTACGCGTAACCCATCGCCTTGGGATCGGTTCGGAACGCCTCGCTGATCGAGGGAACGAGCCCTTTGGTCAAAATGCTCGCCATGACCCACGGCGCGATGATCCACGAGAAGAACCCGCCGGCAAGCCAGTAGACTTCCCACGACCATTTTTTAACCGCTTTGTACGGAACGTAGAACGACCCGGAGGCGAGACCGCCGAGCCAGTGGAAAATAACCCCTAAACAAACTGGAGGCATCAGGAATTCCTTTCAAAAAAGCAAAGGGACGATCGAGCGCGACGCTCGACACGCTAATTATTCTGGCGTCGAAGTCTTCGCGGAAACGACGCGTTTTGCAAAGACTTCTCTTAAATTCTACCCAAAATTTTGTCGACAATCAAGCGGAACAGACGAGTTCTGTAAATTTTTTTTGGCGACTTCAAACTGGACTTTCTGAAAAACGTCATAAGCGTCGCGCTTGACGGCAGTTTCGCGCAGTTTCGCGAAAAGACGTGTGGAAATCGTTGTTTTGTAGATACGAGTCGGGTCGGCGCTCGAAGAACGATTGAATAAAACCGCGTTGTGACAAGATTTTTATGAAAATTCGTTTTTTAAATCTTTCGGTAATTGAATACTTCGAGAAGAATAGTATAATCCATACACAGTAACGTTGTTCTTGTGTATGGATTTTAATAAAAGCAGGCGAACGAATGAACGTGAGAAAACTTGCGCAGGACGTGGCGCGAACCAAAGGAGGCGTCGCCAGGACGGCGGATTTTGTCGCTGCGGGAATCAGGGCGGCCGACGTTGTGAAATTGTGCGAGGAAGGAAGTCTCGAGCGCGTTCGCCACGGTTACTACAGCGTCGCGGGGTCGAACTGCGCGTCCGAGGAGCAATTGCTTGCCGCGCTCATTCCTAAGGCCGTCGTCTGTATGGAGTCTGCGCTTTTCCATTATGGGTACAGCGATTTTGTTCCGCGCATGTGGTCGATTACGATACCTCGTACGATGACAAGGACCAAATTGAACGTGAACGCTCTCATGTTGCGTCCATATTACGCGTCGCCTGATTTGTATGAGTTGGGGAAAACGACCGGTGTTTTTAACGGCGTCGTTCTTCCCGTCTATGATCGCGAAAGAACTGTTTGCGACTGCTTTAAGCGCCGCGGCGAACTGGATCGCGAAGTATTCAACAAAGCGGTCGTCGCTTATGTCAACGACGACGACAAAAATCTGGCGAACCTTTCTCGTTACGCTAAGACGCTACGCGTTTATAAAAAGGTTTCAGAACTTACGGAGGTGTTGCTCAATGGCTGACAAAGCGGCGTCCGTGCTTGCGCGACTCAAAAACAAAGCCTCAGAAAACGGAAAGAGTTTTCAGCTCTGCGTGCAACTCTTTTGTCAGGAAGAGTTCTTGCGCCGTTTGGAGAAATCCAACTATGTTGAGAATCTCGTACTAAAGGGCGGGCTGTTTATCTATTCGCTTACCGGTTTTGACAGTCGGGTTACCGTCGACGTCGACTTTTTACTTCGGAAGACCTCAAATTCTCTCGAGCGGCTAAACGCGATCCTCGAGGATATTATAGCGGTTCCAACAGGTAATGATTTTGTAACTTTTGAAATCAAAAAAGTCGAGCCTATTTCCGTCGCTAAGAAATATGCTGGAGTCACAACGTCTCTAATCGCTCGTATTAAGAACGTCCGCATTCAATTCGGAATTGATTTTGGCGTAGGAGACGTCGTAACTCCCGCGCATCAGAAGCGAACGATTCCCACGCAACTTCCTGATTTTGACGCGCCGACTATTAACGCGTACTCCATTGAAAGCGTGATTGCCGAGAAAGTTGACGCCATTCTCTGTTTGATGGAGTTCTCGAGCAGAATGAAGGATTACTACGACGTTTACTATCTTGCCAACAAGTTTGATTTTTGCGGCAAAACGCTTAGCGAGGCGCTTAGGAGAACCTTTGCCAATCGAGAACGCTGTTTTACGATTGAACAATTCGAACAAGTCGCGCGGTTCAGCGCCGTCGATGAAATGAGGAAGAAGTGGAACGCGTTTGTACGTAAAACAAACGTCGAAGATATTGATTACGGAGCCGTGTTGAAAACAATAGCCGTTTTCCTTTATAACCCGCTGAAAGCGGCTGTTGAAGACGACGTCTTTACTGACAGGTGGGTCGCCGCCGAAAATCAGTGGAAGAAATAACGTAATCGGTTCTGAAACGAGGAATAATATTTGCTTTGCGCTCTCCCTTGAGTTTGTCGTTCAAACTCTCTTTTTGAACTTCGTTATTCGATTGCGTAGCTGAGCGTGATCGGCGCGAAGTCGTCGGAGAATTTCAACTTGCCGTTGTCGAGAACGCGTCCGAGTTCCGGGAATTCCGGGTCGACGAGCGCGTTGGGCGAGACGACGTCCTGGAACATGCGTTCGATCGTTCTGACGACGCGCCATGCGGTCGCGTCGGCGGCGCGCAGGTCGCGTTCGGACCACGGTCCTCCGACCGCCTGAACGTCCCCCGACTTGGGAAGCACGATATAGGCGAGCGCGAATTTCGTCGCCGACGCGATTTGTTCCATCGGAACGGCGCCTTCTTTGTCCTCGTAAAGGATCTGCCAGAACAGGCGTCGATAGAGCGGAAGTTGCAAGTTGATCCAGCGCCAATCGTAACGGTCCGCGTCGGGGTCGAGTTTGACCCCCAGCTTTGCTAAAAATTTCGCGGCGCTTGGTTCGCCGTCTTTGACTTTTGCGCGATGTTTGGCGTCGACGGTGTTTCCGACGCGCGACGAAAAGAGCGAGAGCCTGCCCGACTCCCCTTCGACGCAGACGTCGTTCGCGACCGACGCCGAGTCGGGAACGCTGTTTTTTTCGTCCTTATTGCCGGGCGAAACTTTGTCGAACGTTTTATAGTCGAAGAGATACCAGCGGTTTTCCGCCGAGCAGTAGTCGATTCGGTCGATTCGTCCGTTAATCCAAAACTCTTTGTCGCCGACGCGGCAGGAAATCCGCTGTTCTTTCGGCGCGCGTTCAACCCATTTAACAACGCGGCCCGACTTGCGCCACGCCGCCTGCCAGCGCGCGAACGCGCGGAGCCGATCTCTGATCTGTTCGATTTGGACGACGACGAACGGGGAGGTGTGTTCGTTGACAAACGACTTGGCGTAATCGTCGAGCCAGTCGCTCAATTTTTGCGCGATAATATGCTCGTCGGTCGAGTCTTTAAAATCGCTTTCGCCAAAGATTCGCAACACGTCGTGAATAACGGTTCCGAACTTGCCAGCGTCGAGTTCAAACGTGTTTGGCGGAGGCGCGGCGCTCAGCGCGAAGACTTTTCTCAAAAAGAAGCGGTACGGACTGTCAAGGAACGTCTGGAAATCGGTAACGTTGATCGAACTGAGATTGTAGCGCGACTTCTTCGCCTGTTGGGCGCGAACGTCGAGCGTCGGGGCGCGGAACCCTTTTTTCATCGATTCGACCTGTTCGCGCAGGATCCTGGAACTCTTAGCGTTAAGCGCGTCGATTTCCGAATCGCCCGTCGACGCGGCGTCTTTATCGTCGACGTCTTTGAGTTTCAATTTCCGGGGAAATTCGCGAGGGAGTCCGTCGGCTCCCAATTGCCGCTTTCGCAAGCGACGGACGGCGTCGGCGTCTTCCTGACCGAAGAACTTGACGACGCGACGCGGTATTTCCTCGCGATCGGTCGCGAAAACGAACCGACTTGGCAATTTGGGGTCGCCGTCCAACGACCGTCTGCCCATGACGACGAACATATTGCGGCGCGAATTGACCAGCGCGGTCGTCAAATAGGCGTCGCGCGCGTAAACGCGTTGCGAGTCGCTCAGCCCGACTTGCGTGCGCGTGTCGTTGGGAAGGAACAGGTCGCTCGATTTGTTCGTCGGAACTTTTCCTTCGTTGAATCCCGTCAGAATGAGGTTGGGCGCGTCGTCGAAGAGCAAATCGAGCCAGCCTTGCATTTCGACGACTTCGCTCTCGGGCGTCGGCTCGATTCTTTCGTTCGCGAGCTGTTTTAAGACGACGCGGATCGCTTCAGACCCCGACGCTTTTTCGGAGAGTTCGTCGGGAATCGCCGCAAGCGACGTCAACGCTTTGTTAAACGATTTGAAGAACCCCGCGATTTGATTCTCCGTTTCGCGATCGGACTTTTGAACCTTTGCGTAGATTTCGCAAAGAAGATCGGACAGCGGCTGCGCCCATTGATTGAGCGGCAGACGCGGCTGAACGACGACCCATTGATTCGCGTCGTTCGACCAGTCTTTAATAAAGGCGTACTTGCCCGACAGGACGGCGTCTAATTCTTTGGCGTAGTCCGCTTTAAGATCGTCAAGATCGCCCGCCGTTTCCGTAACGACGACGTTCGAGCGCTCGAAGACTTTCGGTCCGGACGAAACCGTCCAGAACCGACGTTCGCACAGCAGCTTATTGAGCAGCGACGACGCTCTGCGCAAGTTGAAGTAGCTCCGGTTGCGTCGTTCGTCGTCGGGGTCTTTGAATTGGAACCAACGGCCGTCGACGCGCGTAGGCAGGTATCGCGCGCGATAATCGTCAAGATCGGCGATCCAGTCTCCGCTAATCGCCTCTTCCGCGGGCGTTTCCGACACGTCGTCCATCTCGTCCTGCGCGCCGACGTCGTCGAAATTCTCCGACTCGGCTTCGGGTTCTTCGTCGGAATCCTCCTTTGCCGATTCGACGCTCTTCCAGTTGGCGCGAAGATATTCTTCCAGGTCGACGCGTCGGAGGAGTTCCCCAAACGAATCGAACGAGCGCGTTTCGAGGTATTCGGCAAGATTGACCAGAAGTTTGTAAACGCGATTGCGAACGATCGGGGAGCCTTCGCCGATGATGACGTCGTAGCCTATGTCGCTCATGCTCTGTTCGATAAAGGGCGCGACTTCGTCGTCAGGGGTTCCGATCGTTAGCGAATAGGGATCGATCGGTTCGTAAGTCCATTGTTCGCCGTCGTAGCGCTTGGACAATTCGCGCGTGAGGAGCGCGGCGACTTCGCCTTGTTCGGCGGGCGTGTTCGCCTGATAAATTTGCTTGACGCTCAGCGGAATATGGCGTTTCGCCCACTTTTCGGGCACGACGCATCCGTATTCGTCGAAATAATCCTGATCTTCTTCCGGGGCGAAGACCCAGAATTCGACGTTTTCTCCGAGTTTTTCAAAGATCGATTTTTGAAGGTTGTTCAAGTCGACCGCGCCGATCACGCGATACTGAACCGGTTTGCCGCCATAATCGACCGCGCCGCGTTCTTCAATTTCCGACAGCGCGCTCAGACGCGCCTTATTGAGTTCCGTCAACTTGTTCGCTTTGAGTTTCGCTTCGTACGACGCGTTGATTTTTTCCAGAATCTTCCAACGCCGCGCTTCGTCGTCGAGTCCTTTGGAAAGGCAGTGTTCCGAGACGCGCGCGTACGTCTGACGCTCGGAGTCGAGCTCGTCTTTGAGTTTCAGGAGCGTGTTGGCAAGTTCGAGTTGTTCCGCAAAATTCGCGGGTTTCGACTTCATAATCAAACGCGTCTCGTCCGAGACGACGCGGAAGAACTCCTCGACCGTCTTGCGCATGCAATACAGACGCGCCAGCTGATCCGCGACGCGGCGCGAACTGGAATAGAGTCTTTCGGGCGCGACGCCTAATTTGACGTAGGTCGGGGGAATCCAGGCGGCGGCGATTCGGCCCGCGTCGATTTCCCGATCGACGACGCGTTGCAAATACGCTTCCAACGTGCGAATGGCGCGTTGGCCCGACAAGACGTAGACGTAGCCGCCAAGATCGAGTTCGACGGGGCCGTCCGACGGGTTTTCGTCGACGTATCGTCGGACGACGTATTCGGCGACGGCGGGCAGGAAAGGGCGGTCCCAATTGAAAAAAACGCGTTTCATTGGAGATTAAACGGGAACAGGTTAGAGGAGCGCCATGTAAATCAATCCGCCGAGAAGAATCGTCGCGATGACGATTACCGTTCCGACGACGCGCGCGTTGTTCGCCTCGCCGTCTTCGTTGGGCGCGTCTTTTTTTCGAGCGAGGAAATCGTCGACGCCGTTGACGTCGAGATCGGAATCGACGAAATCTTCTTCGACTCCCGTGTCAAATTCGTAGTCGCACCATTCGCACCGCTTGGGGAATTTCGGCTCGAACGCTTCGGAACACACGCCGCAGACGACGATCGGCGCGCTTTCGGATTCGGAATTTTCGCTCGAACGATTGTCGCGCGCTTCGTCCCAGGAATTCACGCGATCGCGTTCGTCGGGAAGATCGTCGAAAACGTCGGACGTCTTTTCTTTCGCTTTGTCGATACTGCGAGGACTTGGAAGGCCTGGGAAAATTTGACCGTCCATCGTCGCGGGCGTTTCCGACGCGTCGTAGAGCGCTTCGTCATGGCGATTACGGCACGACCCGCAACAGGTTTTGATCGGTTCGGTCGGCGCGGATTCGTCGACGCGCGCGTTCCAAAAGGCGGAATCGCCCAACGGAAAGAGATTGCCGGACGTCTTGCAAATCGGACAGCGCGTGATCCTTCGTCTGCCGCAACGCGGACATTTCGGCCAGACGGCGAGCGCTTCGCGAAAATCTTCTTCGGAGTCGAAATAATCGCGGTATTTTAGAGACGTTTGAAGATAATCTTCTTCGACGGGAGGGGCGTAAGGGTTTTCTTCAAGTTCTGATTTTAGCGCCATGGGCTCGCTCCTTTTTTTCGACGCGCGTTCGTACGTTTTGGCTATTATATACGACCCGTCGCGTCGACGCAAGCGTTTTCGCGTCCGGCAATGAAAAACGCGTTCGCGGCTCTTTGAAGAACCGCAAACGCGTTGGCAAGAGGAATTTTGGATAGCGTTTTCGCGCCTGATCAGGCGATGCGTCTCTTGGAAGGAGGAGGAATCAACGACGCTCCGTCTTCGTCGACGACGCGCAGCGGAATGACGCTCGGCTCGGCGGCCGCGCTTTCTCTCGTTTGCGCGGACGCTTCTTTGGCTGCTTCCCGAGCTTCGGAAACGGTCGGCAGACACGCGCGTTCGGACGTGACGCCGCGCGTGGTCGTCGCAAGGAATCTGGCCATTTCAAGCCCGACGCCTTCGGTGTATTCCTTTCCGATTTTTTCGACGATTTCGCGCCAGTTCATTTCGCTCTTGTACAAAATGCGATAGACGTTTTTGAGCGTTTTGAGATCGGAAGACGTGAACCCCGCGCGTTTGAGGCCGATGACGTTCAAGCCGACGACCTGGCTCGACAGCCCGTCGACCGTGACGAACGGGGGAACGTCTTTGACCAGATGCGCCTGGCCGCCGACCATCGCGTACGAGCCGATTCGAACGAATTGGTGCGCGCCCGCCGCGCCGGAGACAAACGCGCGTCGTCCGACGACCACGTGCCCCGCGAGCATGGCGTTGTTGGCGAGAATGACTTCGTTGGCGACGTTGCAGTCGTGCGCGACGTGCGCGTTGACCATCAACATGCAGTCGTCGCCGACGATCGTGGCTCCGTCCGGACGCATCGAGCGATGAATCGTAACGTTTTCGCGAATCACGTTGCCGTCCCCGATGATGACGCCGCCGCAATTCTCCTCCGCAAGTCCGACGCATTGCGGCAAACCGCCGATGGTAACGCCCTCGAAAATATGATTGTTCTTGCCGATGATCGAGCCTTTTTTGACGGTGACGCGCGCTTCCAGAATCGTGCCGTCCCCAATTTCGACGCCGTCTTCGACGACGCAGAAAGGCCCAATTTGAACGTCTTGACCTATTTTGGCGTTTGGATCGACCAAAGCTAACCGATGAATTTGCATTGCATGTCCCTTTCGCGTAAACTCGCTTTGCGACGACGGCAAACGACCGCCGCGCGGCGCAGTTAGACGTTAGGGAAATTTGGCGATTCTGTAAACATGACTTTTAGATTTTTTAGAGCTTTTTTGAGCGTTCGTCGTTTCGACGCGAAGAAGACGGTTTTGTCGCTCGGGAGGAGACGGACGGAATAATCGTTACATTCCTTCCTACAGAAACGCGCTTTGAGGAATGTTCGCGTTTCGGGGCCTTTTTCTTGAAATGCGTTTGGAGGTCGACCGAAAGAGGAAAGGAATTGTCCGGCGAAATTACCGGACGGTTTTACGAGTGTGGAAGCGTGCGGTCGACGCCGGTCGGCCGTAATATCGGATGAAAAAATGAAAAAAGCCCTTACCTTTTTGACGATTGTCGCCGCGTTCGCATGTTCGCTTTGTACGACGTCGGCCGCTCAATTGCGCGACGCTCTGCGTTCGACTCTATCCCCTTCTCAAAATTCTCAGGCGGAAGCGACGATTCAGACGTTGTGCGATCAGGCTAAGGCGAGTTATAATTCTATTTTTCGAGAGTATCCCGACGACGAACGTCCCGACGAACAAAACGCGGAGCTTGCGGAGGCAGAACGCGAGTTTTTCGCGTCAAATTGCGATTTAGTCGCCGCTTCGTTTGCCGAATACAAAGCGACCGGCTCCCCGGAAACGTTCGACGACCTTGTTCGGGCGTTGGGGGAAGTTCGATATTATCAGTCGAAATCTCCGGCCGTCGTCCAGCTGACGAACGTGCTTCGCGGACAATTCTCGTTGCCGAACCTTTACGTCGAGGCGAGCGAGCGGTTCCTTTCGGCGATGACCCGACGTCAGGTTTCTGAAACGTTTCCCGTTCAGGAATACATTCGCGGCGCGTACGCGCGCGGAAGCGGCGTCGCTCAGGGAGAGACGTCGCTTCAGCTTTTTCCGAACAACAGTCGGGCGGAAATTGGGCTCGTTTTGAACGCGTGCATTTCGACGTCCGTCGTCGGCACGACTCGCGGGGTAAACGTCTATTCCGACAACAGCGGGAACGTTACCGCCACAAAAAGAATTTTCGTCAATCCGAACGGCACGTTCACGACGACGGTCAGTTCCGCGTCGGGCCGCTTGAAGTCGAACGTCAATTCGTTCAACACGAACAGACCGACTCCTTTGGGCGGCGCGATCATTCAGGGCAAGATCAATAAGGAACTTCCGTTTACTGAAAGCGAATCGTCGCTTCGCGTGAATCAGCGCGTCGCCTCGCAACTTGACGAACAAGCCAACGCGCAGTTGTACGAGCTCAATCAGCGAATCGAGCGCATGACGCTCAACGCCGTTGACCCGATGGTTTCCCATATGAACACGAGCTCTTCGGACACGAGGCTTTTCTTCTCCTGCGTCCTTGGCCGAAGCTGGCAGCTTGCCGCCCCGATCGATCGACAGCTCCAGACGTCGTCCCTCATTATGCGCTCAAACGAATCCGCGTTTCGAAGAGCGAAAACGTCCGGTCTTTTCGCGGGCGAATTTGTCGCCGAGCGTCCGACCGTTATTTCCGTGAGATCGACCAACGCGAGTCAGACGAATCAGTCGTTCACGCCCGTCCCTTACGCCGCCGGCCCCATTGAAACGATCCTTACCGCGCCTTTCGAACTGGTTTCCAGTTTAACCGCGCCCGTTAGTCGAAACGTCGCGACCATGAGACCCAATCTTCCGACGCCCGCGCGCGTCGTGAAATCTGCGGTCGCGCCGACGTCCTCCGCGAGCGCCGGACCTGCGATTCCCGACGACGGCGGATACGACGTCGTGGTGAAGTTGCATCAAAGCGGCCCGAACAACGCGGCGACCGTCGCGCTGGCCGACGCAGTCTTCGGTCCTGGCGCCGACACTATCGACGCGGTGATCGCGCGTTTTCCCGCCGTCGATCCCAACGACGTCAAGAACTTTTTGACCCCTTACGAACCCAAAGAAGACCGTCCTCTCGATCCCGAGGATAATTACAAGGACGTTTCGATTAGATTTGACGATGTCCGTCCGTTTGTAACGCAATTTGAAGACGGCAAGATTATCACGTCGCTTCACGTCGCCTCGTGCGTTAGCGACGGCAAAGAGTGGCCGCCCACCGAAGTGCAGTTTGTCTACCACGTCGAGAAGCGCGGCGATTCATACGCGTTTGTTCGGGAAACCGTCGAAGTGTTGCCCGAAGGGTATCAGGAAGGCGATTCCGTTTCGGCCAGATTCCACACGTTCCGCCGAATCTTCCTCAAACGTCTGGAAAAGACGATTCAGGACGAATACGTCGTCGTTCCGATTTCGCTCGACGATCCTAAGACCGGCGAAAAGCGCGGCGCGCTGATTCCGTCGTATGTCGACGTCAAAGACGGCTGGGTCGTGCTGGGGTTCCGGTTCGATCCCGATTACAGAAAATGAACGCAGTCGGGGCGGTTTGATTAAGGCGTCGCGTCGCTTCCTGCGGGAAGCGGATTTCGCCGCGTTTGGCGTCGTTCAGACGCGATTTTCTTTGATTTTTTGCGTCGTCCAGATTTCGTTTTCCTCGGACTGGGCGTCTATTCTGTTTATTTTCTCTATTTTTAAAAATCGGAGTCTGCGGCTAGGGGGCGGCCTATAATCGGCATATTTATTAGAACCGATTACTAAATTTTCTGAAAAAGTCTTCTTTTTAGTTGTAAATTTTACCTTTTTCTATTAAACTATTGTAGAGTCCGGATAATCCGTTTTTATTTTGGAAAAAAGGACGTTTGAGCGTTTCCTCCGAGCGGCGTCGGGGGCCGTGTCGCAGGCGAAAACGAGCGTTTTCGTCGCGCGAGGGCCGCGTCGCGCAGGAACTAAGCGAGCGTCAAAAACGTCAAAACTTAACGCCAAAATAGTCAAACGGCATTGCGTTTTCCGCGCGAGCGTCTTTTCCGAACTGTTCGGATAAACCCCTTGATCTGCGTCGAGGGGCCTTCGAGCGGCGAAGGAGCGAGGCGCGTAGTGCGTATCCTTCCTTTTCCGCTTGCAGCGAGAAAAAAGGCTTCGCGACGTCGGATAACAGGCGCGACGATTCTTACGACCGATCGGTTGGTCTGCGAATCCGCGCGGAAAAGAGCGCGTTTGCGCGTCGGGTCATACTAGTCGAATTCCCGGCGGCGCGCGTTCGACGCAACAATTAAACGTCAAAACCCGAATTGAAGAGCCCGTAGCGCTCTTGCCCCCGAGACGTCGGTCGGCAATCTACGGGATCCGAAACGGGGAGTTTTTTAGAGTCGACGCTTTCGTCGGTTCTTTGTTCAGGAGATAAAGATGCGTTTATTCAATCGATTGATCGGCGGTTCGCACAACGGCGGCGCTAATAATGAAGAGAATCTTTCTCGCGGACGCAATAACGAGGGGGCGTTACGCGCGAAGTCTGACAAGAAGCGGAATATGACCGCGAAGAAGCTCGGGTTGGAAGCTCTTGAGGAACGCCAACTCCTTTCGGTCAATCCGTTGAGCGCGCCCGAATACGACGAAATTCGCGAAGCGTACGCGAATCTCGACTTGCCCGCGTCCATGTCCCAGATCAACGTGATCGCCGTCGACGACCTGAGTTCGGAAGCGTTGCAAGCCGCGATCGATCAGGCGGCGCAAACTCAGGCCGACGACCTGATCGTTCTCCGAACGACCGCCGACAATTACGTCGTCAACCTTGAATCGACCGCCGTCACCGTCAATATCGACTCCGACCAATACGGTAAATTGACGATCGTCGGCAAAGGCGAACAGGCGCTGACGATCGAAACGGTCGACGTCAACGCGTTCACTGTCCTCAGCGGCGATTTCACAATCGACGGAGCCGTCGTCTTCAACTACTCGACAAGCGATATCACCGGCGACATGGTCTTCGCCGGTCCCGACGGCAAAGTTACGCTCGGCGATCAGTTCGTCGTCGTAACGCAGGTTACGAAGGCTGACGCTTCTGGCGAGCTGACGACCTCTTACCTCGTCGATCGCGCCGCGACTTCGGAGGATTTGGCGGCGGCGGGAATTTTAAACACAACTTCGACGCCTGTTTCAGGTTATCGTACGGAAACGGCGCAAAGCGGCGACTACAATACTGTTCGGAATAACATACATTGCGAGATGAAAACAGTGTATGATTATTTCAGCTATGTTCCGCGCGAAACGTTTGCTCCCGGCGTTAGCCGTAGCGTTATTTATGACGCCGAATCCGGTTATGCTTACGCTGGCTGGCTCGGAACTGTCGCCAACATGATGGCGTATACGGGATGGGCCCAGCAGGCCGGATTTAGTACGGATATGACGCTGTCCGACGGTACCGAAAAACACTATGAAAGCGTAGAAGACGCAGTTGTAGACTATCTGCGCAACGGTTTTATTAGCACAGACGCTGGAACTGCGTATTACTACAACTTTACCGCCGCTGGAATACTCGATTACCTGTTTTCCGGAAACGACGAAAACAACAAATTCCATAACTACTTCGACTGGTTCAGCAATACTGTCGAAGGCGGCGGATTCTTTATGGACGTCGACTTCGGTAAGGTCGGCGGCTACGTTTCTGCGAGCGATTCAATGCTCCAGGATATTTGCCGCGCCCTCCGCGACGGATGCGCCGTTACCCTTGAAGTCATTACCACAGGCTCTAACGGATCCGTTTCCCACGAATATGTTTCTGTCTGGGGGTACGTCTACAACAATGATTCGCGTACTTTCTACAACGGCCGTAGCGTAACAAACGACGCGGCGACGACGGTTGGACTTATTTGTACGAACCCCACGAAAGACGCTTACCGACAGGAGGTGACCGATTCCCATTACGGCAACTCCGACACAACGGTAACCTTTAACGGCAGAGACGCTTTTAACACCAATGACAGGAACGTTCGTCACCCCCACTTTATTGAGAGGGATTCAACTTTAGATTCAACGGAGAATGCGTACCACACCTATCTTTTAAGCGGTTCAGGTTCCAATCTGACGTTAGTTCACGCTCCCTACACCACGCTTTCTAATGGAAACGTTCAGGGTGCGATCACTTTTCCCGAGGGGTTCTGTTTCTACGGAAACGCCAACTCCCAGAACAACACGTATACGTCGAGGATTGTCGGTTTTTCCTGGTTGGCGCAGTATACTGATAAAATGCCGTCGTGCGAGATCAATCAAAACGCCGTTCTTTCGCTCGAAAGTATGCCGGGGAACACCCAGAACGTGATCTATCTGGATTTTGGCGGAACTGACTCCTTTGCGGCGTTCAATCTTGACAGCAATTCCAATACTTTTAACGGATACGGCGTTTCTGAACTAAGGGCGATCGAAGAAATCTGGCAACGCGTGTCCGAGGATTACGCGCCTTTTAACGTAAACGTTACCACGAGCGCGAGCGTTTTCAATTCTGCGTCTCGAGGGGTTCGTTGTGTGATTGGCGGAGGCGACGGTTATTTTGGGTCGGATTATAACGGCATGGCGGGGTTTGACAGTTATGGAACGACTAAGCCGACCGTTTATGTCTACGCCTTTACCCCTTCTTTCGGGTTAAGCGCTCAGAGTATAGCGGGCGAAGCATCTCACCAAATCGGGTTCTCGCTTGGGCTGAGACCGGACGGTTACGAACACTCCACGTACTATGGCGGAGCGAACAGTTCCGACTGGGCGCCGATCATGGGACACGGGTACGGCAACGCGATGACTCAGTGGAGCAACGGCGATTACGTCAACGCGACGAACGGCGAAGACGACGTTGCGAAAATCGCGAGCAAACTCGGTTATCGAACCGACGCGCACGGCGATACTGCGGCGACGGCGACCGACTTGAACTCGTACTACGTGAGCGTCGATTGGAACGATTATAATCCTTACGCAGGGATGTACGTCGCCAACGGCGTGATTGAAAAGCGAACCGACGTCGACGTCTTTTCGTTCAAGTCTTATGGCGGAACTTACGTCGTCGACGTTTCAGGCGCCGGCGCCGATCAGCGTTTTATTGACGGCGACAGCCGTCTTTACGACGTCTACGATGCTCGTTACATGAATTTCGACTGGACGAACCGTCAACACGAAGATGAAGAGAATCCTGTTTTTGGCGGATATTTCTACGCTCATTCGTATGACTACACGAACTTGAATATTAAAGTGTCGTTGTTGGACGAGAACGGCGACAACCTCCTGCTTGGCAAAGACGGCAATATCTTAAAGCTCGGTTACGGCGAGAGAACGCACGCTTTCGAAAGTAACGACGCTTACGATTCCAACTATCATTTCTACGTCGTTGATCAGTTTGGCAATCCCGTCTATCTTGACGACGCTAAAACGATCCTCAAAGAAGGTTACTACGCGATCGACGATTCCCTGTACACGACGTTCTCGCACTTCGTTACTCCGGAACTTGAGGCGGGGAAGACGTACTATATCGCGGTTGAAGGCGTTGGGCAGGGCTCCAGCACGACCAACGGCTACTCCGACTATGGCAGCTTAGGCCAATACACTCTGACGTTGCACGAATCGTACGAGAATTTCTATATCGACGACGTGCGAATGGACGTAACCGACCTCTCCTTCTCGACGGGGGTCGACAACGTTTTGAACTGGCAGGAAGCGTTTGTTTATAGCGGACGTCGCCTCGAAGACGGTTCGCGCTATCTTGGGAACACGCTTCGCTTTAACGAGTCGCTTGCCGGATCGACGCTCAGCCTGACCGAAACGCTGACGTTTGACTATTCTCGCGGGATCGTCGGGCAACCTTGGGCGGCGAAACGATTTGTTCTCGACGCGACGCCCGCATGGGACGCCGAAAACAGCCAGCCCGGCATAACGATCGATGCGCAACAGAAATTCCGCGCAGTCTACGTCGACAACACGACGCTCGAAATGTACGGGTTTATTATTACCAACGGCGTTTCGTCGCCCGGCAAGGCGTCGAGCCAGGTGTACAACGGGGGCGGCGTCTACAACAACTACGGGTGGTTGACGATCGGCGACTCGATTATCGCCGGCAACCGCGCGGTTAAAGCGGGCGGCGGCGTGTACAACTCCGGCGGCGAATACGACGACACGAGCGTGCACGACGGTTGGCTCTACCTGATCAACACGTCGATTATTGGCAACATCGTAACCGAAGACGGCGCTATCGGCGGCGGCATCTTCAACGAAGACGGCGGCGTGATCACCATGGTTAACGCGACGGTCGCAGGCAACGTCGCCGGTTATTCGGGCGGCGGTATTCAAAACTACGGTATTGTTGAAGCGTACAACTCGATTATCGCAAAGAACTACGCTTCGTTCGGCGCCGACGTCTACACAATCGCCGCGCAAGGAAATACGCGCGTCTATGCGACAATTGTTGGCGACGAATCGCGCAACGCGCGCCTTGAAGCGTATCGCAACGGTAAGGATACTATTGGAGACGGTCTATCGCTAATCGGAACGTCTGACGACGGGACTGTTTCCTCTCCTGTTACCACCCATGATCCTGGATTTGTTTCTTATCGCGACTACTCGGCTGGCGACTGGTCTCCCGAACTGTGGAAGTATTGGAATTTGCGTTTGGTTGGCGACTCAATTGCCGTTAATCGCGGAGTCGATGATAATTTCTCTTCTTCGCTTGACTTTGAACCTAAACGTGAAGAGGTCTGGCCCTATAGTATCATAAGCGGTTATAACGCTAACTATGTTTCCGCTGGCACGTACCAGAGTATGGGCAATACGCGATTCGATACCGGTTTTCCCGGCGACCTCGCTGGCCAGGAACGTATCGGCGGCGGTTCGATCGACGCGGGCGCGTACGAACTTCTTGGAAAATCCGATCTTACGCAATTTGTTCCTACTTCCGCCGGTTCGGACGTCGTCAACAACTGGGAGAATTCGATCGTCGTTTCTCGCGCGATCGACGACCAGACCGGTTCTGTCGCTCCGTTCCTTGTCAACGAGCCGCTCTATTTGAACCTTGCGATTATTAATCAGGGTCCGAAGATTACCGATTCGTTTGAGACGATCGTCTACCTGTGGAAATACGATCCTTACAACGCGTCTAAAACGGAAATGTTCGCCAGTAGCGTTAAAGAAAACGGTAAAGCGATCATGAGAGTTAAGGTCGAGTTCCCGGACGGCGCGGCGATGTCCGGCGGAACGGTTAACGCTAACATTGTCTGCACGAACCTCGCGACAGGCTGTGAGCAGACATTGCAATACGACGGTTCTACGAGCTATATGCTTATTGAAAACGTCGCGTTGGGTTCCGTTGAAGATATTGTGAACGGCCTGATCGACAAGGGCCTTATGGAAGAGCAGAACGAAGAAGGCTACTATGTCTTCGGATATGCGATCGACACGAACGAACAGATTGACGAAGGCGAAAAAGGCGAAACGAACAACTTCTTCTTGACGACCTCCTACTTCGACGTCGTCGAATCCCCTGTCTCGTTCAACGACTCGATCGTCGTTACGACTACGGAGGACGTCGTCGATCCTTACGACGGCGATATCTCCCTGCGCGAAGCGGTCGAAGTGTACGCGGGCTCCTTCTACTACGCGGAAGTCGCGTTGCAGGACGGTCAGACGTTCGAGGCGAACGGCGTTACGTATAAAGTTCAGGACGGAAAGTTTTACGTCGACGATACCACTGCCTATCAGGTCTATCCCGGCGAACAGTTTACCGTTACGAAAGACGGAGTCGACACGGTCATAACGTACGTCGTCGATCAATTCTTCAACGCGGTCGGTCAGGTTGTCGACGTTCCCGAGGGGTCCGTCGCGATCGTCAACGACCTTGAATGCACGCTTCAGGACGGCGTTTGGACGAACTTTAAAGAAACAGCACGGTATACTCGAGACGATGTTCAGACGCAATTCGGCTCCTTCACGATGGCGGACGGCTCGGTCGTAACCGTCGTCAACGGCGTGTTCCGACGCGATTTAACCAACGACGTCGCGATCGTTCCGGACGGCTCGGTCGTTACGTTTGCCAACGGCGAGACCGCGACCTACGACTTCGCGCAAGACCGCTTTATCGTTACCGAAACGACGACGTTTACGCTTGGCGACGGCGACACGATCGTTTACGGCGGCGAAACGCTGACGCTTGTTTCCGACGCCTACGTCGACGAAACGAACACTCGTTACAACCTTGAGTCCGGCACGGTCGTTTTGTTGTCGAACGGTTACGAAGTTACCTACGACGGCGAAAAGTTCGTTTACAACTATCCCGCCGTTTCCGAGACGAAACTCCCCGCCGGCACGACCGTTACGCTCAACGGCGAAGAGTATACGTACAAGGCGGGCCGCGCGCTCGTGAAGAAAGTCTCGCGCGAGTCGAACGCAGTGGTGTTCTCGAGCGACAATCCCAATCTTGACGGCGCGACGTTCGAACTCACGAAAGGCCCCCTCACGATCGACAAGACGTTCACGCTCGACTGCGTCGATCCTGACGGAAATCAGCTTGACTTGACGATTACGAGCACGAGCGACGATCCGTGCCTGTTCTATATTACGGGGAGCGCGGACGTTACCGTCAAGAACTTCAAGTTCAAGGAAGCGACTTCTACGGAAGACGGCGCGATCTTCGAAAACGAAGGAAAATTGACGCTGGAAACGCTGACGTTCAAAGACAACGTCGCGGAAAACGGCTCGTTGGTCTACAACGCGTCCGGCGCCACGCTCAATGTGAACGCCGTCGCGTTTGAAAACAATAAAGCGAACGCCAAATCGCTGATCTACAACGAAGGCGTAGCCAACATCGGTTCCGGCACCACGTTTGACGGCGATTACGGGTTCCTGAGCCCGATCTATTCGAAGGGCGTTTTGACGGTCGACGGCGCGACGTTTACCTCGACTTCCGGCGAAAACGGCGGCGCGATTCTTAACGACGGCGGTATCGCCGTGATCGCGCGTTCCGAATTTAAAGGGACGAGCGCGAAAGATAAAGGCGGCGCGATTTACAACGCCGGCGGCAAGTCGGAACTGAGCGTCTACGACACGACGTTCGACGGAACAGTAGCGGTCAACGGCGGCGCGATTTACAACGGTTCCGCCGCTAAGTTGGCGGTCGAAGCGTCGATCTTTAAGAACGCTCAGGCGACGGAAAACGGCGGCGCGATCTATAACGACGCCGGAACGTTTACCGACAAAGGTTCGACGTTTGAGAACAATAAGGCGACGCTCGCGGGCGGCGCGATCTACGACCTTGGAACCGCGACGCTTACCGGCTCGACGTTCAAGGGTAACTCCGCGACCAGCGGCGGCGCGATCTACGAAGCGCAGAACTCCAACGTCAATATTATCGGCGGAACGTTCTTCGGCAACGCGGCGACCAACGGCGCCGCCGTCTACGCCGCCGGGACGTTCAACGCCTCGAATTCGCTCTTCGCCCAAAACGAAGCGACCGGTCTTGGCGGCGCGGTTTACGCGGCCTCGAACACGACGTTCGTCAACGTTACGATCGCCGACAACGAAGCGGCGGACGGCGCGGGCGTTTACGGCGCCGGATCTGGAAACGTGATTCTCGAAAACTCGATCGTCGCTCAAAACGTCGCCGCCGGAACCGGTTACGATCTCTACACCGAGGAAGGCGCGACGACGACGTTGCGCAATTCGCTGGTTGCGAATATTGCGCAAATCGGTCCGAAAGGTTACGCTACGGAACAGGCGTACCGTTCGATCCTTGGCGTCGATCCCGAACTCAACGACGACTATACGTTGAAAGCGACGTCCCCCGCGATCAACGCCGGAAACAACGCGTTTGATTCCGCCGAGACCGACCTTGCCGGAAACGCTCGTCGCGTCGGCCTGACGATCGGCGGCGTCGTTCGCACCGTCGACATGGGCGCGTTCGAATTTACGACGCCGATCGCGCCGGATCTTGCAATCCTCGCGGACACCGTCGATTACTGGGGAACCGAAGCGATCGTCAACGGCGCGACGACCGAACTGGGGTACTTCATCGCCGGAACCGACGTCTGCATTAACTTCAACGTTCAGAATATCGGCGACGCGCGCGTGATCGACAACTTCGCGTTCAACGTCAAACTCGTCGGCGTCAACGAGAATGGCGAGACTGTTTACGACGACACGCTTGATCCTCAGTACTACGCGACCGAATTTGTCAATGAGAACTGGCTCAACGTCGGCGATTGGATTGAGATCAACGGCGTCGAGACGATGATGACCAACTTCGGTCAGTTGCCCGCCGGTATTTACACCGTTACCGTAACGCTCGACGTCGAAGGCGTCGGCGCCGTTTACGAACACGGCGAAGAAGACGGCTACGAAGGCGAGAACAACAACGTCTTCGTTGGAACCTTCAACGTCTTTGCCGAACCCAGCACGGTCGTTACCACCGAACAGGACGTGATCGACGCCACCGACGGCGAAACGTCGTTGCGCGAAGCGGTCGCGGCGGCCGCAGGCTATCAATACGTCTCCACGTTCCTTGTCGAAGACGGAACGGTCTATACGATCGAAGGCGGACAAAAACTTGTCGTCCACGACGGCTGGCTGACCGAATCGATCGACGCCGTTATTCAAGACGGCGAAATGAGAGACTTGGTGGAAGGAGAAGAGTTCCTTCTCAACGGTCGTTCGATTTACTATCACAAGGAGATGAACGGCGGCTATTTCACTTACGACTCCGCCGATCCCGACGGCGAACGCGTGCCTCAAAACGTGATCGCGACCGGCCCCATCACTTATCCGGACGGAACCGAGGTCGGCCTTGCTCTCAACACGGCTCAGTATATCAACTACGTCGACGATACCAACCTCAACCCGCAGGAAGGAACGCACTACACTTATAACGTGCTCACCACCCCTGACGGCGCCGTCATTTTGGAAGACGGCATGACGTTTGAGTACTCTAACGTCAAATTCACCTACTATGAAAACGAGGAATACCCCAAGGGAGCGTTCGTCTTCGACAATGGCGACGTCGTCGAATATTCCGACAAAGGCACGTTAACCTTCGGATCCCTCGCGATCGGTTCGCTGACTACGCGTTACGCGCGCGTCGAAAAATCCGTTACGCTCGAAGACGGTTCGACGCTTGAAGTTAAGAACGGCGTCGCCAAGATTACGAAAGAAATCGGCGCCGACGTCACCTTCGACAAGGCGAAGATGCAAGGCAAGACGATCGTGATCGATCCTGCCAAGGGCCCGGTTGTCCTCGAAGCCACGACCAAGTTGCTCGGTTCCGACGTCGTTGTCGAACGTGAGTTGAACATCCTTGGCGAAGATCGCGACGTTACGGTCAGCGGCAACAAAGAGAGCAACATGTTTGTGGTCGATTCGGGCGCGATCGTCTCGATCTCCGATTTGACGTTGACCGAGGGTTACGCGAAGGCGGGCGGCGCGCTCGTCAACAACGGCGAACTCAATCTGACGAACGTCGATTTCACCGACAACGAGGCGTACTGGATCAAATCGACGCAAAGCGAATACCTCACCGAAGGTCTCGGCGGCGCGATCGCCAACTTCGCGACGCTTACCGTCGACGGCGGAACGTTCTCCGGCAACAAAGCCACGGACTTCGGCGGCGCGATCTTTGCCGACACGACCGGCGACACGATCGTTAAGAACGCGACGTTCCAGGGCAACACGGCGTTCGCCGGCGGCGCGATCGTCGCGCAAAACGGAACGCTGACCGTTGAAAATTCGAACTTTGCGTCCAACTCGGCGGAACGCGCGGGCGCGGTCTACACTCTCGTCCCCGCGACTTTTGTCGCGAGCGTCTTTACCGGCAACAAGGCCGAAGCCGCGGACTACACGTCTCGAAACGTCGTCGGCGGCGCGATTTACGCCGGTCCTAACGCCCCGTTTACCTTCAAGGCCGACGCGGAATCCGAATCGACTCTCGCCGCGACCTTTACCGGCAACTCGGCGGAAGCGGGCGGCGCGGTCTATAGCGACGCCGGCATTAATGTCGAAGGCGATCTTGTCGCGACGGGCAATAAAGCGGTCGCGAGCGAATACGTCGACGAAGTTAAAGGCGACTACGGCGCGATTTACGCGAACGGCGATCTTTCCGTTACCGGAGACGCAAAATTCGAAAACAATACCGCCGACGGCAGTTACGGCGCGTTCTACGCAAAGAACGTCGACGTAACGGGCGCCCTGACGGCGACTGGCAACACGGCGGGCGGCGATTTTGGCGCGTTTGCCGCAGACGGCGACCTTTCCGCCGGTTCTCTGACGGCGACGGGCAATACCGCGGGCGGCTCTTACGGCGCGTTTGCCGCGAAGAACGTCGACGTCGACGGCGATTTGACGGCGACGGGCAACACGGCGACTGCGGGCGATTACGGCGCGTTCCTCGCGGACGGCGGCGTTAACGTCGGCGGTGCGTTGACCGCTTCGAACAACGCGGCGGGCGGTTCTTACGGCGCGTTCGCCGCGACAGGCGACGTCTCGGTCGTTGGAAACGCGACGCTAAACGACAACGTTGCGACCGATTCGTTCGGCGCGGCGAAGATCGACGGCGCGTTCAGCGTAACCGAAGGAAACGTCGAGATTTCCGGCAATAAGGCGACGACCGTTTCCGGCGTCCAGGCGAAATCGGTCGACGTCGCGGGCGACTTGACCGTCAACGGCAACGAAAATACGACGAACACAGGCGCGCTTGTTTCCGATACGTCGATCAACGTCGGCGGCGCGGCGACTGCGAAGAACAACGTCGGCGGCGCGTTAATCGCCGGCGGCGACGTCTCCGTTGGAGGAACCGCCGATCTTCAAAACAACTCGTCTAATCAGGGCGCGGCGATCAACGCGACCGGCGCGGTCTTTGTCAAGGGCGACGTTGTCGCTAAGGGCAACGTTTCCGACGGAGACGGCGGCGCGATTTACGCCAGTTCGTTCAAGACGGAAGGCGCGCTTACGGCGACCGGCAACACGGCCGGCGGTCAGGGCGGCGCGATCTACTCGAAGTCTTACGTTAAGGTTGGCGAAGGCCAGTCCAACATTTCCGGCAACAAAGCGGGCGGAAACGGCGGCGCGATCTACGCGATCAACTCCGTCGAAGTCGCGGGCGACGCGATTGTCGCGACCAACGAGGCTGGAACCGTCCCGACAAGCGTTGAGACGGCTACAACGGATCCGATAATCGGCGACGAAGGCGAAACGATCGTAACGACCGTTACCAAGACCACGTACTCCGCGCTCGGCGGCGCGATCTACGTCGCGGCGGGCGGCGCCGAATTTGGCGGCGACGTCAAGTTCAATAAGAACAAGGCGAACGGTTCGGCGGGCGCACTGTACGCCAAGGGCGACGTGAAATTTGGCGGCGACGCTGCGTTTACGAACAACAGCGCTCTTGGATACGTCGTTACCGAAACGAAGACGGAAGTTACGCCAGCCGGCGACGGTGCCGAAACAACCTCCGCCGTCGAAACGACGACCGAGTACATCGGCGATTACGGCGCGGCGTATATCAACGGCGACCTTGACGTCGACGGCGTCTTCGAACTTTCCGGCAACACGGCCAATCGCGACTACGGCGGCATGTACGTCGCCGGCGCGGTCGACGTCAAAGGAAATGTAGAAAAGACTTTCGACGACGAAGGCAACGAGATTGTTTACACCGGTCTTGTCGCGAAGATTTCCGACAACAAAGCCGACGGTTCCTACGGCGCGCTCTACGCCGACGGCGCGGTCAATATTGCCGGAAAGACCGAAATTTCGAACAACGAAGCGAAAGGCGGCGATTACGGCGCTGTCAAAGCCGCGAGCGTTACGATTGGCGGCGACGCCGCTGTTGCCGGCAACAAAGCTAGCGGAAGCTACGGCGCGATCGCGACCGACGGAGCCGTTGCGATTGACGGCGCGGCGACGATTACCGGAAACGAAGCGACGACAGGCTCTTACGGCGCAATTTCCGCGACAGACGTCTCGATTACCGGCGACGCGACGATTTCCGGCAACAAAGCCGGCGTCGACTTTGGCGCGATCGGCGCGACCGGCGCGGTTACGATCGGCAAGGGCGCGACGATTACCGGCAACAAAGCCGGAAACAATTACGGCGCTATTTCCGCGAAGAGCGTTGCGATCGGCGAAGACGCGACGATTTCCGGCAACAAGGCTGGAAACGACTATGGCGCGATCGGCGCGACGGAAGACGTTACGATCGGCAAAGGCGCGACGATTACCGGCAACGAGGCCGGAAACAACTACGGCGCTATTTCCGCGAAGAGCGTTACGATCGGCGATGACGCGACGATTACCGGCAACAAAGCCGGCGTCGACTATGGCGCGATTAACGCGACGGAAGACGTTACGATCGGCGGCGCGGCGATTATTTCCGGCAACGAAGCGACGGCCGGATCTTACGGCGCGATCGGCGCGAAGAACGTTACGATTACCGGCGACGCGACGGTCGACAAGAATATCGCGGGCGTCGACTTCGGCGCGATTTCCGCGAAGAACGTCTCGATTACGGGCGATGCGACGATTACCGGGAACAAAGCCGGAAACGACTTCGGCGCGATCGGCGCGACCGGCGACGTTACGGTTGGCGGCGCTGCGACGATTACGAACAACGAGGCCGGAAACGATTACGGCGCGATTTCTGCGGCGAATGTTGCGATTGCGAACGACGCGACGATTACCGGCAACAAGGCCGGAAACGACTTCGGCGCGATCGGCGCGACCGGCGACGTTACCGTCGGCGGTAATGCGATTATCGACAATAACAGCGCGAACGGTATCGTCGGCGCCGTCGCGGGCAAGAACGTCTCGATTGCCGGCGACGCCGAGATCAAAGGCAACTTCGCGGATCAAAGCTACGGCGCGGTCAACGCGGAAACGTTCTACGTCGGCGGCAAAGCGGATATCGTCAATAACACGACCAACGGCGAAGTCGGCGCGGTTTACGTAACCGGGACCGGCGAAGCGTTTACGATCAAAGGCGTCGCGACGATCACCGGCAACAAAGCGGCGGCCGAAGCGCGAGAAACAGTCGAAACGACGATCGAAACGACGACGTCGACGAACGACGAAAACCAGACGGTTGTTACGACCACGACGACCAAGACGACCACGAGAACGATCAACGGCAAGTACGGCGCGTTCAACGTCGAAAACGGCTCCGCGGTCTTTGGAGCCGACGCGACAATCGCGAACAACTCCGCTTCCGCTTACGGCGCGTTCAACGTTGCGGGCAAGATGGACGTCGAGGGCAATTTGACGCTCGATCAGAACGTCGCGTCCGGCAGCGAGATTATTACGGTCGAAAAGACGGTCGTAGTCGATATCTTCGAAGCCGACGGGACGCCCGTCTCCTCCACGACTTCGGAACCCGAAGTTTCGACGACAATTGTCGACGTCGATTCCGACTACGGCGCGGGCAAGATCGGCGGCGCATTGACGGTCGACGGCGACGCTACCGTTACGCGCAACAACGCGGACGACAGTTACGGCGCGTTCGCGGCGAAGAGCGTAAAGATCGGCGAAATTGCGACGATCGGCGACAACCACGCTCTTGGCGGCAATTACGGCGCGGCTTATGTCGAAGGCGACTTTGCGGTCGACGGAGACGTCAACCTCGGCGTAGACGAAAACGAGAATCCGATTCCTTACGTGGGGCTTGTGGCGAGTATCGTCAACAACTCGGCTAAGGGCGACGTCGGCGCGATCTACGTCGGCGGTAAGACGACGATCGGCGGCGACGCGGAAATTACCGCGAACAAGGCCGGCGGTTCGTTCGGCGCGATTAATTCGGACGGCGATTTGACGATCGACGGCGACGCCAAAATCGCCAATAACGAAGCGACAGCCGGACAATTCGGAGCGGTTAGAGCGGCGAACGTTACGATTGCCGGCGACGCGACGATTACCGATAATAAGGCTGGCGGAAACTATGGCGCAATTGGCTCGGTCGGATTCGTCAAAATAGACGGAAACGCGACAGTTACGGGCAACGAAGCTGGCGGAGACGGAGGCGCGATCGCCGCGAACGACGACATAACGATCGGTAAAGACGCGACGATTTCCGGCAACAAAGCCAGCGGCGACATAGGCGCGATCGGCACGTTCGGCGAGACAGCCGGCGACGTTATGATTGGCGGAAACGCGACGATTACCGACAACGAAGCGGGCAAAGACGGCGGCGTTGGCTTTGCTACGAATTGGACGATTGTAGGCGACGCGACGATTTCCGGCAACAAAGCCGGCGGCGACGTCGGCGCGATCGGCACGGTCGGCGAGACAGACGGCGACGTTGTGATTGGCGGAAACGCGACGATTACCGACAACGAGGCTGGCGGATATGAAGGCGCGATCCATTCGAACGGTAACGTAACGATCGGTAAAGACGCGACGATTACCGGCAACAAAGCCGGCGTCGACTCAGGCGCGATTGGCGCGGTCGGCGACGTAACGATCGGCGGAA
>JAFZNK010000189.1 GCA_017550965.1 Thermoguttaceae bacterium
CTTGATCAATATCGAACTATGCGACGCGTTGAAATACACCAAGACGGAGATGCTCGAGGGAGTGTTGCGCAAATTGTTTCTGAATTGAAATAGATAACGCGTTAAGCGTCTCCATTGGACTCGGCTCTTTCGAGTCGATTGGCCGCCGATTCGTCTCTCTCATTACCACACAAATGTTCTTGTAACTGCAAATCTAAAACACTCAAACCGTAAACGAAGCTCGTTTACAATAACTGATATTGCGTAAAAAGGGGGGCTTCCTTAAAAATTGGGAAAAAATGAAGCACAGTTTCCAACCCAACTCCTAAGGAACCCCGACGGTGATTATAACCTCCATTCCTCAAATGTTCAAGGATTTTTTCTGCACGATTACAAAAAACGTCGTTAAAGATGAAGATAGTTGGCTATGCGAATACATTTGGCGCTTTGTTCTTACATTGGCATGTCTTGAAGGTCGCGCCAGTTTAACAAAAATATCGGCGTGTACTGGACATTGGCGAACACGACAATCAATGGTAAATTTTCTCATAGCGGACTGGGATGAACGCGGGGCGCTCTTAAAGGCGGCGATGGCAACGCTAAAACAACTTGGTTGGCAAGAGGGAGATCCTTTATATTTGGCTCTCGACGATACTCAAGTTCAAAAGCGCGCCTCCGTCATGGAGGGCGTGTCCAAGATGTTTTTACACGCGGAAAAGCGATATGCGCACGGACATGACGTCGTTCTTGCGTCGATTGTTTACCGAGGAGTTGCGATCCCCTATGCTTTAAGGCTTTGGACAAGCGAGGAGAAATGCAAAGAACTCAACGAATCGGGACAACCAATCATATTTCAGAAGATAACGGAACTTGCGGCAGATTGCGTTAGGTCGTTTTTCGCCGACGTTTCACGCAAAGTAACTGTTCTTTTTGACAGTTACTATCTGTGCAAAGCGGTCATTGACGCGTGTAATGACAAGAACTTCTTTTACTTGGGAGTCGTCAAAAGCAACCGTGTCATAAAAGAAACGAAAGACAGTAAAAAAGGCAATCAAGTAGGAGTGTATTCCAGCGGCTATTTAGCCAATAAGGGGCGTTCGTATAACGTTGCGGGCTCAACCGTAAAACATAAAATTGCAGGACTAGTTTGTTATCTCAGAAAAGTGGGGACTGTAAAAGTCGTTTTTTGCAGACGGAAAGGCGACAATCAAATCATAACGCTTGCGACGAACGACCTTGAATGTGGAGTAAAACGAGTTGTTGAGATATATCGCAACCGTTGGCAAATAGAAGTGTTGTTTAAATCGGCAAAACAAAAATTGGGCATGGGCGATTATCAGTTTTTAAAACGACGAGCTGTAGACAAATACCTGCATCTCGTTATGATCTCCCATTTATTCTTGACCCATTTGGCTTGTAAAGAGCTGAATGAAAAAAGTAGCGAAAATGCAACGAAACCAATTTGTCTGGCCGGGATAAGCAAAACTAAGGAGTATTTGCGCAATATTTTGTTATTAAACGAAATAAATCAAATTAAACCAGATTCCAGATCAAATGTAGCGGTTCGGGTTACAGAGGAAATAAAAGAGAAAATAGGCGTCCTGCTAACAAAAAAAGACGATTATACAAACCTAAAGGATAATATATCATGTTAGATTGGACGTCGCATTTTTGCGTTTACGGTTTGAGTAACAAAATCAATTTACAACCCATTGCTCCGAAAGGGTTTGAATTCTCATTACCTACAGAAGCGCAGTGGGAATACGCATGCCGAGCCGACTCAGCGGATAGCGCGTCAATGCCCGACGCGTTGGATACAATTGCATGGATTTCGGTCAATTCAAATGGAACGACGCATGAAGTTGGCGGTAAAAAAGCAAACGCATGGGGACTTTACGATATGTTAGGTAATGTTGGGGAATGGTGCGAGGATTGGTTTGACTACGCCTATCCAACCCATCCGTTAACAAATCCAACCGGTCCAATAAAAGGTTCCGAACGTGTTTATCGCGGGGGGCATTACCAAATCATCCACGACAGTTGTCGAAGTACGCGTCGTTTTCGTTTTGA
>JAFZNK010000190.1 GCA_017550965.1 Thermoguttaceae bacterium
GAGCGTCGTTCCATTCGGAGTCAATGACCGACGGAATGCCGGAAGACGGAACCGGATCAAGTTTCTGAAGAACTGGCTGTTCTTTCGGAAGCGGAACGGTCGGGATCTCGGCGGTGTGGGAAGCGCTTTCTTCCGCGGGACTTCCGAACGCGGGCGCGTTGACGCCGGAGATCGGGAACTGTTGCGCGGCGGTAATAGCGGCGGCGTCGACGTCGGCAAGTTCAATGCCTTCAAGGTCTTTATTGCCAAGTTGGACGACGGCGATGATCGCGCCGCGGTTTTGCGCTTCAACGATCGGATCCGCGCCCGGAGGAAGCTGGGTGCTCACAACCGTGCTCGCGCCGCCGGCCAAAGCGAGATTCTGATACTGCTGCGAGGGAAGGAAGACGACTTTCGTAACGAAGTTGCCCGCCTGAACGCTTTCAAGATCCTGCATCGAGAATTCGATCGGAAGCGCGTTGTGGTCGAGATACGCCTTCGTGCGCGGGGAAACGGCGTTGATCGTCAACGTGGGGTAAAGCGCAAGTTGAGAATTCGGAACGTTCGTCAACTTCAGACGATAGCTGCGAGCCGTTTGGAAATTGGGCTTTTTGGCTTGCGGTTTGCCGGGGTCTTCGCAAACGATCGGCGCGGAATCGAAAGCGCCGAGAGCGGAAACGTCGTAGTTGATCGTCAAGCCTTTAGGGCCTTTGAACGCGACTTGCGCAAATTCGGGAGCGCGAAGAGCGTACGCGGCCGCGGGAGCGGCGGCGTTGACGATTGGAGCGGAGGTCGCGGGACCGGCCGCAGAACCGGGGAAATTGCCGACAACCGAGCCGCGGAACGGACCGGCGCCGCATGCGACGACAACAACAAGAGCCAGTAAAAGCGCTTTGCTACGCATCTGTTTATCTCTCCATTTTAAGGCGTCAAGCCGATGATTTGGATAGCGCGGCGTTTGAGACGTTGGTCTCAAAGTCCGGCGTCGCGCGACGCCGGAACAAGCCGGTCGACGACGAGCCTACGCAAAAACCAAGAGCCGACAAGTTACCAGTAATTATTTATATCGCTTAGTCGGAGAACGCGCGAAGACGTTCTGCGTTCGAAAGTCGTTTTTCTGTTAACGCTTGACTTGGCTCGATTTGACGAGCGTCGTTGCGTTACGCCGAAAAACGCGGGAACGCGACCTCAATTTCTAACCTCTATTATAAACTTCGCTTGCTTGTTTCGCAACAAAATTTATCTCGTTTATCCTCAATAAAAGGGAATGTCGAGCCGCTAAAATGCGACTGACAACTTTTAACGTTATATTTGGCGCCATCGTTTCAGACGACGTCAAAACTCCAAAAGGTCACTGTCATTTTCGGCGTCTCCCGCTTCTATATTTGTCGGTTTTAGTCAAGAAAAAGCTTTTGTTTCCAAATCGGTTACATTGAAGACGATTGTTTTGATCTGGTAAATTAGACGGCTTTGTTTAAAAGTAGGAACTGTTTTAATTAGCGACTTCGTTAGGGGTTAAAACGTTTCTTTCGATTCCTCGGATCAAACGCGACGCGAAAGTCGACCTTGAACGTCGCGTCGCTATTTGTTATCATTCCGCGTCGTCGCGTTTAGAGAGGATTCCGCGGCGAGAAGGAACGGTTCAATTTGGGGACGGCAATTTTGACTAACGCAAGAAACTCAACCGGAACGTGGACGTTCGTCGGGAAGGGGGCGCTATGGGCGTTTTTTGCCGTCGTCGCGTGTTGGCAGGCTCGTTCTTTCTCAGAATACATTGTCGATTCCGCGTTTGAGTCCGATTCTTCCTGGAACGGTCGTTCGGAGACGGAACTGTTGTTCGACGCGTCCGTTGAGAAGTTGGAAAGTTTGAACAGTCTTTCCGCCGACGTCGAATTCGAGTCTTCCTGTTTTGGCGTTAAGTACTTTGGACGCGGGAAATATAAAGAGTTGTCGCTCGGTCGCGCGCGCGGCGCGTCGCGGAGAACCCCTTTTGAAACGAAAAGGTTTCTTTTGAACGCGACGCTTTCGTCGTCCGACGTGGAGGAGGCGACGCAAAGCTCCGGTCCCGACGACAATTTTCTCACGATCGTCTGCGATTGCGAAGCGCTTTCGTGGTGGAGGTATTCGTCGGTCGAAGGCGAAAAATCGCTCGAGCGTATCAATATCGAAGAACTTTGGAATCGTTTCGGCCAGCTTGACGACGAAGAGTTGGAGACTCTGCGCGCGAACGGCGTTTCCGATTTGAATTGCGGTCTTAACGCGTTGCCCGGTCTTGGCGGCTTGCTCGGTTTGCTTCGACGAGCGCGCGCGAATTACGAATTTGAACCGACCCCTGAAGCCGTCGAAACGCGGCAGGGGGACAAGCTCTTCAAAGTCGTCGGCAAAGCGCGAACTATTTTTTGGGAAGAAGCGAGGAGATCGATCGGTCTTCTGGAACTTGAACCTGCCGAACTTGAATATATGCCGTCGAACGTTGAGATTTATTTCGACGCGAAATGGGCCTTTCCGTGCAAATTCTCGTTTTACTCGCTTGTCGAGAACGGGGGTAAAAGCGTCAGGAACGACGTTTTTACCGTCTCTTATCTCCCGAATACCGAGCGCGTTTCTCCTGAAGATTTTAAATACGCGCAACCTCAAAGCACTTATCGACACGCCGAAATCGATTACCTTACCGAATTGATACCCGGCGCGCGTTTCTAGCCGTCGTTTTTTCTCCTTTGTCGTCGCGTCCCTTGAGACGACTTCTTTTTTCGAGTATAATTAAGCCTTGGGGTCGGATTTTTCCGGCGTTGCGTCTTAGAACTCATTATTAGTAGCAAAGGGCGACAATATGGCGAACAAATCGGGCGCGCTTTCTGTTTTGAAGATTCAGAAAATGAAAGAATCAGGCGAGAAGATCGCGATGGTTACCGCGTACGACTATCCGACCGCCCAAATGGCCGACGCGGCCGGGCTGGACGTCATTCTTGTCGGGGACAGCGTCGGAACGGTCGTTCAGGGACGTTCGACGACGCTTAGCGTCACGTTGGACGAGACGATCTATCATGCGGAAATGGTCGCTCGCGCCGCAAAGCGCGCGCTGGTCGTCGTCGACATGCCTTTTCCATGTTGTCAACTTGGCCCCGACGAGGCGGTCCGCGCGTGCGCGCGCGTACTGAAAGAGACGGAAGCGACCGCCGTTAAAATCGAAGGTGGCGCGAGCCGCGCCGAGACGGTTCGCGCCGTCGTGGAGGCGGGGATACCCGTTCTGGGCCACTGCGGTCTGGCTCCCCAGAGCGTCAAGGCTACGGGCGGATATTTCATTCAGCGCGACGTCGATCGACTTTACGCCGACTGCGCGGCGATCGAAGAGGCGGGCGCGTTCGCGATCGTTCTTGAATGCGTTCAGCGCGACTATGCCGAAGAGGTTTCTAAAAAACTGCGTGTTCCGACGATCGGCATCGGGTCTGGCGTCGGATGCGACGGGCAAGTGCTGGTCTTTCACGACATGTTCAACTACGCGAATAAAGAGCCGAATGAAACGCCTAAACACGCGCGCGTTTACTGCGATTTGCATAAGTTGGTCGATCGGGGGTTTCGCGACTATGTCGCCGACGTTAAGTCGGGCGCGTTTCCCGGCGACACGGAATCTTTCGGTCCGAAGAAATAAGGAAGCGTCCGGCGTTTTTCGGATTTTTGTCGACGGAACCTCGCGTTGAAAAAGACGCCATGAATCGTGTTGTCGCGCTTATTATCGTTTTTCTTAGCGGAGTCGCGCCGTTTCGCGCTTACGCGCAGACGTCGGAGCTCGAAGACTCCTTTTTCGCGTTAATGACGGAATTCAATTCCCCGTTGTTAAAAGACCGCGACGCCGCTGAAGAGGAGTTGTCGCGACGATTTGTCGAGTTTGAACCGATTTGGCAGGATCGGAGTTTTTTGACAAACGGCGAAGTTTCGTTTGAGGCGCGTCATCGATTTGAGGTCGTCGAGGCTCGGCGGCGCATGGAAGTCGCGTCGGCCGCGCGTCGCGCTTTTACCGCGCAGTGGCGCGTCGAATCTGGCGAAACGACTTACGGCAAGGTCGACGTTTCGCGCAAAGCGCCGATTCGGATCGTCTATTTGACGCCTGAGTTCGACGCTTTTTTTTGGAGAGACGCCGACGGGGGCGTTTGGCGCCCCGTCGCCCGCAGGTCCGCGCCGGAAATCTTGCCTGATTCTGACGACGAAACGATCGAAATCGAAGCGCCGATTGAACGCGTCGATTCTGAAATTAGCGACGCTTCTGAACAATCGTCAGGTTCTTTTACGACGCTCGCTGGGCTCGACCTTCGGGAAATTTTGATTCGCGTTTTTGCCGACGATCAGGAGGAGACGCTTAAATCGGGAGAACTAACGCTTCGAGGCGCGGCTGCTCAGCGACTCGAGAACGGCGATTGGACGGTTTCCTTTCGACTCGAATACGACTTTCCGTTCGACGCGTTCGACTCCCATCGCGTCTGGTTTGACAAAAACGATTATGCGCTGGTTTGCGAGAATAAAAGCGAGAAGATCGCTCCGACGCGGCTCCGCTTGCGGAACCGCGCGGCGAACGGAGTCGACGTCGATCTTGATTTTGCCGAAGACGTTGAATTAGACGTCGCGTTGATCGCGGCTCAGGCGCGATTAGAATGCCGTTTGCCGCGATTCTTCGCTTTTCTTAGAATTTCTATTTGATTGGTCAGATCCAGTCGAGCCCGATATCGAACGTTTTCGCGGAGTGCGTCAGCGCGCCGACGCTCACTCGTTCGACTCCGGATTCCGCTTTGGCTCGGACCGTTTCTAACGTGATTCCTCCGGACGCTTCGAATTCGCAAGTCGCGCCGACTTCCCGACGCATCTGAACCGCTTCCCTCATCATGTCCGGGGACATGTTGTCGAGCAAGACGACGTCCGGATTTTCCGGAAGGACCTGTTCGAGTTGTTTGAGCGAATCAACTTCGATTTCCAACATTGGCAGTTCCCGACCGGCGTAATGTTCTTCGAGATATTTGCGCGCGCGGCGAACCGCTTCGCCGGGGCCGAAATCTGTGATTCCGCCGAAAGCAAGGTGATTGTCTTTGATAAGAATCGCGTCGTACAGCCCCGTTCGGTGATTGCGGCCGCCGCCGCAACGAACGGCGTATTTTTCCAGCCGGCGCCAACCGAGCGTCGTCTTGCGCGTGTCGTAAATATGCGCGCCGGTGTCTTCGATCGCGTCGACGTATCGGCGCGTCAACGTCGCGACGCCGGAAAGTCGGCCGACGAGGTTCAGAAGCAGACGTTCTGCGGTGAGCATCGCGAACGTCGGGCCGGAAACGATTCCAATGACGTCGTCTTTTTCGAGCGAGGCGCCGTCTTTGACGCGTCCTTCCCAATTGAGCCGTTCGTCGACCGTCTTAACGAGTTCCTGAGCAAAAACCAGGCCGGCGACGACTCCTCGCTCGCGCGCGACGACCGCCGCTTCAGCGGAGACTCCGTCGGGAATGAGCGCGAGCGTGGTAAGGTCGCCGACGTCTTCCGTGTCTTCTCGAACGGCGAGCGCCAACAGAGCGCGCATATCCGCGCGAAGATCGTCGTTGTAGACGACTTGACAGAAATCTCGTTTGGACGGTTGATTATTTTGTTTGAAGAACATTGCGCCGCTCCTATGTTGGCGTCGGACAGATATGGAAACAAAAAAACCGCTCCGTCGAATAATTTCGAGAGAGCGGTTTTTCCTACTAATGACCCCAACGGGACTCGAACCCGTATTCCGGCCTTGAAAGGGCCGTGTCCTAACCGACTAAACGATGGGGCCATCCTCGACCAGACAGTCGAGTGTTCGACAATTCTAACGGCGTTCCGGATTATGTCAAGCGACGTGACGTCCTTTTTTGATATTTCTTATCTCCTGATCGCGTAGAATCGCGCTTTTTATCGTATTACAAACAAACGAATCGTCGGCGTTCATTTGTGTTTCCCGTTGTTTCGTCGGAGTTTTTCTTGTATTGTTCGCCGTCCTGAGATATAATCGGTAAGACGCGTCGATTTTGCGTCAATTTGCGATTCAGTAAAAGAGAGAAAAGTAAGGCGTTTCCTATGAACGAAACGTTGGCTCTTATTGTCGAAGATCGGCGTGCGCGACGTTTTTTCTTTTTTTCTTCATTGGCGATCGTTACGCCGATATCTTCGCGTCGTCGGTTCGTTTTCCTTCGTTTCTCCCGCGCGCTTTATCAGCGTTTGGCGCGCTCATCCGGTTTTAGGCGCGTATTCCTCCACGACGCTTGACGTTTTTCTCTTCGCGCTATGGGGCGCGTCGCGACGACAGCTCCTATACGCGCGCTTACGTCGCGCATTTTCCGACGACGGACGTTGGTTGAAGCCGTTTTTGCTCCCTCAACGCGCCATGCGGCATAATCTTGGTCGAATAAAGTCGTATAATTTGCCGACCCCGACTTCCAATAGAATTAGCGTCCCGTCCGACATGTTGATTCGCGTCGCCCGACGCCCTTGTTAATTCGCGTCGAAACGCTTACAATATTCGGGACGTCGCGGCGGTTTATTCGGTCGCCTCGACGCATAGACAAACGTTGATTTAATTGGACAGTTTAGAATTAGAGAAATAGTCGCATGAATAACGCTGAAACCGAAAGATCTTCCCAGGAAAACCGCTATCTTGACAAGTATGACGTCGTGGTCGTCGGATCCGGTCTTGCGGGCATGACCGCCGCAAACGTATTGGGACGCGGGGGGCACAAGGTTCTTTTGCTCGAACGCCATTATAAACTCGGCGGTCTTGCGACGTGGTTTCGACGCGAAAAAGGCGAGCATATTTTTGACGTCTCTCTCCACGGATTTCCCGTCGGCATGATTAAGAGCTGTCGTCGATATTGGAACAAGGAAATCGCCGACAGAATCGTTCAACTTCCGCGCATTAAATTTGACAACCCGCAATTTTCGCTGACGACGACGTTTAATCGCGAAGATTTCACGCGTCTTTTGGTCGAACGTTTCGGACTTGCCGAGGAGACGGTTAAGGCGTTTTTTGACGAAGCGCGCAATCAAACGCATTACGACGATCAATCCCGAACGACGCGCGAATTGTTCGATCAGTTCTTCCCCGGTCGTTCCGACGTCGCGCGACTTCTGATGGAGCCGATCACGTACGCGAACGGTTCGACGCTGGAAGACCCCGCGCTGACCTACGGCATTGTTTTCTCGAACTTTATGTCTAAAGGCGTCTTCACGTTCCAGGGGGGCACCGACCTGTTTGTGAAGATGTTGCGCGACGAACTGGTCAAAAACGGAGTCGATATCGCGCTCAACGCGCCGGTTGAAAAAATTGTCGTCGAAAACGGGCGCGTAGTCGGCGTTCGTATCGCGGACGGTCCCATGAAAGTTGTGTCGCCGGAAATTGGCGGAGCGCCTAAGGCGGTTTCGCTCCTTGCGGGCAAGACGATCGGCGCGCGAGCGGTTCTTTCAAACGCGAATTTGAAGGGCACGATCTTTAATATGGTCGGTCGCGAACATTTCGATCCCGATTTCGTCGCGGAAGCGGAAGCCGTTCGTTTAAATAATTCGAGCGTTCAGGTTTATATCGCGCTTAAACCGGGCGAAACGCTCGACGAAGAAAAATGCGGCGACTTGCTCTTTACGTCGGTCGCGCCCGAATTCCGCGCCGACTGGCTCCTCAGCCGACATATTACAAGTCGAACTTATTCGTTCTACTATCCGAAAACGCGGCCTGGGACCGATCGGTACTACGTCGTCGCGAGTTCGAACGCGAACTATGAAGACTGGGCGAATCTGACCGACGAAGCGTATGAAGAAAGTAAAAAAGACTTGATCGAAACGACTTTAGACGCGCTCGACAAGTACGTGCCCGGCGTCCGCGAAAAAGTCGCCTACGTCGAGGCGGCGACGCCAAAAACGTTCCGCGACTATACCGGTCACTGGCTTGGCGCGAGTTTTGGCACGAAATACGAAGGACTTGCGGTTAGCCGCGCTTTGGGAAGTAAAGTCGCGGGGTTGTACCACGCGGGCAGCGTCGGAATTATCATGTCCGGCTGGCTCGGCGCGGTCAACTACGGCGTGATTGCCGCTAACGACGTCGACGAATTTTTGACGAGGTGATTTTGTGGCCGACGACAACAACGTAATAAAGAACGAATCTTTTTTCGATTCTCGCGCCGCGATTTTGGCGGCGATTCCACATCGTCCACCGTTCCTTTTTATCGACGAGATCGTTACGTGGACGGACGACGAGATTGTTTGCGCGTACCGCTTTAAACAAAATGAGTTTTTCTTCGCGGGGCACTATCCCGGCTTTCCAATCGTTCCCGGCGTCGTGCTTTGCGAATCGGCGATGCAGGCGGGCGCGATCTATATGACGCGTTTGTTTAGCGACGAAGATCGTAAGACGGGCAAAGTCCCGGTCGTCGGGCGTATGAACGACGTGAAATTCAAGCAGCTCGTTCGACCGGGCGATCGAGTCGAACAGCGCGTTTCTCTTAAAGAAAAAATCGCCGGGATCTACATGCTTCGCGCGAAAGTGACGGTCGAGGGAAAGACGGTCGTTACGTTCGATTTTGCCGTTACGATGGCGGATCGCCCGTCCGACGAATAGTCGTCGCGTTAAGTCGATTCCTCGTTAAACTTTTGCGTTTGACGAGGTTTTTTTAACAAACGCCGCTTCTTGTTTGCGTTCTTCCACGAGCTTTTAGGAAATCTTGACGATGTTTAAAATTCGCTTATTGACGCTCGCTCTGATTTGTTTGTGGTCCGCGCCGGCTTTCGCCGACTACGGCGACTGGAAATTTGCCCCCGAAGAGTTTGAAACACGACTGTTTAACGACTGGCTTATGCAGGACTCGCCCGACGCGGAAGAACGAGCCGCGCTTTTTGCCGACAACTCGTTTGAAGAAGAACGGCGACTTGTCGAACGCGTTTTGAACGCGCTTGACTCCGACGCGTTAAACGCCAGACTTGCGGCGCTTGTCGACCAAAAAACGCCCGGCGATTCGCCGGAATGGCGCGAGCTTTACGCAGCCGCGTGTCGGGAACGACGCGCGGCGCGTCTGGGGTCGGCGATCGACGCGGCTCCGCAGTTCGTCTACACGAAGCACTACGTCATGGGCGCGAGTCATTACGCGTACACCGAAGACGTCACGGACGAAGCGTATTTCGACACGAGTTGCAACCGTCAGCCGGGCGGTCAGTTGTGTTTGGCGACGTTTCAGCCGGACGGGTCGATTGCTCACGAGGTTCTCGTCGAGACGCCCGACGGAACGATTCGCGATCCCGACGTTTCCTGGGACGGAACGAAGATCCTTTTCTCAATGCGCAGGAGCTTTGACAAAGACGATTTCCATCTCTACGAATACGACGTCAAGACGCGCGAAGTTCGTCAAATAACTTTTGGGCTTGGCGTCGCGGATATCGAACCGATCTATTTGCCAAACGGCGACTTGCTTTTTACGTCGACGCGTTGCGGACAGATTACCGACTGCTGGTGGACGGAAGTTTCGAATCTGTATACGTGCGACGCGCAGGGACGTTTTTTACGTCGCGTGTCAGTCGATCAGGTTACGGTTAATTATCCGAAGCTTCTCGACGACGGACGCGTCGTTTACACGCGCTGGGACTACAACGATCGCGGCCATATTTACGTTCAGCCTCTTTTCCAGATGAACGTCGACGGGACGGGACAGACGGAGTTTTACGGAAACAATTCATATTTTCCGACGGTCGTTTTGCATCCTCGCGGGATACCCGGCTCCGACAAAGTCGTCGGCGTCCTGGGAGGACACCACGCTTATCAACAGGGAAAACTCGCGATTATCGATCGTTCCAAGGGAACGCAGGGGAATTCCGGCGTCCAACTAATCGCGCCGATTAGGGAAACGGAAGACGTCAAAATTGACCGATACGGTCAGGAAGGGGAGTTGTTCCAGTATCCTTACGCGCTCGACGAAGAAACGTTTCTGGTCGCGTATCTTCCGGAAGGTTCGCAAGAGCGTTCTTATTCGATCCCGTTTGGCGTCTACTGGTTTGACGTCGACGGCGCGCGCGAATTACTCGCGTTCGATCCCGCGATCAGTTGCGGTCAGCCCGTCGCTTTTGTCGAACGTGAGATTCCTCAAACGCGTCCGAGTCAGGTCGATTTGACGAAGAAGACCGGACAATATTACGTCCAGGACGTTTACGAAGGGCCGGGGCTTGAAGGAATCAAACGCGGAACGATTAAAGCGTTGCGCGTCGTCGCGTTGGAGTTCCGTTCGATCGGGTGCGGTTGGAACTGGCATTTCGGCGAGGCGGGCGACTCGATGGTTTCGACGCCTTGTTCGATCGGGGGAGGCACGTGGGACGTTAAACGCGTCCTGGGCGAAGTTCCCGTCGAAGAGGACGGTTCGGCATTCTTTGAAGTTCCAGCGCTTACGCCTGTCTATTTCCAATTGCTTGATCGCAACGGGGACGTCGTTCAGACGATGCGCAGCTGGTCGACCCTTCAGCCGGGCGAAACGTTTGGATGCGTCGGATGTCACGAGCCTAAAGGCGCGTCGATCGGCAACGTGGCGACGGCGAGCGGTTCGACGACGACGGCGTTGCGCAAAGGCGTCGCGACGTTGACGCCCGTTCTGTTTCCCGGCGAAGGTTCTATGAAAGAAGCGGGGTTCAGCTATTTGCGCGACGTCCAACCTATTTTGGACTCGTATTGCGTGTCGTGTCATTCCGGCGGAAAAGACGCGGACGGAAACTTCAGACCGTTTTCGCTTATGGCCAACGACATGACTCCCCCCGACGAAGACGACGATTATTTGAAGATCGTTGAGGCGCAAAAACGCGTGTTTGCGGAATCTTACGTCAAATTGACGAATCGCGGAAATCATGAGAACGATTTTACGCGCTGGCTGGGAATTCAGGATCGTCCGTCGATGCTGCCGCCCTATTATTCCGGCGCGGCGACAAGCCCGATGATCGCGATGTTACGCGGCAGGGAGCAGATGGAAAAGGACGCGGATCTTCCTAATCGCCCAAAAGTTTCCGACGCGGCGTTTGAATGGCACAAGGACGTTAAGGTCGACGAGCGCTCGATGAAAACGCTCGCGATGTGGATCGATCTTCTCGTTCCGTATTGCGGAAATTATCTTGAGGCGAACGCGTGGACGCGCGGCGAACGCGCCTGGTACGAATATTATACGGCGCAACGCGTTCGCAACGCGGAAATCGTCGCGGACGACGTCGCGAAGAAGATCGAAGCGGACGTTTCGGGCAAAGAGTTTTCGCTCGCCGATTTTCAACAATTTGACGCCGGAGGGCTTGACTATCGCGAACAGTTCGTTCAAACGTGGCTTGAACGCAAAGCTCCGTCGCGTTGCGCTAAATCGGGCGCGGAAAACGTCTATCGCAATCTTGCGCTTAATCCCGACGATATTCAGGGCGACGCGGAAACGCTCGTCGAGTATCCGCACGCTCATGCGAACAGCGAATACGCCTATCTCGACAAAACGGCGGCGAAAAACGCAATCGACGGGAATCCGGAAACGTCGTGGTCGCCTAATTTGCGAACCGACGCGAGATTGACCGTCGATTTTGGCGTCGAGATAGAGATTGACAAGGTCGTCGTTATGTTGAAGCCTTTCGACACGCCTTTCTTCGGCGGGGAGTTGGCTCCGATTCAGGCGCAATTAGAGTTTTCCGACGGTTCGACGGAAACGATCGCGCTTAAGCCGACGACGGAACCGCAGACTTTTTCGTTTGAGAAGCGCCGCGTCGCCTGGACGAGCCTCGTTAACGCGCGTTGTGAAAACGATTTGCCGGCGGCGTTTAGCGTCGCGGAATTTGAACTTTGGGGAGTCGCCGCAGAGTAATGGTTTTGCCACGTCCGGCTGTGTTTTGCCAAAGACGTCGACGCGTCTTGTAGTATCGCTCCTTTTGATTTAGACTTCTTACGCCGTCGAAATGATGAAAAATAAGCCTTAAAGCATAAGGAGATATGAAAGTGAACTTAGCTTCGGTTCAAGACGCGACGTCGTCGATCGCGCGTTGCGCGGCGTTGGGGTTGGCGTTTTTCCTCCCGGCTCTTGCGGAAGGAAAAGTTAAAGACTGGTCGTTCGATCCCGAAGTGTTTCAAGCGCGACTTGAAGAAGATTGGCTTATGCAGGACGAGCCTAACGCGGAACGCCGCGCCGCTTTGTTTCAGAACAATTCGGACAATCGCGCGGAACAAGCGTTGATTGAACGCGCGTTAAGCGAGATTTCCGACCCGGACGTTTTTCGCGCGCGTTTGAAACAGTTGGCGCGCAAGCCCGGCGCCGATCCCTGTTGGCGCGAATTATATTGCGACGCGTGCGTCAAACGTCGCGCCGTTCGACTTGCCGACGCTATTGAACATGCTCCGCAATTCGTTTATACGAAACACTATGTGATCGGCGCGAGTCATTACGCGTACACCGACGACGCGACGGACGAAGACGTTCGAGACTACAGTTTCGACCGACGTCCCGGCGGTCAGCTTTGCCTGGCGACGTTCATGTCCGACGGTTCGATTAAAAACGAGGTTCTTGTCGAAACGACCGAGGGAACGATTCGCGATCCCGACGTTTCCTGGGACGGCAAGAGGATTCTTTTCTCGATGCGAACCGACTTGAATTTCGACGATTATCACGTCTACGAATACGACGTCGACTCTAAAACGACGCGTCAAATTACTTTCGGCGCGGGCGTTTCCGATATCGAGCCGATCTATTTGCCCAACGGGGATTTGCTTTTTACGTCGACGCGCTGCGCGCAAATTACCGACTGTTCTTTTGCGGAAGTCGCCAATTTGTTTACGTGCGACGCGCAAGGACGTTTTTTGCGTCGCGTTTCCGTCGATCAGGTCTCGGTTAATTATCCGAAAGTTCTTGACGACGGACGCGTGATTTATACGCGTTGGGACTACAACGATCGCGGACAACTCTTTCCGCAGCCGCTCTTTCAAATGAATCCCGACGGGACGGGACAGACGGAATTCTACGGAAACAACTCGTATTTTCCGACGTCGATACTCCACGCGCGCGGAGTCCCCGGTAGCGACAAAGTCATGGCGATTGCGACGGGGCATCACGTTCATCAACACGGCAAGTTGATTGAGATCGACCGGAATCTTGGTTCTCAGGAGAATTCCGGCGTGAAATTTATCGCGCCGATTCGCGAAGCGCCCGCCGTCAAGATCGACGTTTACGGACAAGACGGCGAGTTGTTTCAATATCCGTGTCCGCTCGACGAAGAGACGTTGTTATGCGCGTATCTTCCGGAAGGGGCGCGTTTTGAACCCGACATGGTTAAACGCGAATACTTTAAACCGTTTGGAGTCTACTGGTTCGACGTCGACGGACGGCGCGAACTGTTGGCGTTCGATCCGCTTGTAAGTTCCGGTCAGCCGATTCCGCTGGTCGAACGCGAGGTTCCCCAAACGCGACCTTCGCAAGTCGATTATTCTCAGTCGACGGGCAAGTTCTACGTTCAAGACGTTTACGAAGGGCCGGGCCTGCTGGGAATCGAACGCGGCGTTGTTAAGGAATTGCGCGTCGTGGCGCTCGAATTTCGTCCGGCGGGCGTTCGCGCCAACGAAAATCACGGCCCCGCCGGCGACGCGATGGTTTCCACGCCCGTTTCGGTTATGAACGGAACATGGGACGTTAAACGCGTTTTGGGAACCGTCCTCGTCGAAGAGGACGGCTCGGCGTATTTTGAAGTTCCGGCGCTCACGCCCGTATATTTCCAACTTTTGGATCAAAACGGCGACTGCGTTCAGACGATGCGCAGTTGGTCGACTCTTCAGCCGGGCGAAACGTTCGGATGCGTCGGGTGTCACGAACCCAAAGGGAGCGTAACGCAAAACGACGTCGCGGCGAGCGGATCGACGTCGATCGCTCTAAAGAAGGGCGTCGCCCAGCTGACGCCGGAACTGACGCCGGGACATGGGCGTTTTCAAGACGCGGGGTTCAGCTTTACACGCGACGTTCAGCCGATTTTGGACGCTCATTGCGTTCGCTGTCATACGGGCGAAACGCGCGCCGACGGTTCGAAAGCTCCCTTTTCGTTGCGCGGCAATCTTGACGCGTCTCCCGTCGGTCAGGCGTATGTTCGGAAAGACGGAAGATTTTACAGCGAAGCTTATTTGAATTTGACAAATTACGGAAAACACGATTCAAAATATGTCGATTGGCTTAACGTTCAGGAAGGCCCCGAACTTCTGGAACCGTACAAGGCGGGCGCGGCTAAAAGCAAATTGATCAAGATGTTTCGCGACGAGGACGGAAACGTCGGCGGTCGGGACGAGAATCATCGCGACGTTCGAATCGACGGCATGTCGCTGAGAACGCTCGCTATGTGGATCGATTTAGTCGTTCCGTATTGCGGAGATTACGTCGAACAGGCGAACTGGACGCGGGACGAACGCGCTAAATACGACTATTATCTTACAAAACGAATCGGCATGGAGACGATCGTCGCCAGAAATATGGAACTCAAACGGCTTGCGGACGAGTCGGGCGTTTTGCCGGACGCGGCCGATTTCGGCTGGACCGATTTCGGCGGAACGACCGACAAACGCATGTTCCTCGCCGGCTGGTTTGCGCGTCGAGTTCCGTCCGTCGCAAGACGAATTGGAAAGTGGAACGTCTACCGGAACCTTGCGCTCAATCCCAACGACGTTCAGGGGGACGCCGAAGAGGCGAAACTCTATCCGCACGCGACGTCCAACAGCGAGTACGCGTACCTTGACGAATTCGCCGCGAAAAACGTAATCGACGGTAAGACGGAGAATAAGGGACACGGCCCCGCGTTTCCGTCGTGGGGGCCTAATCTTCGGACCGATTTATGGCTGAACGTCGATTTTGGCTGCGAAGTGGAAATCGACAAAGCGGTGATTTATCTTCGCGCCGATTTTCCGCACGACGCCGCGTGGAAGAGCGCGAAGCTCGAATTTTCCGACGGGACGTTTATCAGAATCGACCTCAAAGAAACCTCGGAACCGCAAACGGTTACTTTTCCCAAACGACGCGTTCGTAGCGTTAAGTTGACCGATTTTGAAACCGATTCGCCGGAAAGATGGCATGGGATTACGGAACTGGAGTTTTGGGGCGTTGCGATTTGATTCCCATGTTTTTGCAGATCAAGACGACATCCTTTAAGGGCGTAGGCTTTCTTGGATAACGTTTTATTCAACATAAAGTGAATTAAGATAAACAATGAATTCTAGTTCCAGCAGTTGCGAAATTAACAAACTCTCGAAAATGTTTATTAGACTATTAGATACGAGTATTAGAAAATATACTATTCCTTCCGGTTTGACAAGTATTGGGGACAGAGCCTTCTTTGGTTGTTCCTCTTTGAAAACGCTAATTATTCCCGCTGGCGTAACAAGTATTGGGCACAGCGCTTTCTGTAAGTGTTCGTCTTTGGAATCAATAAAGATTCCCTCAAGTGTGGAATTTATAGGGATTGGTGCTTTCAGTGGCTGTTCTTCTCTGAAATCTATAGTCATTCCCGCCAATGTGGAAAAAATTGAAAGCTATGATTTCTTTGGGTGTTCTTCTCTGAGTATTGTTAAAGTAGCAGAGGACAATCCAACGCTTTGTTCGGTAGCAGGGGTTCTTTTTCACAAAAAACAGAGAAGGCTCATTTTTTATCCGAGTGGAAGAAATGATGAAGAGTATACTATTCCCGCTGGCGTGACAAGTATTGGACTCGATGCTTTCCAGGGTTGTTCCTCTTTGAAAACGCTGGTTATTCCTGCTAACGTGACGAGTATTGACGTTGGAAATTTCTATGATTCCTCTTTGACTGCAATTAAAGTTGCAGGGAATAATCCAGAGTTTTGTTCTGTCGGCGGAGTGCTTTTTCACAAAAAGACAAAAGAACTTATTGCATATCCAGTGGGAAGAAATGAAGAAGAGTATACTATTCCCGCTGGCGTGACAAGCATTGGAGGCGCTTTCAGGCATTGTTCTTCTTTAAAAACGCTAGTTATTCCCGCTAGCGTGACAAATATTGGAGGCTACGCTTTCTACGGTTGTTCCTCTTTGGAAACGCTTGTTATTCCTTCTGGGGTGACAAGAATTGGAAACAACGCTTTCGATGGTTGTTCCTCTTTGAAAAAGCTTGTTATTCCTACTGGGGTGACAAGTATTGGAGACAGCGCATTCAGTCGCTGTTCTTCTTTAAAAACGCTAGTTATTCCCGCTAGTGTGACAAGTATTGGAGACAGCGCCTTCAATGGTTGTTCCTCCTTGGAAACGCTTGTTATTCCGTTTGGGGTGACAAGTATTGGAAACAAAGCTTTCTTGGGCTGTTCCTCTTTGAAAACGTTAACTATTCCCGCTGGCGTAACAAGTATTGGAAACAACGCTTTCCGTGTTTGTTCCTCTTTGAAAACGCTAGTTATTCCTGTTGGCGTGACAAACATTGGAGACGAAGCTTTCTGGGGTTGTTCTTCTTTGGAAACGTTAACTATTCCTGCTAGCGTGACAAGCATTGGAAACCAAGCTTTCGATGGCTGTTCCTCTTTGAAAACGCTTGTTATTCCTGCAAACGTGACAAGTATCGGATACCGCGCTTTCTGTTCATCATTAATTCTGTATGCTTCAAAAGGTTCTTATGCAGAACAATATGCTCGAAAAAACGGAATCAAGTTGGCGCTAGATTTTACAAATGTTTCTGAACAAGATGGGGCGATTGTCAGAAAAGTATTGGATACGCTGAGAGACGATAGTAATCGGGGCAAATTCCACGAAAACGCGTTCGCACCTAGCGCTAACGGAGGGCTTGGTCCGCATGGATCACTCAAAAACGCAGAGAAAGACAATAGAGATAGTCGCCTTAAAAACTGCCTCAATGAATTATATTCGATGATCGGACTGGACTCGGTTAAAACAGAGGTTGGATCATTAGTTAATCTTATCAAAGTCAGAGAATTACGTGAAAGAAAAGGTATTAAGCAACCGCCGTTATCCTTACATCTGGTGTTTTCAGGAAATCCAGGCACAGGAAAAACGAGCGTGGCTCGTATTTTGGCAAAAATATACAAGGAGTTAGGCGTATTATCAAAAGGACATCTTGTTGAAGTAGACCGTTCGGGTTTGGTTGGAGGCTACCTGGGACAAACGCCTCTTAAAACTCAGGAAAGAATTGAAGAAGCCTTAGGCGGCGTATTATTTATTGACGAAGCATACTCGCTAGTAAAAGACTACCTGGGCGAAGACTATGGTCAAGAGGCGATCGACACATTGTTAAAAGCGATGGAAGACCACAGAGACGATTTGGTTGTAATCGTCGCTGGTTATGTTGATCTTATGGAAAAGTTTTTAGATTCTAATCCTGGCTTACGTTCTCGGTTCAACACATTTATAAAATTTGACGACTATACGGCAGACGAACTGTACCAAATCTTTTCATTTCTATGTCAGCAAAACGGTTTCTCTTATGGCGATGACTGCAAAGAATATTTAAACCGTCTTTTTACCGCCGTATATGCCATGAGAAACTCAAAATCTTTTGCCAACGGTAGAACTGTTAGAAATTATTTTGAAAAGGTAATCGCACAACAGGCAAACAGACTCGGTTCAAATGTTGGTAACATAGAAGATTCGATGTTGATGCAATTTACTTTAGACGATCTGAAAACAGCGACTCAAGCCTCATTCGGTAAAGAGAAATAATGGCGTTCCCAACGTTCAAGGCAAAAGGAACGCCCGTCTCAAGACTGTTTTCCAATTAGAAACAAACAATGAATAATATGCCTTGAAAACAGTTCAAAACTTGCGTTTCCAAACATTATTGTGCCTTCAACAGTTTGTGTATAACAATGTTAGGAGCCAATACTCAATTTATTTGTCCGTTGTTCGTTTGGTTCGACGTCCGTTGTTAGTTTTAGTGTTGATCGAAGAAGCCTTTTGTTTGCTTTGTGTAACAATTGCCAAACAAAGAATAACGATGATCGACTGACTATTGTTAATCGAGTCGACGTCCGTTGTTCATGTTCTTTCGACAAAAAAGACGTCCGTTATTGGAGTTCTTTTCCTGCCCGCTTGCGGAACGAGTTTTCCCTCGGTATACTTCTACTGTAGTCTCGTCTGAACGCGTTGCGTTCGGAAGAACATTTTTAAAAATAATCGCCCGACACGCGTCGGGCTTTTCACTTATCCTATAAAAAGGAACGACAATGCAATTGAAACATGCGGTTCGACCCTGCCTTTGGGTCGTTGGTTTGCTGGCGTTGATTTTATCGAGCCAGGTTAGTTTTGCTCAGCAGTACTCTTGGGAAGGCGACGTTCGGAACGCTATTCAGGAAAGTCGGTTTGCGGACGCGGCGAAAGCGCTTGACGCGCTCGACGTTTCCGGCGCGGAACAGACGCAAAAAGAATGGTATTACGAGCTGATGCGTCGTATTCGTATTGAGTTCCGCCAATCGGAATCGGAAGTCAAAGAAGAACTTGCCAAGCGCGGGTACGACAATAGCGACGCGCAAATGCGCGAATGGGAATCGAAACGCTATTTGGAAATGCGTCCGATCGACGGAACGCGTTGGTACTTCAAACACGCGGTCGACAACCTTGAACGTCTCGCGCCCGAGATTCGCGCGACGCGTCCTTCCGGAACGTCTCAGTTCCGTCTGAACAATTGCGCGCAAATGATTAAAAAGTCGGACGGACAGGGTAAATTGACGCTTGGTCAGGCGAACGTCTTCCATTGCGTCGCGACGCTTCCCGCGAACGCGATTCCCGCCGGCGAAGTCGTTCGCTATTGGGCGCCGTTCCCGCGAGAATGGTGCGAGCGTCAACAAGACGTTAAATTGCTCTCTCACAACGCCGACGTTTGCGAAATCGCCCCGAAAGAAGATTTGCAGCGAATCGTCTATATGGAAAAGACGACCGTCAAAGACAAGCCGACCGTCTTCGATTACTCGTTCCAGACGACCTCTTACGCGCAGTATTATTCTCAGGAATACTTGGAAAAGACTGTTAAGCCTTACGACGTTAACAGCGACGTCTATAAGGAATACACCGCCGAATACCTGCCGCACATGATCAAGACCGACGCAATGAAAGCGTGGGCGGACGAGATCGTCGGGGACGAGACGAACCCCGTCAAAATCGTCTCGAAATTATTCGACGCGATCGACGCGCGGTTCCCGTGGGCGTCTTCGAACGAGTACGGCACGATGTTCTGCATTCCCGAGTACGTGATTCGCGAAGGTCACGGCGATTGCGGCATGTTGACGTTGACGCTTGTTTCCGCGTTGCGTTGCGAAGGCGTGCCCGCCAAGTGGCAGAGCGGCTGGACGATGAAGCCGGACGGGGAGTGCGGCATGCACGACTGGGGCGAAGTTTATTACGAAGGGGTCGGTTGGGTTCCGATCGACATGTCCTACGGGCTTATGACGAGCGACGACCCTCTTATTCGCAATATCTACAAGAGCGCGCTGGATCAGTATCGCCTCATTATCAACGACAGCATCGGTTGCAAATTCACGCCTGAGAGGAAATATTTCCGTAGCGAGCCGGTCGACTGCCAGGCGGGCGAAATGGAATGGAAAGACGGAAACCTCTACTTTAACCAGTGGTCGTTTGAAATGACCGTAGAACAGGAACGTCTCGACTGAGTTTTTACCTTTCAACGTCGACGCGCCGATTTTGGAATTTTTATCCAAAGTTGGCGCGTTTTGTTTAGTTTTATTTAACGGTTGTCAATAAAGGAAATACGATGAAAAATTTTAAAACAAGCGCATGCGCGTTCGCTTTATTCTTGGCGGCGTTTGCGGCGTTTGCGGCGAGTCCGTCGACGGCCAGTTTTCAAATCGACGCGTCGGCGCGCGGTAAAATTATTGGGAATAAAGTCTCAACGATCAATATCTGGCAACATCAGAATTGGAAGCCCGGCAAGGACGAAGGGGCGGATCTCACGAAATTCGTCGAGCATATTCAGTTTATGCAGGCTACGGGCGGCAACGAGTCGCGCGATATGTTCGTCGATCCGAACAACCGGGACGTCGTCGACGACTACGATTTTGCGCCCCTTCTGCGCGCCTGTCACGACGTGTTAAATCTTAACGCGAAACCGCATATTAAGCTGAGCGTTCCGGACAAATTCTCCAAAGAGACGGTGATCGACGGATTTGCCGTCAACGCGTTGCCTCCGGACGACTACGACGTCTATTACAATTATATTCGCGCCATGGCAGAGGCGCTCGTCGAGGAATTTGGACTCGACGAGGTAAGGTCCTGGGGCTGGGGCGTTTTGGTCGAATTTGAAAACGCGAGTTGGTTCCACGATAAAGCGAAGTCGCCCGAAGGGAGTCGCGACGCGTTCTTCAAATTGTACGACTACTCGATTGCGGCTCTGACCGACGTTCTCGGCGACGATCTCTACGTCGGCGCGCACGCGATGGCTTGCACCGAGGGACTTTGGGACGAACGCGAATTCCTCGATCATTGCGCCAAAGACAAGAACGCCAAGTCGGGCGAGCCGATCCCTATTAAATATTTCGCGTGTTCGTTCTATGACGACAAGCCGAATTTGCCACACGGACTTACGTTGGCGCAGACAGTCGGTCGAATTCGCGAGCGCGCTGAGTCGCTGGGCTTGAACGATTTGCGCTACGGTATCGACGAGGGACGTATTTTGGACGGAAGCAAAGGTTCGGACGACGACGATCTTATCCACCGCATCGTCGGACAGACGTATCAGGCGGCGTACGACGCGCGAACGTTCAAGATTATGGTCGATAACGATATCGACTATTTCAGCGCGTGGAGCTATTCGAGTTCGGGGCCTTACGCAGGGTATCCGCTGATCGCATACCGCGTCGCCGAACAACTTGTGAAATTCAAAAACGCGAAACTGCTCGAAACGAAGTCGGAAAAAGCGCTTGCGGAAGGCGTCGATTGCGACGCGGTCGCGGGATTTGACGAAGAAACGAGCACGCTTTATGTCGTCGCGTATAATTTCAAATTTGACTTAAATTATAACGAAACCGCCGACGTCGCTTTTACGATCGACGCGCCGTTTTGGAAAGACAAGACTGTCGAATTCGCCGAAACGACGATCGACGATTCCGATAATTTCTTCTGCAAGTGGCTTGAAGACAAGGAGAAATATCAAATTGGCGACGACGCGTTTCATTGGTCTCCCGACAGCGGATGTCTTGATTCCGGATTGAGAGAAGCTAAAGCGCGCGATTTGTATTTCAACACGCTGCGTCCGGAATATGTGAAGATCGCCAACACCGCGCCCGAGACGAAAACCAAAGATTTCTCCGTCGGAGCCGACGGAAAAATCGAGTTTAGCGCGACGCTTCCCAGACACGCCGTCGCGGTCTACGCGATCCGCGCAAAATAAGCGCAAAATTGCAATAGAGCGTTTGCGTTTTCATGCGTAGCTCGAATTAATTGGGCCGTTGACTACAAATTTAAACCACATGCAAACTGAAACACCCTTTTGCATGTGGTTTTTGTCGTCAATTACAGCGGTCTTTTTAATCCTTCCCATTTGACGGTCCAGCCTTCGGGGAAGCCGGGGGCGGAGTCGCCGGACAGGGGCATGTTAGCGTTAGTGTTGTCGTCGTCGGCGTTTTCGTCGAATCCGGCGCACATGCCGGCGATCGCGTAGAGCAGGCCGCCGTTGCCGGGCAGGTAGGGCCCCTTGCCGCCGCGCGTCGACGGGCCGCCAAGATTAACGCCCGACTCGTCGTAGTAGTTGCAGACGGCGTCGTTTAATAGCATATCGACGGCAAGATCGGCGCGTCCGTGTCTTGCGGCGGACATGGCGATCCACGGGAAATCCCAGCCCCAACAACGATCCCATTTCCATTCGGCAACGACACGTTCCAACGTTCGTTCCGCGATTATAGGATCGACCGCGTCGATAGGCGGGATCATGCCGTATACGCCGATAAGATCGGGATGCTCCCAATTTCTGTCTTTAAACGACGTTCGCCATTCGGGCGAATGAACGAACACTCCGTCTTCGACCGGCAACGGCTCCATGTTGTCGCGAACTTCGTCCCAGAGCACTACGCGTTCTTTTCCAAGTCGTTCGCGCCACTTGTTCGCGGCGTCGAGTCCCCAGCGCCAGTAGGCGAGGTCAAAAACTTCGTCGCGCGTGATTCCCTGTTCGCTCGGGGGCATCGCCGGAGCGAGGTGATAGACGCCGTTTTCGTCTTTGGTCGCGTAATCGGCCATATGAACGGCGGTTTGCTCAACGATATCCGCCCATTTTTCAAGCGTTTCCCGCGTCGGATTGCGCCTGTAATCCATTTCGGCGAAAAAGATTGGATGCGGCTGTTTCCAAAGCAGAACAAGATTGCCGACCCACGGCGCGGTTCGGCCGTCCGGCGCGATTTCCTTCTGCCATTTGTATCCTTTGTAGCCGAGTTGTTCGGCAAGTTGTTTCGCCCCGTCCTGAACTTTTGGATAGATCGAAATCGCCTCGTCGGCAAGGTCCGCGCGATCCCACGTCCACCAGTGAATCAGGTGCCACCAGACCATTTCCATATGGAAACGGCCGCTCCACGGACAGATTGTAATGAGCCCTGATTCTCCGCAAGGCCATTCCCCTGCGGAATTGGCGCGCAACTGGTATTGCGACAAAACGATGCGGCGTTCAAGTTCCATCCAGCGCGGATCGGAACTTCCGGATAGGTCGACCGCCGCGCCTGACTTCCAGAATTTCCCCCAGCGTTCGTGGGAAATCTTATCCGCTTCGTCAAACGAGACGGGCTTATTCCTGAAGACGGAATCGTCGCACGGGTATTTTGCATAGTCGCCCCCGTCGAACGTTATCGATATTTCGAGCTTGCCGGAGTCGCTTCCCGTTACTTTGATTGTCGACGAGTCGCCGACTTGTTCGACGGTTCCTCCGACGGCGTCGACTCGCGTCGCGTAGGTATAATTGCCGACGACGCCTTGCGCATATTCGTTTTGCAAGAGTCTTTTAACGACGAGCGCTTTGCCGTCGTCGAGTTTCGTTATTTCAAAAGGAGCCGTTTTTTCGTTGGAAAACGTTCCGACCCAGGGGCCTGGCGTCAGGTCGGGGAAGGGGAAGTCGATTTGGACGATTAGTTCGCCGGAGCGAACGAGATCGGAGTCGATTTGAACGGCGACGGTCGTATCGAGTTGGACGTCGTCGGTAACGCACGTTGTCACGTACGTTTCTTTGCCGTTGAGCTGGAAAGCCGAGGTATGAACGCCAGACCACAGATCGAGAACTCGCCCCGTTTTGATTTCTTTAGCGTCGAGCGGCGTTCCGTCTTTGCGAACGAACCGAACGCGCGCCAAATTCATCTGATGGGGCGAGTTGCGCACCCAACTGTAAAGAGGCGCCTTATCTTGCGGCCATGGATCTCCTCCTGTCAATCTTCCCTGATAGTACGTTCCGGTAGGGGGAACGTCCGCCCAGGTAAAACCGTCGAGCAGGGGATCGGAGTACCAGCCCCAATGCGAAAGAGTGTTGCCCGCAAAGGTTTGCAAACCGGTTCCATCGACGTTGAAGCAGAAATTGCCGTTGCCGATCGGGAGCGTCGATTCGAGTTGTTCGCTATTAATATTGTGGCGCGACACAATCGCATGACGATCAAGCGGTTCCTTTAATTCGCCGCTCAAGGCGATATTGGAGAGCGTCGCGACGGTAAGAACAGCCGTTGCGAGCAATACTTTTTTATAAGACGTTCTTGACATGATGTTCTCTTTCTTTCGTTGGTATCGTATTTCAAACGCGTTATTTTTCAGGGGAGATCCACGTCGGCGCGTCGTCTTCGCGCGTGAGATTACGGAAATCTTTCAAGCGGAAAAAAGTGAAATAGTTGGCGTCGTGGCAGTTATGAGCGCCGTCCCAGGCGAGTCGGCAAACGCAGACGAGGTCGTCGCCTTCAATTCGCCAATCGATATATTGAAACCCGATCGTTAAATCGGCGCGCCGATAGACGATATTTCGAATTTCCCACGATTTCAAATCGTCGGAGCAAACAAGCGCCAACGTGTTTCGCGTGCGTTCTTTGTCGGGCGCGTCGACGTCGTCCGGATGAATCCAGTTGACGAGCGACCAGTATTTTTTTGTCTTTTCGTCGAATTTTATAACGAATTTTTTGCATCCGCCGGGCATTTCGACAAACCCCGTTGCGGGATCCCACGTCGCGGTCTTGCCGTCGTCGGAGAGTTGTATTTGCGCTCCTTTACCGTCGTGCACGGCTTCGTCGACACGCATTTGAATAATCATTTTTCCTTCCGGCGTGCAAAGGACGTTTCCCTCTGCCCAGCCGTGGGAGTCTTTTTGAACGATCCACGGAACGTAATTACTGAACGTCCAATTGGACGCGTCGAGCAAATCGCAGTCGACGGGCGCGCTCGCGCACATCGGATTGTATTGCGTCATGTAGAATCTGGGCTTGGAGTCGAAATTGAAATCGCCCATTTTTTCAACTTCTTTCCAGACTCGCCCGTTATGCACAAGAACAGGCGCCGGGTCGCAAAAGACGCTCATTTCTTTTGTCCCGCCTATGAGTCGCCCCGATTTGGAATCGACGGGAGTCGTCCAGGTATGGCCGCCGTCGGTCGACTTGCTGATCGTAACGGAACACATTGAGTCTTTGGTCGCGTCCCGGAACCCTTCGCCGGGCGTCCAACCAATCGCGTAAAGCGCGTCGTTGAGGAGGAATAGGTAGGACGCGCGCTGGTTGGGGATTTTGGCGATCAGTTTCCAGGTTTGTCCCTTGTCTTTTGACTCGAAGACGTGAGTTCGCAAATCAAGATTCTCAACGGAACCGAAGAAGTCGTGGGACGCGACGTAAGTTCCGTCCGGAAGAATTTCTATACTCGGGGAACCAACATAGAGATTGGCGAAATCCCAGCTTTTGTCGATCACGACGCCGGGGGGCAATTCCGGAGCGGGAACTTCCTCGGAACGAGCTTCGCGTATATTGGCCAGAAAAATGCAACTTAGCGCCATCGTCAGCGCTATCGCGCGATATTTTTTCATTGTTTTGTTCCTTCTTCAAAGTTGCTTTGACGTAGCGAGCGCAATACAACGCCCCTGATCGCCGACCGCGCAATAGTAGTGGTAAACGACGCCGTCGTGTTTGACGACCCACGGCTTGTGCGCGAACGTCGCGTCAAACGGTTCGGACGGTTCGACCAAATGCGGGCCTTCCCACTTTCGCCAGTGGACAAGGTCGCGCGAGACGGCGAACGTGTCGAACGCCTTTGGTTTCCAAAAAGCGCCGAAGTAGATCATGACCCAAAGGTCGCCGATTTTGACGATCTGCGGGTCGCCCGAAATACCGGAGCCGTTGTCGATCACGGGGCCGTTTCCGTATCGACTCCATTTTTTGAGGTCGTCTGAGACGGCGATTCCAATGCGCTCGGTCGAACGACCGTCGACGACCTGTTTGCCGTTGTAGTAGCAGACGAATTGGTAGCCGAGGCGTTTTTCCCTGTCCCAGACGACGCTCGTTTTGTACATAGTCGTCTTTTCAAAATCTCGGGCGTCGGGGTCGCTCGGCTGCATGATCGGCTCGTCGAATCGCATCCATTCTTTCGCGGAAGTCGGATCGTCCGTATAGGCGAGGCCGATTTTTAACGGATCGGGCTCGTAACCTTTGCCCGCGCCGCCAAGATAGGTAAACCAATATCTTCCCTCGAACGGCTGAATCGCGCATGAGCCGCCCCAGGCATAGTCGACCAGCGCGGAGGACGGGGAACATTGCCACGCGTCCCAGCCTGTTTCCCGGAAAGGAACGACGGTTCCGAGCGATTCCCAATGGATCAGGTCGTCGCTTTTGGCGATTTTAGCGACGTAGCCCGTTTTGTTGAGGAATCGCAAGTAGAGCATATACCAGACTCCGTCGACGCGGAATATGTTGGGACTGTCGACGGGATCGCCGTCTTCCTGCGGAAGGACGACTCCATACTTATAGGGCGTTTTAATTTCCTCGTAAACGGCGTTCATTTCTTTGTCGGTAACGTCAGACGGGGCGGAAAGGTCGACGTCGATAGGGCGAAGCGCTTCTTCCGCGAAAAGGGAACGCGAGAGAGCGCCCGTCGCGACGCAAGCCGCCGACCCCGTCATGTATTTGAGAAAATCACGTCTGTTGCGTTTATTCATAGTCGTTCCTCCGGACTGCCAAATATTCGACGTCGAACGTTTCTTCGCAAAACGTTCCGTTGAGTTCTGCCCCTATTATACGGCGTCAAAAACTCGAATTCAAGAAACGCGTCGTTTTTTTATAGGCGTCGAAAAATTCAGGCGTGTCAAACGGGGTAAAATGAGACGACGTTTTTTAGTTCTACCCCTTGAACGGTTTGAAAAAGCTATTACAATTGTCCCCTACAAAGGATTCTTGTTTGATTCGTCGGGCGTTCGCTCGGCTGAGAAGGCGTTTTCTTCTTAGGCGACGAGGGGCGAACTGAACAGGAAGGTTTCCTTACTTAAGCCTGATATTTTCAGAGATTGCGTCGTGAAGTCGCGGCGCGAGCTCGAAACAACGAGATAATTCGAACTGACAGAGGACAAAAATGCGTCGTCTCTTGATTGCCGGCAACTGGAAAATGAACATGAAATTGGATTCGGCGAAAGCCCTGGCCCAAGGTCTTAAAGACGCGGCCGCCGGCGTTTCCGAAGTTGATATCGCGGTTTGTCCGCCGAGCGTTTACGTTCAGCCGGTTTGCGAAATCCTGAAAGGGTCGAACATTGGCGTCGGCGCTCAGAACGCTTATTTTGAAAAAGCGGGCGCGTACACCGGCGAAATCGAAATGGCGATGCTGACCGACGTCGGGTGCCAGTACGTCATTCTTGGGCACAGCGAACGCCGCCACATTTTGGGCGAATCGAGCGAATTCATTAACCTTAAGGTTCGCGCCGCGTTGGCCGCCGGCCTTTGCCCGATCGTCTGCATCGGCGAACTCCTTAAAGAGCGCGAAGCGGGCATTACCAACGACGTCAATCGTCGTCAGCTCGACGGTTCGTTCTCCGGCGTTACCGCCGAAGAAATGAAGAAGTGCGTTATCGCGTACGAGCCGGTTTGGGCTATCGGCACGGGCAAAGTCGCGACGCCCGATCAGGCTCAGGAAGTTCACGCCGACGTTCGCGCCTGGCTGGCCGACCGTTACGGCAAAGACGTCGCCGACGTCGTTCGCATTCAATACGGCGGCAGCGTCAAGGGAAGCAACGCGAAAGAGATCCTCAGCAAGCCCGACGTCGACGGCGCGCTTGTCGGCGGAGCTTCGTTGAAAGTCGACGCGTTCATGGAAATTATCAACAACGTTCGTTGAAGCGTTTGACGACGTTTAGAAGTTGCGACGAACGCCGTTTTTTGCGGCGGCGTCTTCGGTTGGCTTCGACGGTCGCGTTTTGTGTTTGCCAAGGCTTCGCGTCGTTGTGCGAAACGTTGATTTGGCGTTTGAAAGAATTTGAATTTTAGGCGAGCAGAGAAGAGCTTTTCGACTCTCTTTGTTTGAGCGTTAGGGTTTAGAAGATATGTTTTACGCTTTTTTAAAAGGTCTCCTCTTCCTGTTTATGATCTTGCTGTCGCTGTTCCTCATCTTGATCATCTTGTTGCAACGCGGCAAGGGCGGCGGCCTCGTCGGCGCTTTTGGAGGAGCTGGAGGAAGCAGCGCGTTTGGCGCTAAAACGAGCGACGTCTTCTTGAAAATCACGATTTGGACGGCGATTATCTGGTTCGTAACGTGCATCGGCGGACGTTTTGTCCTCGATCTCAAGTCGGCGGACATGATCGACAGAGTTACCGGCGGCGTCGCTACGACCGCGCCCGCCGTTCCCGCGACCGACGCGGCTCCTGCGGACGCCGCTCCGGCAGACGCCGCGCCCGCCGAGGCTCCTGCTTCCGACGCGGCGAACTGAGCGTCAATCGGCGTTTGTTGTTTTTCTAAAGAATTTTGGTCGACGAAGCGCGCGATTTTTCGGCGCTTGGTCGACCGGAACGTTTAGCGTTCTTGAAACGCCGTTTCGCAGCGGCGACGCCGGAATGCGATTCCGGCTCTGTTTTTTGGGCGGCGTTAGGTTCTTATTGGCAAGGCGTGTTTATGTTGATTAGCATGACGGGATTCGGGTCTGCGTCGACTCGCGAGAACGGATTCCTTATTTCGTCTGAGATTAAGACGGTGAACAACCGTTTTCTGAAAACGACTATCAAATTGCCCGAAGGTTTCGCTTCGCTTGAAACCAAAATCGACGCTCTTTTACATAGCCAAATAGCTCGCGGTTCCGTGAATTTTTCCCTGAAGCTGGATCGCGATTCCTCTGAGACCGACGTCAAAATAAACGTCGACGTGTTGAAGAGTTATATAACGGCGTTGAAAGAATTTGACGCGAACAATCCCGACTGTCGACTTGAGACGGGGACGACGGTAGATTTTCTCCGCCTTCCGGGCGTTATATGCGATCGATCCGCCGAACAGGAAGATTTGCCGGAGATTCTTTGGGGCGCGATTGAAAGGAACGTCGGCGCCGCGCTTGAAAAACTTCAACAGATGCGTAGCGCAGAAGGCGCGTCGACGGCGGCGTATTTGTCAGACAACATCGGGCTTCTTCGCGCGTCGATCGGCGAAATCAAAGCTCTTGCCCCTGCGGAGGTCGAGAGTTATCGCGAACGACTTACCGAACGCGTTTCCAAGATTCTCGCGGAGAACGGGGCGACGCTCGATCCTTCCGACATTATTCGGGAAATTGCGATTTTTACGGACAAGGCGGATATTTCAGAAGAGATTTCCCGTTTCTACTCGCATCTTGACCAGTTCGACGCGACGATGGCGTCCGAGGCGACTTGCGGCAAGAAACTCGATTTTTTGACGCAGGAAATGTTCCGCGAAACGAACACGATCGGTTCCAAAGCGAATTCTCCCGGCGTTCTTCAACGCGTCGTCGAGATGAAATCGACGATCGAACGTATTCGAGAAATGGTTCAAAACGTCGAATGATCGGCGTCTGACGAGGCGTTTGGGCGATCGGCATGGCAGAGTTAAACGAACGACTGACGTTGAAAAACGGACGGGTTTTGGTTTTTTCCGGGCCTTCCGGGGTCGGGAAGGGAACGTTGCTCAAGCGGCTCTTTGACGAGACGTCGTTTCCTTTGACGATGAGCGTTTCAGCGACGACGCGCGCGCCAAGGCCGGGAGAGATCGACGGCGTTCACTATCATTTTTTGACTCGCGAAGATTTTTTGTCCCGTCGCGAACGCGGAGATTTTTTGGAATCGTTCGAAGTATACGCGGGCGGCTCCCTATACGGGACGCTTCGCGAAACGGTCGAGCAAGCGGTTGCGCGCGGCGAGTGGATCGTTTTGGAAATAGACGTCAAAGGCGCGAAAAGCGTCGTTGAAAAAATTCCTGACGCGTTCACGTTTTTTATCCTGCCTCCCACGATCGACGATTTGCGTAAAAGACTTGAAACGCGAGGTTCGGAAACGGCTGAAGAAATTACAAAACGGCTTGCTCAGGCTCAATTTGAGATAGACGCGAGCGGTTTTTATCGCTATCGTGTCGTCAACGACAAATTAGACGACGCGTTAGCGGAAATTATCGACATATTACAACGCGACGTCGCGTGACGTTCGCCGTTGTTCGCGACGGCGAGTTATCGTCGAGCGCGTTAAATTTGGGGTTCGTAAGGTACGAAATGAGCGAGCGTTAGATCGCGCGTTTTGAAAGAGAAAAAGATGATTGAAGAACTCAAAGAAGAAGAACTGATTGAAAAGTGCGGCGGACGTTTCAAGCTCTCTGCTTTGATCCAAAAGCGCCTTGTCAACCTGAATCGCGGCGGCAAGCCTTTTGTGATGCCTCGCGAGGGGGAATCGACGTTGCAGATCGTCATTCGTGAAATCCTGGAAGACAAGATCTTCCTGAATTTGGACGGAGAGGTCGTCGAAAACTTTCCTAACCGTCCCGATTCCGAGTTATGATCGAACGCGCGGAGAAGTCGTCGGCTCCCAGCTGCCGCTTTTCCGACGTTTGACTTTTAACGATTCACGACGCTCTGCTTTTGCAGGGCGTTTTTTTTACGAAACGCGCGATAAAAGAGCAAAACGCGGCGTTAAGGCGTTTTCAAAGAAGAAGGACGGAAAAAATGGCGACTTCTGATTTATCCGGAAAGGAAGTGTTGTTGGGCGTGTGCGGAGGAATCGCCGCGTATAAGGCGGCTTCCCTTGCAAGTCTTCTTGTTAAGTCAGGGCTTGGCGTAACGGTAGTGATGACGGAGTCGGCGACTAAACTTGTCGCGCCGAAGACGTTTGAAGCGTTGACGAGACGCCCAGTGGCCACGTCGATGTGGGATACGCGTCTCGTTCATCCGCATATCGAGTTGGCGCGTCAGGCGGAAGTCTTTTGCGTCGCTCCGGCGACCGCGAATATTATGGCGAAAGCGGCCTGCGGTCTCGCGGACGATTTGATGAGCGCGACGATCCTCGCCTTTGGCGGAAAATTGCTGATGGCTCCGGCGATGAACACGGTCATGTGGGAGAAGCCTGCGACGCAACGCAATTATAAAACGCTACTAGACGACGGCGTTCAGATGTTGGGGCCGGAAACGGGACGACTAAGTTGCGGAGAATCGGGACCGGGCAGAATGATCGCGCCAGAAGATATTTTTGACGCGATCGTCGCCGCGTTATAAAAGAATTCTTCGCCGTAAAAATTGTATATTGGGTCGAGAAATCGGTCCAAACGCTCGTCGAGAGACGGCTGGCTTTTCCAGAAAAAACCTGGCTCCAGCCGCTTTTTTTTCTCGAAAAACAGCTTTTTTCCAAAAAAAACAAGTAAAATTGGAAAAAATGGGGAATCGTCCCCTTGTCAGGGCTGAATTCTGGGCTAGAATGCTCTGCACGTTGTAAATTACCGACGGCAAAGAACGTTGATACGCGCCGCTTGAAATTCTCGATATTCAAAGCGCAGCGAAGTCGCTCTCGGCAACGAGAGCCCCGGCGACGGTTAGAGAACTTTCCCGGTTGAGCTTCGCGTCGGCGTTGGTTGTGAAAAAGGCCCGAGTCAATACCTCCGAGGTTCGTAAAAGTCGGCGACTGCAACGCGAAATTGGTTTCAAAAAGAATCCTTCGAGGAATCGAGCGTTTCCCGCGTTCAGCGGATTTCGCAAGATTCATGAAGTCAGTTTACACGGCGTCTTTCGCGTCCCATGCGGGCTAAGTCGCGCGGCGGCTGTCAGACGACGAAGATATTTGTCAATCAGGTTTAGAAAGAACGGAGATTAAAAGTGTCGACTTCCGGCAACGACGTCATTAGAATTAGAATGGAAGCCTACGATCACGTCGCTCTCGATCAAAGCGCGTCGGAGATTGTTAACGCAGCCAAACTCACGGGTTCGATTGTGCGAGGCCCGATTCCTCTCCCGACTCGCGTCGAACGTTATACTGTTCTTTCCAGCCCTCACGTTGACAAAAAAGCTCGTCAGCAGTACGAAATTCGCACGCACAAACGCGTTATCGAAATCGTTCAGGCGACTACGAAAACGATCGACGCTCTTAATAGACTGAGTCTTCCCGCCGGCGTTGACGTCAAAATCAAGGCCACTGGCGCTCGTTGATCTGCATAATTTTTTAATCGTATCGGTCTTCACGGATTAAAACGGACCGCAATGCGATATGTCAATCTGTCTGAATAAGGCAAACAAGGATATTAAAGATATGGGTATCGGTTTACTTGGACAAAAACTCGGTATGAGCCAATTATATACCGAACAGGGAGAAGTGATCCCTGTTACCGTAATTCAAGCCGGGCCGTGCTGCGTTCTTCAGGTGAAAACGCTTGAGCGCGACGGATACGAAGCGGTGCAACTTGGCTTCAAAGACAAGCCGCGTCGTCTCGCCAGTCGCAGCGAACGCGGTCATGTCGCCAACATCGACAGCAAGCGTCAGAAGAAAGCCGGCGCGGGCGCCGAAGCGGCGAAAAAGGCTGAATGCGAGCCGAAACGCTTCATTCGCGAATTCCGCGGAAGCGTCGAAGGCGTTGAAGTCGGTCAAAATTTTGACGTCGAAGTCTTCAACGACGTTTTTGCCGTCGACGTTACGGCGAACAGCAAAGGACGCGGCACCGCCGGCGTCATGAAACGCCACAACTTCGCCGGTCAACGCGCGACGCACGGCGTTAAGAAATGCCACCGTCACCTTGGCGGCACGGGCTGCAGTGCCTATCCGAGCCGTACGCTCAAAGGCAAGAGAATGGCTGGTCATTACGGAAACGCGCGTTGCACGGTTCGTAATCAGAAAGTAGTCGTTGTCGATAAAGAAAATAATTTGCTTGTTATTCGCGGGGCTGTTCCGGGTCCGACCGGCGCGTTCGTCTCGATTCGTCCGACCAATAAGTTGCCGGCGCCGAAACATAACAAGTGGCGTCTTGCCTGACGGTAAGTCAGGGTATCGTTGCGTTTACGATAACAATCAAACATATAACATATTGACAATACAATGACAAATTTACCGATTTACGACAAGACCGGCGCGCAAGTAGGCGAGTATTCGATCGACCTCGAAGCGCTTGCTCCGAAGATCAGCAAGCAGCTTCTGCACGACGCCGTTGTTATGTATCAGACGAACCTTCGTCAAGGTTCCGCGAAAACGAAGACTCGTTCCGAAGTCTCCGGTTCTCGTAAAAAGATGTACCGTCAAAAGGGCACGGGCAACGCGCGCGCCGGTCATAAGCGCAGCGGCGTTCGTCGCGGCGGCGGTCACATCTTCGCCAAGACCCCGAAAGATTGGTCTTATCGTCTGCCTCGCAAAGCGCTCAAAGCCGCTACGCGTATGGCGATGGCTGAGAAAGTGCGCGGCGAACTCGTTAAGGTTATCGACGCTTTTGAAATGAGCGCTCCGAAAACCAAAGACGCCGCTACGATTCTCGCTAATCTGAAGTACGAACGTAATCGCTCCGTCCTTGTGGTCGTCGGCGATTATGATAAAAACGTGTATTTAAGCGTTCGCAATATTCCGAAAGTCCAGGTTCTTCCTGTTTCCGATCTGAACGCTTACGAAATTCTTCGTCCGAAGAATCTTCTGGTTACCAAGTCGGCGATGGAAAAGTTTATTGAAACCCGCGTTTCCAAGTGAGTTGGTTGCGACAAGGTTTGATAAACAAAAGAAATAGGTGAGGATAACAAAATGCCTACATGCAAAGACGTTACCGATACGAACCTCGTTCTCGAGCCGTATCAGGTTATTATTCGCCCGATCGTGACCGAGAAAGCGTTCCACAATTCGTCGGCGAGAAACACGTACACTTTTGAAGTTCACAAACTGGCTTCTAAGACCGACGTCAAAAAAGCTATTGAAGCTCTTTACGACGTGAAAGTAGTCGCTGTAACGACGCAAAACCGTCAAGGTAAGAAACGCCGAACTCGCAAAGGCGTCGGTTGCACTCGATCTTGGAAAAAAGCGATGGTCAAGTTGGACGGCGAGCATCGACTCGACTTGTATTGATAACGACCGATTTTCCTAGGATAAAACAGAATAAATAAGCGAGATAACAAACATGGGTATTCGACGATATAAACCGAATAACGCGGGTCGGCGAAATATGAGCGTCAGCGATTTCGCTGAACTCACCAAAGGCGCTAAGCCTGAAAAGAGCTTGCTTCGTCCGAAGAAGCGTTGCAGCGGTCGTAACAACCAGGGCGTCATTACCGTCCGTCACCGAGGCGGCGGTCACAAGCGCCACATCCGTTTGATCGACTACCGTCGCAATAAGGACGGCATGGTCGCGACGGTCGACTCGATCCAATACGATCCTAACCGAACCGCGCGTATCGCGCTCCTCGTCTACGAGGACGGCGAAAAGCGCTACATCATCGCGCCGGAAGGCTTGACGGTCGGCATGAAGGTCGTCTCCGGCGCCGAGGCCGAGCCGCGCGTTGGAAACTGCTTGCCATTGAGCAAGATTCCTCTCGGTTCTGAAATTCATAACGTAGAACTTCGACCCGGTCGCGGCGGCTGCATGTGCCGTAGCGCCGGAACCAAAGCGACGCTTGTCGCTCGCGAAGAAGATTGGGCTCAGCTTAATATGCCCAGCGGCGAAATTCGTCGTGTTCCGTCTTCCTGCCGCGCGGTTATCGGCGTGGTCGGCAACGGCGAGCAGATGAACATCGTCCTCGGCAAAGCCGGTCGCGTTCGTTGGATGGGTCGCCGTCCTTACGTCCGCGGCACCGCGATGAACCCGATCGACCACCCGCACGGCGGCGGCGAAGGCCGTACCAAGGGCGGTCGCCATCCGGTCTCCCCGACGGGCAAACCGACCAAGGGCACCTCGACGCGTAAGCACAAGAAGCCTTCGAACAAGGCGATCATTCGTCGTCGTCGAAGCCGTCGTTATGGTCTGTTGAAACTTTCCTGATAATAGCGAAACGGTTTAACGTCGCGAGGGCGATTCGAACCTCGATTCCTCGCGACCCGGTTTTCACAACACCATTTACCTGAAAACTATAACGGATTTTAAATGAGTAGATCAATTAAAAAAGGTCCGTATGTCGATGAAAAACTTTTCGCTAAGATCGAAAAGCTTGATCAACAAGGCAAAAAAGAGCCTGTGAAGACGTGGGCTCGCGCTTGCACGATCGTTCCGGAATTTGTCGGACATACGTTCCTCGTTCATAATGGCAAGGCGTTTCTCAAAGTTTTCGTAACCGAAGAAATGGTCGGTCACAAACTCGGCGAATTCTCCTTGACTCGTATTTTCCGCGGACATGGCGGTAAAGGCAAATAATACCGAAAAGGCGCTAATATGAAAGAAGTTACGAATATTCCTCAATATCGCGCTGTCCATAAGTTTGCGTCGATCAGCGCGCAAAAGGTTCGCGTTTTTGCCGACCTTATTCGCGGTAAATATGCCGACGAAGCGATGACGCTTCTCGAATGCTACCCGAATCGCGGCGCTCGCATGCTTGAAAAAGTGTTGAAGAGCGCGATGCACAACGCTGAAGACCTGGGCAGTCCAGATCTTGAAAATCTTTACGTTTCGGAAGTTCGCGTTGACGGCGGTCCGATGCAACGACGATGGCGCGCCGGTTCTCGCGGCGTCTCGACGGTCATTAAGATTCGTTCGAGCCACATTACCGTTGGTTTGAGCGACAGATAATAACATTAAAGGCAAGACTTTCGAGTCGCCTTAAAATACGAGGATACGCTAAAATATGGGACAAAAAGTCAATCCCGTCGCGTTTCGAGTTGGCGTTATGGAAGGTTGGAAGAGCCGTTGGTACGCTCCCAAGAAAGAGTATTCCGACCTCCTTATCGAAGACAAGACCATTCGCGACTTCATTAAGAAGCATACTGACAAAGTCCAGGACTTTCACGGTCAGGACAAAAAAGATCAGTCTGAAAACGCCGACGGCAACGGCGCTCGCCGACAGCACAACAACAAGGGTCAGTTGAGCTATCCGGGCATTGCCAAAATCGAGATCGAACGTACTCGCGACGAAGTTCGCGTAATCGTCAGAACTTCCCAACCCGGTCGTTTGATCGGCAACAAGGGAGCGAACGTCGAATTACTGCAAGCCGAGCTTCAAGCGCTTACGGGACGTCGCATTAATCTTAAAATCGATGAAGAAAAGAATCCTGAACTTGTCGCGCAACTTGTCGCTGAAGACATCGGCGATCAACTTGTGAAGCGCGCTTCGTTCCGCCGCGTTATGAAAAACGCGATGCACCGAGCGATGGAGAAGGGCGCCAAGGGCGTGAAGATCCAGTTGTCCGGTCGTCTTGGCGGCGCGGAAATGGCGCGTACCGAAAAGCAAGCGGTAGGATCGATTCCGCTTTCGACGCTTCGCGCGAAGATCGATTACGGCTTCCAGGAAGCCAAGATCGCGCAAGGTCATATCGGAATTCAAGTTTGGATCAATCAAGGCGAATATAGCGAGGACGATAACAATGGCCAGAATGCCGAAAAGGGTCAAACACCGAAAAATCCAAAGAGGGCGTATAAGAGGTAACGCTACCCGCGGTCAAGCGGTCTGTTTCGGCGACTTCGGTCTTCAAACTCTTGAAGGCGGTTGGATTAGCGCCGCGACGATCGAAGCGGGACGTATTGCCGCGCAACAGTACCTTCGCGCCGAAGGAAAGTTGTACGTTCGTATCTTCCCGGACAAGTCGATCACGTCGATTCCGCTTGAAACTCGTATGGGTAAAGGAAAGGGCGAACCGGATTATTGGGCCGCAGTCGTCCGTCCTGGAACGGTAATGTATGAAGTCGCCGGAGTTCCCGAAGAAACCGCGAAACTTTGCTTCAACCGTTTGGCTCATAAAATGCCGGTCAGATGCCGTTTAATCCGCCGTAAGGCGATCTGACGACCTTACTAAGATCGAGCCGTTCGCGTTGAACGAGCGGCTCGACGTCCGGCAAAGGTCACCCCTTGAATTCGGAACCCCGTTTGTCGGCGGTTCCGAGGAAGAGCGAGAAGAAAATGAAGGCTAAAGAAATTAGAGAAATGAGCGACGAGCAACGCAGCAGCTTGCTCAAAGAAACGATTGATAAATTGTTCAAGCTTCGCGTCCAAGCGCGCATGGAACGTTTGGATTCTCCGAGTGAAGTTGGTAAAGCGAAGAAATTGATCGCTCAAATCAAAACCATCGAACAAGAAATCAAAGGTTAAGAAAGACTCAAAGTTGCGTTATAGCGGCTAAGAGACCCTTTCAGAGCGAGGATACACATGCCTAAGATGAAGTTGGTCGGCGTCGTCAAAACCGACAAAATGAAGAAGACCCGACGCGTTGAGATTCCGCGAATCAAGAAGTATCCCAAGTACGGCAAATACGTTCGCACTCGCACAGTCTGCTACGTTCACGATGAAAACGACGAATCCGCTTGCGGCGACGTCGTCGAGATCGAGGAAAGCCGTCCGACGTCCAAGCTGAAGCGCTGGACGCTCGTGAGTATCGTCAAAAAAGCGGAGAAAATTGACGGCTGATATTCGATCGGTTTGCGCCGAGAGAAGGTCGTCGACCTGTTGAACGGATATAATCGTCAACAGGGATAGAAACAGAAGATAACCCCATTAGTGGAAGCGAGTAAGAACAATGATTCAAATGCAGACTCGTTTGGACTCCGCGGACAACACGGGCGCTAAAGAACTGCAGTGCATCAAAGTGTTGGGCGGCACCCACCGTCGAACCGCCGGTCTCGGCGATATTATAGTATGTTCCGTGAAATCGGTAATTCCGGGAAGCCAAATTAAAAAAGGTCAAGTCGTTAAGGCGGTAATCGTTCGTACGAAGCAGCCTACGCGCCGCGCCGACGGCAGTTATATCAAATTCGACACGAACGCGGTCGTATTGGTAGACAACGACAAGAACCCGCGCGGGACGCGTATTTTTGGCGCCGTTGGTCGTGAACTTCGCGATCTTGGCTTTATGAAGATTGTCAGTCTTGCGAGCGAGGTGGTCTGAGATGCGTATCAAGAATAGCGACAAAGTCGTCGTCCTTTCCGGTAAAGACAAGGGCAAAGTTGGCAAAGTCATGGCCGTTGATCTCCAAGCCGGCAAAGTGACCGTTGAAGGCGTCAACGAAGTGAAGCGACACGTTCGTCGATCGCAGCGCAACATGCAAGGCGGACGCCTTTCGAAGAACATGCCGATTCCGGTCGGTAAAGTCATGTTCGTTTGCCCGGCTTGCGGCAAGCCGACGCGCGTCGGATATAAATTCGACGAAAACGGCAAAAAGGTTCGTTTCTGCAAGAAATGCGACGCCGTTGTTGTTGAAATCCCGTATACGAAGAATCGTTAATGTACAGGTAGAACGTCATGACGCCAAGACTTTTTGAAAAATACAATAATGAAATCATAGCCAGTTTGACTAAAAAACTGGGCAAAACGAATATTCACTCCGTGCCGAAACTCGAAAAGATCGTCGTGAATATGGGCGTTGGAAGCGCTATCCAGGACAAGAAATATCTGGAAGAGGCGGTCGACGTTTTGACCATTATCACCGGTCAAAAACCTATTGTTACGACGGCTCGTCGTTCAATCGCGGGATTCCGTCTTCGTGAAGGCATGAACATCGGTTGTAAAGTTACCCTTCGCGGCGCGCGTATGTACGAATTCATGGATCGTTTGATCTCGATCGTGCTTCCTCGTGTTCGCGACTTCCGAGGCTTAAATCCCAACAGCTTCGACAAGCGCGGCAATTATAACCTGGGATTGGCCGAACAATTGGTCTTCCCCGAACTGAATCCTGACAAATACACGAAGAGCCAGGGTATGAACATCACGTTCGTAACCAACGTCGACAGCGACGACGAGGCTCGCGAACTACTTCGTGAATTTGGCATGCCTTTTAAGACTGGTAACGAACGCTAAGCGCTGGAATAAGGTAATCGATACAATGGCAAGTAAAGCAAAAATTAACAAGGCGAATCGGGAGCCGAAATTCAGCACTCGTCGCGAAAATCGTTGCAAGATTTGCGGTCGTCCGCGCGCGGTATATCGTAAGTTTGGTCTCTGCCGTATTTGCTTCCGCGAAATGGCGAACCAAGGGCTTATTCCTGGCGTTCAAAAGGCGAGTTGGTAGTACAAGGAGAACTATAAAATGATGACCGATCCCATTGCCGATATGTTGACCCGTATCCGCAACGCTATTAAAGTCGAACATGAAACATTGGACGTTCCCTTTTCGAAGCTCAAGCTCGGCGTCGTAGACGTTTTGAAGCGCGAGGGTTATATTTGGAACTACGAAATTGTTGAAGGAACTCCCTGCAACAGCATTCGTATTCAGCTGAAGTACAGCACCAGCGGCGAGCGCGTTATTCAATGCATTCGTAAGATCAGCAAGCCCGGACGTCGCTGCTACTGCGGACCCAAAGATTTACGTCCTGTCCTCAACGGTCTGGGAATCAGCATTCTCAGCACGAATATCGGCGTCGTCAGCGATCGCGAAGCACGCGCGAAGAACGTCGGCGGCGAAGTCCTCTGCGAAATCTGGTGATTCCGACCTTACTATGGAACAAAATCAACCGTTGTGCGATAAATTGAAAAAATCGTTCGCGTGACGGTTGACTTTTTTTAAATATCCCTTAGATTTAAGGGACCTCGCTGCGCCAAGACGCGTTCGACTGCGGTTTCTTTACGAGAGCGTTTTCGAACGGAGCGTAGCGTGAGACGTCGCGCGTTTCGTAAGGCGCGCCCGGTTCCCCGAACAAAGACGTTAGTCCCATTTTGTTTTCCAACAAATTTGGCTGTTAATTATTTTGAGGGGCGAGGGGCGGATAGCGCGTCGAAGCGCCGATTCTCTCTGTTGGAAAATCGAGCGAAATACTGTTTCGTTTAGAAGATAGAGAATAGGCGCGCACACGTCTGGAATAAAGATTGCGAATTAAAGCTAACACATTTCAGAGACAAAGGTTAAACGAACATGTCGAGAATTGGAAAAAAACCGGTCTCTTTGCCCAGCGGCGTAACCGTTGAGATCAAAGACGATCGCGAGCTCACCGTGAAGGGTCCTAAAGGCGAACTTACTCAAAAGTTCCGTCCCGAAGTGATCGTCAAGCAAGACGGCGACTCTCTCGTTGTTGAGCAGGCGTACGATACGCGCACAGCGAACGCGATGCACGGGCTTACCCGCGCGCTCGTTCAAAACATGGTTATCGGCGTGACGCAAGGTTACGAGAAGAAGCTTGAAATCTTCGGAACCGGTTATCTTGCGGCTCTGTCCGGAAACGTCCTTCAAGTCCGCGTCGGCTTTGCCAACGAAGTTGAAAAGACGATCCCGGAAGGACTTACCGTCAAATGTCCCGACGCCCAGCACGTTCATATCAGCGGTTGCGACAAGCAGCTTGTCGGTCAATTCGCCGCTGAGGTCCGCGCGATTAAAAAGTGCGAGCCGTACTTGGGCAAAGGCATCAAGTATGAAGGCGAAGTTATCCGTCGTAAGGAAAGCAAAGCGGCTGGTAAGAAGTAGTTTTGCCGGTTCGTCTTGGCTCGATCGATTCTTCGCGCTTATTTCGGATCAAATCGGTTTCATTGGTCCCAGGGCGCGTGAGTCGGAATCGATTGTTATTTCAAACAAAAGAAACATAATTATTCGTGTGGTAGTAACGTGAGAAAACAACTTCGTCTTAACAAACAGCGTGCGACCCGCAAACTCCGAGTCTCCAACGCCGTTAAAAAGTATAGCTCTCGTCCGAGAATGTGCGTTTTCCGCAGCTCGCGACACATCAGCGTCCAAATTGTCGACGATTCCCAAGGGAAGACCTTGGCGAGCGCCAGCACCTATGAAAAGGATTTTCGCGAATCTAACGCGAACGGCGGAAACGTCGCCGCCGCCGCTATTGTCGGTAAAAAGATCGCCGAACGCGCTCTTGCCGCCGGCGTAACCGCCGTGGCTTTCGACCGTAAAGGTTATCAGTACCACGGTCGCGTTCAAGCTCTTGCCGACGCCGCTCGCGACGCCGGGCTTGATATCGGCGCCAAAGCCGAATGATCCGTATAGAGTAGCGCGTCGAACGGTTTTTTCGTTCGACAGAATTGCAAGAAACGACGAGTCGACGTCGTTTTATCCGACAGAAAAATCCCGAATAGAATATAAAAGATTAAAATGGCTAGTGAAAACAGACATGAAAACGGCGAAGGCGGCTTGAAAGACAAGGTCGTCAAGGTGCGTCGTTGCGCGGCGGTCGTCAAGGGCGGACGTCGTTTTAGTTTTACGGCTCTTGTCGTTGTTGGCGACGGCGAGGGTAAGGTTGCATGGGGTTACGGCAAAGCGAACGAAGTTCCCCCCGCAGTTAACAAAGCTATCCAGGACGGAACTCGTAAACTTCAGGCGGTTTGCCTCGAAGAAAATCCTGCGAGACCCGGCGTTCGTACGATCCCTCACGTTGTTGAAGGTCGTTTCGGCGCTTCTCGCGTCAAGCTTGTTCCGGCCAGTCCCGGTACGGGCGTTATCGCGGGCGCCGCAGTTCGCGCCGTCTGCGAAGCCGCCGGTATTTCCGACATCTTGACGAAATCCTACGGTAGTCCGAATCCTACGAACCTTGTCAAAGCTACGATCGAAGCGTTGAATCAACTTCGTTCGAAGACGCAAATCGAGAACCTGCGAGGAGTGAAACTCTAATGAATATCAATACTGTCAACAACGGCGTTCTTAAGAACGTACGTAAAGATCGTGTTGGCCGCGGTCCTGGTTCCGGCAACGGCAAGACCGCCGGTCGTGGTATGAACGGTCAACGCTCGCGCGCCGGTTTTTCGACGTCTCCCGTTTTCGAGGGCGGTCAACTTCCTTTGGCGCGTCGTATTCCGAAACGCGGCTTTAACAATAAAGTTTTCGCCGACGTCGTCGAGAGCGTTTCCCTGAAGACGATCGTTTACAAATTCGACGGTTCCGTCGAGATTACTCCGGAACTTCTCGAAGAGAAGAAACTTATTTCCAGCGCTAAATCGATCGTTAAATTGATCGGTTCCGAAGAACTTACCGTCGCGTATAAGTTCAAGGTTCACCGCGTTTCCGAAGGCGCGAAAGCGGCCGTCGAAAAAGCGGGGGGCAGCGTTGAGATTTTGCCGGGTAAGAAACCGGTCGTGAAGAACAAGATGAAGTCCAAGGCTAAGGCTGCGTGAACTTTATAGAAGTCGCGTTAAGCGCGATCACGCCGACGTTTGGCGCGATATGGCGCGCGGCGTTTGAGAGGTCGGCGCAGACGCGAGACTTTTGAAATAATCGTTCGGCTGAGATCTTGTCAACCGAACGATTTTTTTTGAGCGTCGCGCGCGACGCGCGCTAAAGCAAATTCAGTTTTGTTTTTCCGTGAACGAACGTCCGACGAGCGCGACGCGACCTCCGGCGTTTTAAGCTCCGGAAAATCTTTGTATTTTTTAACAAAATTTTAGCGGACCTCGTTAAAACTCTTGCTAAAAAACAAAATTTTTTTAAAATACACGTCCTACGCGCGCGTATTTTGCGCGTTTAGCAGCCGTTGTCGTTTTTGCGGCGATTAGCGGCTCAGTTGTGCGAACGCCGTGTTGGCAAAGACGTTCTCAAACGCGGAATATTTCCGGAACGTCGGCGCTTTTTCTCGAGCGGCGGTCGACTCGTCCGTTTAGTTACCGCCTTCCTTCCAGGAGGGTCAGGACAATAGCGTTAGCGTAGTAGGAAGGACAGCGATCGTTCGCTTCGTTCGTTTGACAAGCGGTGCGTAGCGCTTTTGAACCGCCTGCGTTTATTGAAATTTCGAGGATACCTGATGATTGAAAAAATTCGGATTATGTTCTCAATCGCCGAATTGAGAAAAAAGATATTGTTGACGATCGGGTTGCTCGCCGTCTATCGTCTCGGATGGAATATTTTCCTTCCGATGGTGGACAGCCAGATGCAGTCGGCGATGGGCTCCAACGCCGGGTTCGGCGACCTTCTTAACCAGGTGGCGGTGTTCAGCGGCACGCAGCTCGACCAAATGACCATTTTTGGTCTGGGGATTATGCCCTACATTTCCGCTTCGATTATTTTCCAACTTTTGGCGACGGTTTACGAACCTCTTGAAAAGCTTCAAAAAGAAGGAGAATCCGGTCGTAAGAAGATCAACGAGTACACTCGTTACGCGACGATCCTTATCTGCATCGTTCAGTCGATGGCCTACCTTTCGATGTTGAACGCTCAGGCCGGTCAGCAAATGCTTTCCAACGGTTATCAAACGATGTTTCTTTCGTCGTGCGTCGGCGAAAACGGCCATCTGACGTTTCCGTGGTACTGGCTCGCCATTCTTACGATGACCACGGGAACGGCGTTCCTCATGTGGCTCGGCGAACAGATTGACGAATACGGCATCGGCAACGGTATCAGCCTCTTGATTATGGCCGGTATTCTGGCGCGAGCGCCGGGCGCGATTATGCAGCTTATTCGCAGCGCCTCGAGCAACGGCGGATTCACCCTCGGCGGTCAGTTCGGTATTGAAACGATTCTCTTCCTTTGCCTCCTGTTCGTCGTCGTCGTTTTGGCGGTCGTTTACGTAACCAAAGGTCAGCGTCGTATTCCGACCCAAAGCGCGAAACACGTTCGCGGTCGTCAGGTCTTCGGCGGCAATCGTCAGTATCTGCCCTTGCGCGTCAATCAGGCCGGCGTTATGCCGATCATCTTCGCGAGCAGCTTGTTGCTCTTCCCGCAATTCATTTTTGCGTATTTGGCGAGCAACCTGGCGTCCGACGCTCCGCAGTGGTGGATTGGATTTGTGCGCGGCGGAAACGAAATCTTTGGCGGAAGCCGTTCGTTCATGTACGTCTTGATGGACGTCGCGCTCATCTACTTCTTCTGCTACTTCTGGACGGCGGTTACGTTCAATCCGAAAGACATGGCGGAGAACCTCAAGAATCACGGCACGTTTATCCAGGGGTACCGACCCGGCACGAGCACGGCCAACTACCTTGAAAAAGTTATGTTGCGCATCACGTACGTCGGCGCTTCGTTCCTTGCGATCATCGCGGTCGTTCCGACGCTTATTACGAACTCGATGCCCGGCGTCAACTATAGCCTTGCGAGTTTCTTCGGCGGCACGAGTTTGCTCATCGCGGTAAGCGTTGTTCTCGACCTGGTCGACAAAATCGACGCTCACCTGATTATGCGCAACTACAAGAGTTTGCTCGAAAACTAACGTAAGAAGATCGCGGCGCGCGCCAGACGTCCGCCGCCGAACTTCGATTTGCTCGGCGGCGTTCCGACGCGTTTTTGAGGCGTCGGACGCCTTTTGTCGTTATACGTGAGAATTATGAAAAGCCCGTTGCGGCTTAGAGATAGAGGATAAAATGAGAGTAGTGTTTGTAGGACCTCCGGGCGCCGGCAAAGGGACGCAGGCGGAGAATATCGTTCGAGATTACGGACTTTATCACCTTTCGACGGGCGACGCTCTTCGCGCGGCCGTTAAAGCCCAAACTCCGATTGGAATCAAAGCCGACGAATACATGAAAGCCGGAGCGCTCGTTCCCGACGAGGTCGTCATCGGCGTCGTCGTCGACGCGCTTGAAGGCGAGCAGGCGAAGAGCGGCTGTCTTCTCGACGGATTTCCGCGCACGATTCCTCAAGCGGAAGCGCTTGACAAGATTTTAGCGGAAAAGAACGCGCCTTTGGACGTCGTTCTCGAACTTTCCGTTCCGGACGAAGAACTTTTCAAACGTCTTGCTTCCCGCGGACGCGCCGACGACAATCCTGAAGTGATTAAACAGCGCTTGGTCGCTTATCACGGACAAACCGAACCGCTTGTCGGATATTACACGAAGTCCGGTATTTTACGTAAGATCGACGGTCTTGGGACTGTCGAAGAAATCTACGATCGTATTAAGACCGTTCTCGACGAATACAAATGATCTTTCAGTCGTTTGCTTAGTTTTCAGACGGACGCGCGTTCTTTTGGCGATTGTTCAATAGGACGCGCGTTTTAACTCGAGACGAGATTCTCTTTAAACGATCTTTCGACGCTACGAGCGTTTTTTACACTGTGTTTTCTCTTTTTTCAATCGTTAAGCGAAAGTCGGTTATGTCGATCGGCTTTCCAGCGTTTTCGGGCGTCGCGCGGCGCGCGTTCTGTTGAAAGGGGACAAAATGTTTTCCTTAAAGACTGAAAAAGATATTTGGAAGATGCGCAAGGCCGGTCTGCTCACATGGTCGGCGCATGAATTAGTGCGTAAAATCATCCGTCCCGGCATGACGACTCGCGAACTCGACGCGGAAGTTGAAAAACTGTTTGATCGCAATTTTGCTGTCGGCATGTTCAAGGGCGTTCCGGGACGCGTTCCCTTTCCGGCGGTAACGTGCATATCGATTAACGATCAGGTCGTTCACGGTATTCCCGGCGATCGCGTTATTCAGGACGGCGATTTGGTCAGCGTCGACCTGGGCTGTAAAATCGACGGCTGGTGCGGCGATTCCGCCTACACGAGCCTCGTCGGCTCCGTTTCCGAGAAGGCGAAAAAACTCGTTCAAACGACGCGCGAGACGCTTTGGCTTGCCATCGAGAGGTTGAAGACGGCGCGTTATTGGAGCGAAGTCGCTCGCGATATGGAGAAATACGTTCGCGAACGCGGCTTTTCGGTCGTCGAGAGCTTTGTAGGGCACGGCATCGGTCGAACGATGCATGAAGAGCCTCAGGTTCCCAACTTCATTTACGAATCTTTTCTTCGCGAGGAAGATTTCCAGATCAGGCCGGGGCTGGTTATTGCGATTGAGCCGATGGTAAACGAAGGGGGGAAGAGGATCAAGCAACTTAGCGATTTCTGGACGATTACGACCGCCGACGGCAAATTGAGCGCTCATGAAGAGCACACCGTCGGAATGTTAAAGACGGGTCCTCTCGTTTTGACCGGTCCGCCCGAAACAGAAGACGAACGAAAAATGGTCGATCAGTTCTTCGAGCGTTACGAGAAGAATAAGTGAAAAATCTTTGAAAATTACCTATTTTTTCTTAAAGATTGAATTTTTTCCCGTTTCCCCCTTGCGGAGGAGTTGCGTCTGGATATAATTCACCTCACGTCGACTAGTAGCGGAACGCCGTCGTTTCGGCGATTCGCGCTGTCAAAAAGATAGTAGAAAGTACTGTTATGAAGGTTCAAGCTAGTGTGAAACGAATTTGCGAAAACTGCAAAATCGTTAAGCGTAAAGGCAAGGTCTACGTTATTTGCGTCAATCCTCGACACAAGCAACGTCAAGGCTGAGCGTTTGTTGTGACTGAACGATCTGATGCGGAAGACGACGATCGGGTAATGTTTTAAACGCATCGCGTTCAGTTTTTTGGAGCGAGCGCTGCGAGAGCAGTCGCTTAGCGCGTATCATTGTTATAGGAGAAGTTAGATGCCTCGTTTATTAGGCGTTGATATTCCGAATAATCGTCCCGCCGCGGTTTCGTTGACGTATCTCTATGGCGTCGGCCCCCAAACCGCCAGCGAACTCTGCCGTAAGGCCGGTATTGATCCGACGGTTCGCGCCAAGGACCTTAAGGAGGAAGAAATCGCGCGTCTGGCCGCGTTGCTCGACAACGACTACGTCGTCGAAGGTCAACTCCGCCGTCAAATTAATCAGAATATTGCCCGTCTTCGCGAAATTGGTTGCTATCGCGGAATCCGCCACCGTAAGGGTCTTCCCGTGCGTGGACAACGTACGAAGACCAACGCTCGTACCCGCAAAGGTCCCAAGAAGACCGTCGCCGGTAAGAAGGGCGTTAAGGACCGATAAGGTAACGTTGTTAATGCGATCGGAAGCGTTTTTGTCACGGCGTGCTAAATCGCCCGTTTTCCGATTGTCGCTTGTTACTTGCGTCTGAGCGTAATTTGCAAAAGGGCGCGTTGGTTGTTACGAATTTCAAATAATTGTTTGTTTTGTCGTCATGCGAGATTAGCGCCGCGACAAACGAATTTGGAGAGATAATACAGTGGCTAAGGTTTCAAAGAAACGTAAGATCAAGAGAAACGTCGCCAGCGGCGTCGCTCACATCAAAGTTAGCTTCAATAACACGAATGTGACGATCACCGACGTTAAGGGCGACACGCTTTGCTGGGCTACCGCCGGCACAAGCGGATTTAAGGGCAGTCGTAAGAGCACTCCGTTTGCCGGACAAATGGCCGCTCAACAAGCCGCCGAAAAAGCGAAGAAGTTCGGTATGAAAGAAGTCGACGTTCGCGTCAAAGGGCCCGGCAGCGGTCGCGACATGGCGATCACGGCTCTTTCCCAGGCGGGCTTGACCGTCAAGACGATCGAAGACGTAACTCCGTTGCCTCACAACGGTTGCCGTCCTCCGAAGCGTCGCCGCGTCTGAGTCGCTAGTGAGACGCCTGCCGACGGCGAAACGCGTTTTGCGTCGTTATTGTCGCAAGTAGTTCGCGTCGTCGAACTAACGTTGTCGGCATAATTCGAAGAAAATAAGGATTTTAACTTCGAAAATCGGCGTCTGGTACAACGAAAAACAACATATCGAACATACAGAATAATTGGAGCAAAATAATGGCTCGAACTTTAGGCCCCGTCTGCAAAAGATGCCGTCGTGAAGGTAAGAAGCTCTTTCTGAAGGGCACGCGTTGCGACTCTAAGGCTTGCCCCTTCGAAAAAGCCGGATCTAAGAACCCGCTTCCTCCCGGAATGCACGGCATGAAGCGCGGCAAGATGACCGAATACGGCGAACAACTTCGTGAAAAGCAGAAGGTTAAGACTTTTTACGGCGTTCTCGAAACGCAATTCCGTAAGTATTATGAAATGGCGGAACGTTCCAAGGGAAACACGGGCGAAGCGTTGCTTTCGCTTCTGGAACGCCGTCTTGACAACGTCGTCTATCGATTTGGTTTCGCCGTCTCCCGCGCTCAGGCGCGTCAGATGATCGCGCACGGTCACGTCTGCGTTAACGGTCGTCGTCTCGACGTCCCCAGCTATCTTGTTCGTCCGGGCGACGCCGTTTCGATGAAAGTCTTCAAGTATCAAGGCAAGAAGGCTTCTAATCCGACGGCAAAGGGTATTTACAGCGTCACCGTCGGCAGCAAAGAATCTGCCGGTTTGATGACGGTTCTGGAAGCGACGGCTACCCGTCAGGTTCCGGATTACCTTTCTCGCAACGACGGCGAAGTCCCCAGCGGCGTCGTCATGCGTTATCCCCTCTTTGACGACGTCGAACAATCGTTGGACGTTCGTCCGCAACTCATCGTCGAACTTTGCTCGAAGTAAGGCTCGTCTTGACGTCGCCGCGTTTTTTCACGCGGCATGTTGATCAAGCGCAGCGTTTACGAGCGGCGCGACCGTTGCGTCGACGCTCTATTCGAGTTTTTGTTAAAGAACGTCAAACAATATGGAGCGAACTATATGAAAATTAGATGGAGAGGCTTGGAACTTCCGACGAAGGTCGAATGCATTGAATGCACGCCTACCTACGGGAAGTTCGTCGCCGAGCCCTTTGAGCGTGGATTTGGCGTGACGATTGGCAACAGTCTTCGACGAGTTCTTTTGTCGAGCTTGGAGGGCAGCGCCGTTACGAAGATGAAACTTCGCGGCGCGAACCTTGAATTCACGTCCTTGCCGGGCGTGATGGAAGACGTTACCGAGATCGTCTTAAACGTTAAATCTCTTGTTGTTCGCTCGCAGGACGATAAGCCCAGCGTTATTCGCGTTGAGAAGAATAAGAAGGGCGTTATTACCGGAGCCGACGTGATCACCGATCACCAGGTCGAAGTGATCAATAAAGACCTTGTTATCGCGACGTTGACTGACGACGTGCAATTCAGCCTTGAAATGGTCGTCGAAATGGGCCGCGGGTACGTTCCTGCGACCGAGCAGTCTTCATATCGCGATCGCAACGAAGATATTGGGCACATTCCGCTTGACGCTTCGTTCAGTCCTGTTGTGAAAGTTCAATACAGCGTCGAAGAGACCCGCGTTGGTCAAAAGACGAATTACGATCGTTTGGTCTTGCAAATCTGGACCGACGGTTCCACGGATCCCGAGATGGCTTTGACCGAAGCTTCCAAGATCCTTCGTAAGCACTTGAATCCCTTCATTCAGTACAACAGCGCCGGCGGCGCGATCGTCGATCCTGTTATCGACGGCAACGCCAAGGGCGTCGATCCTGAACTGAACGCGAAGTTGAGCAAGTCGATTACCGATCTTAAGCTTTCCGTTCGCGCTTCCAACTGTCTGGAAGGCGCCGGAATCAGATCCGTTCGCGAACTTGTCGCCTACAACTCCGATCAGCTCCTTCAGATCAAGAACTTCGGCGAAACCTCGCTTAACGAAGTTTGCGAGAAACTGGCGGAACTCGATTCTCGTATTCGTCTCGGAATGCAATTAGACTGATCCCCGATCGTCTTTTTGCCTGACCTCGCGCAGACGCGAACATTGAAAACGAACAAATTAGAAATATAAAGATAGTACAATGCGACATAGAAGAATTGGTAAGAAATTTGGGCGTAACCCGAAGCACCAACGCGCGCTCCTGAAGAATCTGGCGATCGCCTTGATTCTGACCGAACGCGATCCGGAAGATTACGATACGGAAAAACAAGCGCCGAAGAAAGCGGGACGTATTGTTACGACCCTTCCGAAAGCTAAGGAACTTCGTCCTTACATTGAAAAGCTTGTCACGAAAGCGATTAAAGCGCAGAAGTCGATCGACGAAGCTGAAGCTCTCGCTTGCAAAGCCGAACGCGGTTCCGACGAATGGAAAGCCTGGCGCAACAGCGACAATTGGAAAGCGTGGGTTAAGGCCAGCGCTCCCGCCGTCGCCGCTCGCCGCGCCGTTTATGCGAAACTGAACTCCCGTGAAGCCGTCGCGCTTCTCTTCGATCGTATCGCTCCGCGTTACGTCGATCGTCCGGGCGGATACACCCGTATCCTCAAGCTTGCCCAGCCTCGTCTTGGCGACGCCGGCAAGCGCGCGATCATCGAATTTGTCGGCGAGAACGAGTATCGCAACACCAAAGCGACTTCGGCTATTCCGACCGTCGAATGAGCGTGAATTTTACGACGTCTCGTTCTCCGCGAGGCGTTGTCTTTGAAATTGACAACGGCGTCCCATGGGCGTCGTTGTTTTGTTCTGTCGCGTCAGTTTTTTCTTGATTATTTCTTCTTTTTTTGGCCTTCGTCGCTTTTTTCGTTTTCAGGCGTTATAATGACAGACAGTCCGAAAAGCTTCGACTATACAAACGCGATTTACGCGCTTTGCAAGAGCGTTTGTTCGGTAGTTTGCGAGTTTCGAACAATAGACTGCGATCGCGTTGGGTTTTCCTTTCGCGTGGCCAGAAACAGACAGAGCGGTTACGGTTGCTGGGCCTGCGTTTTACCTCTTCGTTTTGAAAACGGATCGATCGTAACTTACAGGGACAGACGTTGTTACACGCTTGACGAACGCGGTTCCCGCGTTATCGCGACGCAACGAAGATATTTTAAAACTCGGCGAGTCGTCGGTCCAAACGGCCAGGAGCTGTTGTATATCTTCAGCATTATGTCTCCCCGTTTCCTTAACTTGTCGATTCGCGAGAAAATAGACACAATAATGCACGAACTGTACCATATTAGTCCGGCTTTTAACGGAGACGTGCGCAGATTTCCCGGTCGTAACTGGCAACATGGCAACAAGAAGGAGTACGACGCCAAGGCGGCGGCTTTTAGCGAGATTTGGCTTGCAAGCGAACCCGATCCCAGATTATACGATTTTTTGAATTACAACGCGTTGGAGTTGCGACAGAAATACGGCAGGGTTGTCGGGAATAGGTACTCGGTGGGAGCGTTGATTCCTATAACCGAACAAGAAGCTTTTCGACTGGATCATCGTCTGGCCGGACGCAAGTGAACTCGAAACCAAAAAGGAGATTCGATAATGAACGGCGATTACCAAACGGCTTTGTTGAGCAGACGACGCTTTCTTCAGGCGGCTGTTTCAATTCCTTGTTTGACCGTTCTTTCAGGAACCGTCAATTGGGCCGAAGAAGTCAGGGCGGGCGTCGTGGAACCGACGGCGGAAGAAGCGGAAGCGGCGATCGCGGCCATGATTGCCACTTCCGCGTCCAACGTAACGCCGGAACGATTGGCGGCGTGTGAAACGCTTCAGCGTTCCGTCGATCGACTTCGCGCCGCTGAGTTTGGAGAATATTTTCGTTCCAACGCGGACGAGGCGCGAAAGTGGGAGGAGGAACGGGCGATTCTGCGGTATCTGAACGCGTCGTTTGAAAAGGCGATCGGCGAAATCAAAGAGACGACCGTTCCGGAAGGAAGCGTCGTTTTGTGGCATATCTACAATATGGGGTACGTCGTCAAGACCCCGACGCAAGCTTTTGCGATCGATATTAAACATCGCCGCGCCGCCGAGCTCGTTCCCCTGATCGATTTCCTTCTCGTGACGCATAAACACGGCGACCATTATACGGACGCGTTTTGCAACGCGGTTGCGGAAGCCGGCAAGCCGGTGGTGACGAACTTTATCGACAACGAATGGAAAACGCCGGAAGAAGGGCGAGAATACGTCTTTGGCGACTGCGCGATTAAAACAAGGTTGGTCGATCACAACGCAAGACTTGTCAAATTTGTTACGACTTACGAGATTGACTGCGGTCCGAAGTCCGGCAATTTTGTGATTTTCCACGTCGGCGACGCGTGCAACGTCAATCAGTTAAAGGCGGAAGCTCCGATCGACGCGTTCATTCCGCACCTTGCCGTCGGGCTTGACGTGCCCAAGGCGGTCAACGAGACGTTGAAGCCGAAGTCGACGCTGTTGTCTCACATTCTTGAACTTGGACACGCAATCGATCAATGGCGCTGGTCTTACGCGTACGGGTACGACGCGTGTAAAAAATGCGCTAACGACAGCGTGATTCTTCCCGTATGGAGCGAAAAATTTACCTACTCGCGCTGAATTGTTTCCCGAACGCGTTTTTGAGCCGAGTCGAAAGCGCGTTCGTTGTTTTATAACAATTATGCAATCTGTAAGAGGCGTCGATGATCGGTAAATTTGAACCGGACGCGTCGATCGATCTTCATGGGCGTCGTCCCGACGCGGCGTTGGAATATCTTCGTCGGACGGTGGAGTCGGGGCGTTATCGCGGCAAGGCGCTTGAGGTGATTCACGGTCAGGGACGCGGCGTTTTAAGAGAACAGGTTCGAGACTGGGCGCGCCGTTCCTCCTTCGTTCGGGAAATCTGGACGGGCGAAGATTATTTTCTGCCGGGCGGAGGGGGCGTAACGGTCCTTTTCCTTTGATTCTCTTGAATTACGCGACGCGTATATCGGCCGTCCTGTTTGGGCGCCGATTGTTTGGTTTCTAACGATTGAATTTGCGAAAATCCCAAAAAAGACGATTGTAACAGCAATATTTTATTGACGGGACGACCTCGACGGGATTATACTATATGTAAGCGGCGTTGTATAAGCGGCTCTTTGTTTAGAGTTTTTTGTCGACGCATGCGCACGTGCAAAATCTAATTAGATCGATAATCGTAATTGAGCGTAGAAATGACTGTCAATTTTATGAATAGAACAGCGCCGGATCTCCTACGAAATCGCCGTGTTTTGTCGTTGGCGTGTTTCTCTTGCGTTTCTTTGTTCCTCGTCGTGAACGCGGCGGCCCTTTACGCGCAAGGGGACGGTTCCGCCGCTATGCGTCCAGTTCCGACTTTTATCGGTTATGAAGAGACGTTCCAATGGAGCGACGTTCCCGAGATTCTGTCGGCGGGGACGAGAGACGCGAAAGGCAATGTGAACGATTATTCCTGGGCGAGCGACCTTTTATTCCAAAAGGAAATTTGGCAACTCCAGTTCAAATACAAGAATATTCGCACGATTGACGTGAATTTCCCGACCAAAGACGGGAAGTTGCAGACGAAACGCGTGTGGTACATGGTTTATTCCGTTACGAACACGGGCGAGCGTCTCAGCGCCAAGCTTGTCAAGGATCTGAAAGAACTTGACTCCGTCTACGACGCTTCGTTTGAGTCGAAGCCCGACGTTTCCGACGGCAACGGCAAGTATCAGATTCCTTCGAACAATCTCGAAGGCGTTTATAAACCGGAAAAAATCACGCGAACCGCCGACGACGAAGAAGGCGCGGTTCGTTTTGTTCCTCGTTTTGTTTTCGCGTCTTCTTCGATTCAGGACAGGCTCGTTTACGAGCGTAAAGAAGACGGCCTTTTCTACGGTCAGAGCAAAGGAACTGAAGAAGGCGTTTATTACGACGAATATCTTCCTCTCGCGGTCGTTCAAATCGCTAAGAAAGAGGGGCGCGGCAGTCAGGAATTCGTCGACTCTATTCACATGGCCTCTCGCACGATCAAGCCGGGCGAAACGGTTTGGGGCGTCGCGACCTGGACCGACGTCGATCCTCGTATCGACAAATTTTCCGTCTATATCAGCGGCTTGACCAACGCGCTTCGCTGGGAATTTTCCGAAGATTCTGATTCGACGCAAATTGGCTCGGGTCGCGAAGTTATGCGCAAAGTTCTGAAATTGAACTTCTTCAATCCCGGCGACGAGAGTTCGCACGGCGGAAAAGAAATTTATAATAATTTGCCGGGGGAACTTGACTTCCAGTGGGTTTACCTGTAAAATGCCGGAAATTGTTTAGCGCCTGATATGCGTTCGATTACTCGCTCGTCTGAAGAGCGTCGGCAAACGTTGTGAAACGAGGCCGCGGTCGAGAGCGAAATAATCAAAGCGGCGTTTCGCCGAATGGTTTCGGTCGAAGCGTTTGAAGGCCTCAAAAAGGGAATTAAGGTCGACCGTCGTAGCCTTTTAAGACCGACGGCGTCTTTTCACCGGAGGCGACGTCAACGACGCGACGGTCCCTATTGAGAATAGAGTTAGTTTAGTAGTTTGCAATACTGAGGCAGTGCAATGGCTCACAAGAAAGGTCAAGGTTCCAGCCGCAACGGTCGCGACTCGAACGGACAACGCCGCGGCGTCAAAGCGTACGGCGGACAAACGGTAAAACCCGGAAGCATCATCGTTCGTCAATGCGGCACGCATTTCCATCCCGGAAAGGGCGTCGGCATGGGCAACGATTACACGATTTACTCTTTGATCGACGGCGTCGTTACCTTCGATCAAGGCGGTCGTCGTATCAACGTTTTTGAAAAGGCTACCGCGTGATATTGCGTTAAGCTTGACAAAAGCATCGAAAGTATGAAGGGGATGGCGTTTCGTCGTCCCCTTTTTTTAACGGCGCCCGGAACCTAACGAAACGTCGCGCGTCCTACGCGCGGAAGATTGTCGGTCGTATTGTCGACGACGGCGCGTTTCAATTTGAATATCAACGGAACTATTGGAAAGGAGTCGACGATGTTTGTCGATGAAGTCGCCATTGAAGTAATAGCGGGCAAAGGCGGCGACGGCTGCGTCAGTTTTCGTCGGGAGAAATACGTGCCCCGCGGAGGGCCGGACGGC
>JAFZNK010000191.1 GCA_017550965.1 Thermoguttaceae bacterium
GAGTCGGAAGTGGTGGCGGCCGCGCCAAAATCAAACGATTTATTAGAGGCCGGCGGAGCAAAGTTGAACGCTGGGGCGTCCCCTGTCGTCGCAGCGGCGGCCGCGTTGAAGTTGAACGCAGGGGCCGAACCGGTCGTCGCGGCGGCGGCCGCGTTGAAATTGAACGTCGGAACCGCGCCCGTTGTTGCGGCTGCGGCGAAATTGAACGCGGGAGCCGCGCCCGTTGTTCCCGCCGCGCCCGGAATCATAACGACGCCGCCGGATTCAAGCGAACCGCTCTTCTTCATCTCTTCGCTAAAGCTCTGCACCCAGGCTTCGTATTCAGAATCGTCAGTCGTCTCCGTCGTTTCGTCGTCAACGGGCATGACGAAATCTTCATCCCTGTCGCATCCGATAAAAGCGGCGCAACCGACCAAACACAACGCGGCGCAGAGCTTAGCCGAACTAATCATTCTAAAATATTTGCTCATGTTAATCCTTGCCTATTCGAAAGTTATTCATCGCCTCTCGGCGTCTCGACGCAGGCGTTTTCAAAAGGGAACGACATGCGTCATGGGTTGGCTGAAGAATATAACCTCTTTTGTATGGTACGCGAAAAACGCGAAAAAACAACGAACTCCAACTGGGAAACGCGCTCGCGACGCCTCCGTGAAGTCGTGGAAGATTCGAAGAAACTCGACAAATCTACCTAGTCGCTGACCCGATTATATATTATAATGCAGTCGCGGATTTTTTCGAGGGGGCGAGAAATAAATTCAACCCTTTTATGAAGAATTGCCAATTTATCCCTCTCCCCATATCCTTAAATTCACTACAAACAAAAATTTTTAACATCAGTCCTCGAAAAAATGTCAAAAACACACTTTCCTGCTCGCGAACCGTTTTCGGCGCGCGGAGTCGAAGCGCCGACTCTTGTCTTTGAATCGAACGCCGACGCGAGTAAGTACGCGGCGCGACAAATCGCTAATCTTATTCGCGAACGCAACGCTTTCGGCAAGTCGGCGGCGCTGGGGCTTGTCGCGGGTTCGAGTCCTATGGGCGTTTATCAGGAGCTCGTTCGGTTTTACGAAGAGGAAGGGCTAAACCTCTCAAACGTCCATATTTTCATGGTCAACGAGTACTACGGAGTCGATTCCGATCGGCTTCAAAGTTTGAGACGCTGGCTCCTGGAAAACTTCGTCAGTAAAACGAACGTCCAACTCAAAAACGTCCATTGTTTTGACGCAAACGTTTCTTCAGAAGACCTCGAGACGTCGTGTCTTCAGTACGAAAGAGAAATCGCCCAGGCGGGCGGTCTTGATTTTCTCCTTCTTGGGGTCGCCGTCAACGGAGCGGTGGGATTCAACGAACCTTACACGTCGAAAAAGAGTCGAACAAGACTCGCCACGCTCGACCACCAGACGCGTCTCGACGCGGCGTCTTTATTTTTCAGCGAATCGAACGTTCCAACTCACGGTCTGACGATCGGATTTGGCACGATGCTCGAAGCGAAAAAAATCGTCGTTCTGGCCTTTGGCGATAAAAAAGCGTCTGTGATTCAGCGTGCGCTGGAAGATCCAATCTCCGACGATATTCCCGCGGGGTGGCTTCGCACTCACGACGACGTCTCTTTCATCGTCGACAAAAACGCGGCTTCCGCTCTTAAAGACGTCGCGACGCCATGGCGCGTAAGGCGGGTCGAATGGAACGATTCGCTTGTCAAACGCGCGGCGCTATGGTTATGCGAACAATCGGGCAAGTCGTTGCTTAAACTGACGGACTCTGATTTCCGAGCGCACGGTCTTCACTCCCTGCTCCGCGACGTCGGTCCGGCGTCCGTCGTTTCGGAGCGCGTGTTTACTCAGATGATGGGCACGATCGCGCTTCATCCGTGCGGTTCGGAAAAGAGACGTGTGCTGACGTTTAGCCCTCACCCGGACGACGACGTCATCAGCATGGGCGGCACAATGATAAGGCTTGTCGACGACGGACACGAACTCCACGTTGCGTATATGACAAGCGGAAACATTGCCGTCAACGATTACGACGCGCGGAGAATCGGCGACCTGCTCGTCGAAATCAACCGAGAGTACGGACTTGGCGATAACAAATGCGAAACGGCAGGTTCGGCGAATTTCGAGAACTTCGTCGAGTCAAAGATTATTTCCCCGCTGCTTCAAAAAAAACCCGGCGACGTCGATTCCAGGGAATCTCTCGATCTCAAACGTCTCATACGTTGGAGCGAAGCGCGAGCGGCGGATCGCGTTTGCGGAATCCCCGAAGAACGCGTTCATTTTCTGAATTTGCCGTTCTACGACACGGGAACCGTCGAAAAGAAACCGGCGTCGGAAGAAGACAGAAAGATGGTTCGAGACCTGATTGAATCGATCGATCCGGAAGTCGTCTTTGTCGCGGGCGACTTGTCCGATCCGCACGGCACCCATCGCGTTTGCGCTCTGGTCGTCTTTTCCGTTCTGGAACAAATGAAAAAAGAGGGCAAAAAGATTCCGGAGATTTTGCTCTATCGCGGCGCATGGCAAGAATGGCCTCTCGACCAAATTGAAATCGCCGTGCCCCTTTCGCCAAAAGATTCTGAGAAAAAACGAGAGGCGATTTTCAGACACGCTTCGCAGAAGGACGGGGCGCTGTTCTTAGGAGACGACGCGCGAGAATTCTGGCAACGCGCAGAAGACAGAAATCTCGCCACGGCGGCCGCGTATAACAGAATCGGTTTGCCGGAATACTACGCAGTCGAGGCGTTTGTACACTGGGACGGCACTTTTGATTACTGACGCGTCGATAATCGTAAGGATTCGGGGGCCGCCGATCGTTTTTGATTGGCGGCCCCTTTTTTCATAGCTGAAAGTGAAACCCTTCCGATCGAAACGCCCCGCGTCAACGACAGATCAGTCGACGCATTGCCGCAACAGTCTTAAAAAAACGATTTGCACAAAGTCTCGCCCTAACGCGTTCCTCTCCCAAAGGACAAACGAATCTGTAACCTTCCCTCTCGTTAGGAACTACGTCGACACTTCCGGATAATTCAAGCTCCAGGAAACGACAAAGGACGCTCGCTTCACGCGAACGTCCTTTGCGCTAAATCCAAGTCCGACTAATAAACAATCCGCTCAAACACGAATCTCAGACGTCTTCTTCAAAGTAATTGGCGAAATACGCGTCGACGGCTTCCGCGCCGACTAACGTGTTCGAAAGAAGGTCGAACATATCGTCGTCGGAATCGTCAAGAATCGCGCCAGATCCTTCCGAGACGCCGGCGGCAAGGAATTCGTCGCTGTAGGCCCAGTCGGAAGCGCCTTCGTCATTGTACGCGCAGACGCGGAACTGATACGTACGTCCGGAGACAAGACCCGTGACAAAACGTTCCGTCACATTGGACGCGAGATTGCCGACGACGTACCATTGATCGGCTCCGCTATAGGAGTACTGAACGCGGAACCCTTTCTCGTTGTTCGAGTTGTCGACCCAGTTGACGACAAGGGTCTTCTCAGCGGCGTCGTAATTATTGATCGTAACGTCGGTAGGCGCGTTAGGCGCGTTGGAAGACTGCGGAACAACAAGTTCGCCGACCGTCCAATCGGAAGCGGAAGAACCGTTGGAGCCGTAGTTGAACGCGCGGACGCGGAACTGATACGTAACTCCGGGACGAAGCTGCGCAAACGTCTTTTTCGCGATATCCTTGCTCGTGTTTCCGGCGGAAAGCCAGGTTTCGCCGCCGTCGATCGAGTACTGAACGTTGAAACCGGTTTCCGTCTTCGAATTGTCGGTCCACGAAATCTCGACCGATTTATTCTCGATCTCGGAGAACGTCAAATTGGAAGGAGCGGTCGGAGCGTCGGCAGGCGTCGTATACGCTTCGCCGTACGTCCAGTCGGAATAGACCGCCCCGTCGTACGCGGCGACGCGGAAGTAATACGTTCGGTTCGGAGAAACGTTCGAAACGACGCATTCGGAAACGTCGGACGCGGTGTTGCCGGCGCGGCTCCACGTGTCGCCGTCGAAAGAGTACTGAACGATGAAACCGCCGTCGCTGGAAAGAGTTCCGTCGTACGACCACGAGGTCTTCAACGTTCCGTCGGAGTAGTCGCCAACGACAAAAGCGCTCGGCGCGGCAATCGTCGTCGTCGCGCTGAAGACGCCGGTCGTCCAATCGGAATCGCCCGCCGCGTTGCGCGCGCAAACGCGGAAGTAGTATTCGCGGTCGGCGATCATACCGGTCGCGACGCGCGACGTTACGTCGCCGGCGGTCGTGCCGCCGCTACGCCACGTTTGTCCGTCAAAACTGTATTCGACGACAAAGACGTCGGCGGAGTCGCTTTCGTCGGAGCTGTTGTCCGTCCACGACATGGAGACCGTGCGCGTGTCGAAATTGTAGTCGCCAAAAACAAGCCCGGACGGAGCGGCCGGCGTAACTTTTCCGTCGATCGGAATTTGATAAGAGCCGGTCGCGAAGTCGGAGACGCCGTAACTATTCCAGGCGGAAACGCGGAAATGATACGTCTGACCTTCGGTCAAATTGACCCATTCGACAGAAGTCTCGTCGGCGGAAACAGTTCGCGCGCCGCCCCACGTCTCGCCGTCGGTGGAGTACTCGACTTTGAAGTAGAGTTCGTTCGTCGAATTGTCGGTCCACGACATGTTGAAAACTTTGTTTTCGTCGTCGTATTCGCTGAACGTTACGTCGGTCGGAGCGGCGGGCACGCCGGAAGGAACCGCGTATTCAAGCGAAACCCATTCGGATTGACCGTATTGGTTTGACGCCGCGATTTGGTAGTAATAGGTGACGCCGCGTTGCAAATTCGAAACGGCGCAGGATGTGGAGTTCGCGGCCACGTAGGCGACGTCGGTCCACGTTTCTCCGTCAAAAGAGCGTTGGATAATAAACTGCTCTTCGTTTCTGGAATTATCCTTCCAGACGAGCCTGGCGGTAACGGTCGCCTCGTCGTAATCGACGAGCGCAAATTCGCTGGGAGCGTTAGGAACGGTCGCCGCGTGCGTGTCGAGCGTAACCTCTACCCAGTCGGAATAACCTTCTACCGAAGTTTCGCCAATATGGTTGCACGCGCGGACGTAATACGTATACTCCGTATCCTCGACAAGCCCCTCGACGGTGTAATACGGAACGTCGGTCTGAACGGAAACTTCCGAACCGTCGATCGTCGTCTTCACTTCGTACCATTCCGCAAACGAAACGTCGGTCCACGTAATCGTCGCCTTGCCCGTCTCCGCGACAAATTCGCCGAACGCGGCGTCAGTCGGAGCGGCGGGAGGCGCGTACGTAAAGACCGATTTTTCGTCGTAGGATCCGTCGCCAACCGCGTTAACCGCCGTAACGCGAATCGCGTACGCCTCGTTGTCAGAAAGCGGAACGTCGTAGCTCCCGCCAACGACCGTCGTCGTAAACGTCAAATTGCCGTCGGCGTCAGTAACGTCGATTCGATAACCGTCCGCGTGCTCCACGCTCGTCCAGGAGACGGGCGCCGTGTCGGCGACATAGTCGTATGCGCCGACCGTCAACGCAATTTCGCCCTCGGGAATCCACGTCGTGTCGATGGAGACGGACGCGTATTCGGAAACAAGGTCTTCGCCGTAACGAGTCGCGTAAGAAGCGACTCCATATTCGTACGTCGAGAAGTTTTCCATGCGGGAAACGTCGAACGCAAGGCCGTTTGTCTTCTCGAGGAACGTCCATTTGCCGCCGTCTTTTCGAGCGACATAGTAACCTTCGGCATGGTCGACGGCGTCCCATATCAACGTCGCGGCTCCGTCTCCCTGATACTTGTCGCCGCCGCCGTAAGTTACAGAAACGACAGGCGCGTCGGGCGTAACCGTCGTGTCAAGCGTCGCGGGCGCGCTTTGGAGCGACTCGCCTTCTCCGTTGAACGCCGTAACGCAATACGCGTAGACGTTGTAATCGGAAAGATTCGTCAAAGTAACGGCGTTGGTCGTAAGGTCGTTTCCGACTTTATCCCAAGTCGAACCGTTCAAGACGTACACGCGATACCCGGTCGCGGCGTCGACGGCGTTCCACGAGAAGTCGACCGAACCGTCGGCGTACTCGCCAAACGCAAGTCCGGTAGGCGCGGCGGGAACAGCCGCCGTATACAGCGAGTAGGTAGTCGCCGGAGAATCGCCGCGATCGTTGCTCGCGACGACAACATACTGATACGTCTCGTTTTCTTCAAGTCCTTCGACGACGACGCTCGTGTTCGGACCGGAATAAAGAGGCGTCCCTTTGTCGTCGGTTACGGTATAAGACGTCGCATAGGCGGAACTGAACGTAATCGTCGCGGAATGGGTCGCGGAATCATAGCTGCCGCTAACGGTAGGCGCGGCAGGCGCGGCGGCGGTGAAGAACTCAACGATATCGGACGAACCGTCGCCAATCTCGTTCGTAGCGACGACGCGGAACACATAGTTCGTATTGTCGGCAAGATCGAGCGTATAAGTCGTCTCGGAAGTCGTTCCAACGCTCGTCCAAACGCCGCCGACGTTTTGTTCAATCTTGTAATTCGTCGCGGCTTCAACGTCGTTCCACGTCAAAACGGCGGTCTTCGACGCGGCGTCATACTCGCCTACCGACAGAGTAAGAGGAGCGGTCGGAATCCAATCGGTGGAAAGACTCGCTTCGGCGTAAGGAGAATATAATCGCTCGGTTCCGCGAAGCGCGTACGCGGCGACGCGATAATCGTAAGTCGTGTAATTGTCCAGACCTGTAATATTGTAGCTTGCGGACGTAATCGACGCGACGTCCGTCCAGGTTCCGTCTTCGCCCTTCTGTTGGATTTGATAGCCGGAGGCGTGGTCAACGGCGTTCCATACGAACGTCGCTTTGCCGTCGCCCTGATACGTCGCGCTGGAACCAAAAGTGAACGTCAACCCGGTTGGAGCGGCGGGCGCGACCGTTGTGTCGACGACGACGGAAACGGACTTATCCGACTCGCCGACTTCGTTAAACGCCGCGACGCAGAACGTATACGACGCGTAGTCGGAAAGACCCGTTACTTGAGCCTGAGTAACGTTCGCCGCAAGTTCGTTGCCGACCTGCTCCCAATTCGTCCCATTCTGAACGTAGACGCGATATCCAGTCTCGGCGTCAACGTCGTTCCACGTAAGAATAACGGCGCCGTCGGCGTATTCGCCCGCTATAAGACCCGTAGGAGCGTGCGGCACCGCCGCCGTATTGACCGACACGAGCGTCGTCTCAGAAGCTCCGACGTCGTTCGTCGCGACAACGTAGAAGGGATATATTTCATTTTCCGCCAAACCGGTCGCAATGTAATATCCGTCCGATCCTTCGTACAATTGGGCGCCGTCCGCGTTAGTAACGATATATTTGTCGGCGTATTCGGACGAGAAAGTAATCGTTGCGGACGCGCTGACGGAATCGTAAACGTACGACGCGACGGGCTTTGTAGGGGGAGCGTTGGTATAGAACTCGTCGGAAACGCCGACGCTTCCGGCTCCCTTGGCGTTGTAAGCCGTTACGCGGAATTGATACGTCGTGTGTTGCAACAAGTCTGCAAGGCTGTAGGTCGTCGTAGCTTCTGTCCCGGCAGGAACGTTCGCGTCGACGATCGTGTATTCGGCTTCATCGGACGTCTTTTGTTCGACGACGTAGTAGGAGGCGTGGTCGAGATTCGTCCACGTAAGCGTTGCGGCGCCGGTCGCATAATCATAATCGGACGCTACGACAGTAATTTCTCCCTGCGGCGGAACCAGCGTGTCGAGATTCGCATTAGAACTCGGAGCGGCGAAAGCCGTCGCTTCGCCGACAGTATTGAACGCGACGACGCGGTACGTATAGAAGGAGTTTTCTTCAACTTCTACGGCAAAGTTCGTGTCGGGGGTTGCTCCGACAAGAATCCAATCGCCGCCGTCGAGTCGCTCGACGTTATAGCCGGTCGCGCCGCCAACGGAAGCGGTCCACGTCAAATTCGCGCTTGTGCCGCCCGTATATTCAGCAAAGCGAACGTTCGTGGGAACGGCGGGAGCGACGACCGTATTGAGATCGATCGAAGCGTAGTCGGAGTAAAGCTTTTGCGTTCCAAGTTCGGAATAAGCGGCGACGCCAAAAGTCAGCTCTTGATTGTCGATCAGGCCTTGGAACGTATAGTTGACGCCGGTCGTTTCGCCGACAACCGTCCATTCGCCGTTTTGAAGAGAGGCGACGCGGTAACCAACCGCGCCTTCGGAAGCGGCCCATTGAAGCGTCGCCGAATGGTCGGCGTAAGCGCCAACCCATTCGAGATTCGTCGGGGCGTCGGGGGCGATCGTCGTGATAATCGCCACTTCCGCATAGCCGGAAGCTAACGGGGATCCGTCTTTAACGGCGAAGGCGGCGACTCCGTACGTGTAGGACGAATTGTCCGCCAAATCGGTTATCAGGCAAGTAGGATCCGACGTAGAAGTTACGAACTTCCATTCGTCGCCGTCCTTTTGCGCGACGTAGTATCCGTCGGCGTGGTCGACGGCGTTCCAGGTAAGAGTCGACGTGTTGTCGCCGGTATACGCCGTCGCGGTGAGCCCGGTCGGAACAGCAGGCGCAACCGTCGTGTCAAGCGTCGCCGGATCAGAAACGGCGACGCCTTTGGAATTAACCGCCGTTACCGTGGCGGAGTAGTTCGTGAAGTCGCTCAGTCCCGTAAACGTATAACTCGCCTCAGACGCGTCGAACGCAGACTCGTCGCCCGTGTCAACGTTCGTCAACGTAACGACGTACGAAACGGCGTTCGAAACCGGAGTCCAGGTCAACGTCGCGGAGCCGTTTGCGTAAGCGCCAAACTCAAGACCGGTCGGAGCGACGGGCGCGATCGTCGTGTCAATATCGACCGTACGCCTCGCTGATTCGCCGTAAAGGTTAAACGCGGAAACTTTGAACGTGTAGGAACTGTCGTCCACCAACGTAACGAGGCCGGCAAGATTCGCCAGCGAAGTCTCCGTAACGGTCGCGATCAGATCGTCGCCGCAATAGACGTAATATCCGTCGACTCCGTCGACGCTTTCGGAAGCGGACCAGGTCAACGTCGGATTCTTACCGGAATCAACATAATCGGAAACGGTAAGCGTCGCGGGCACTTCGGGAGCGGATCCCTGATATTCGTACGCGCCCGCGTCGACGATAGCGCTAATACGGTCGTTTCCGGCAAGATCTTTGGTAAGCGCGGCTCCGTCAATATCAAGAGCGTACTCCGCGGATCCAATATTCGCGGCTTGCGAATCGACGGCAAGAGTATAGGCGTCGACTTCGAAGAGCGGCTTGGCAGGATCGTAAGTTACGGAACCGTCGACGGTCGCGTCGACGAGGTTGTTCGATCCGGAAACGGAACCCGAGAACGGGGCGACGGAGTTAAGCGCGACGATCGAGTTCGCGACAAGGGCGGTTCCTTCGACGTAAACGGCGGCCTCGCCAACCAAGTTGTCGGCGATTGTCGTGTTGTAAATTTGCGCGGCCTTCCCCGTTCCGACATAGACGGCGCCGGAACCCGAAGTCGCAGTGTTATTGGCGATAAGCGAGTTGGAAATCGACGTCGAGTACGTGGAATTGGCCGTGTTTAACGCGTAATCTCCAATCGCAGACGAAGTTTCGCCTTCTACTGCGGAAGAAGCCTCGTCATACGGTTGTCCCATACGCGGGTTATAAGGATCGGTCGACCCAGAAATACTGCCGGAAAAGAATATCTGCGACGGATTGATATTTTCAACGACTTTCTCATCCCCCGACGCTGTATGTACAGTATGTATACGCATCACAGACGATTTCGTAACAACTGTCGAATACTGAAAAACGTCAACTCTCACCGGTTGCTCAGGTTTTGTCGCCTTTATCTTTAACATATCCACCATAAGAGCGTCGTTATATCCAAAAGGCGCGCCATTAACCGCGTCGTAACCGACGCTTATAACATATTTTCCATCCCCTAAATCGGCAATGTCATAGGCTTTCGCTCCAAAGTCGTCAACTGCGTGAGATTCGACAAGACTGGCATTCTCAAGCTGGATAATCAGCTGATATCCCGAAATGATGTAATTGTCTCCAGAGTCCCAAGCGACGTCGGACTCACCGTCGTTGAAACAATGGTCGCTGGCCCAAATCTGCACGTATAAATCGGAACTATTAATGTCGACTATTTCAGGGGCAGGTATTGTGTCCGAGCAATATCCCCATTTTACGATTTTCTTTCCTTCACGCACTTCGGTATAGTATTCTTCGTCAATATCGTCGTACGACATATTTGAGAGAACCGCCGAAATCGAAAACGCCGCTTCGCTCTTATGCGAAACCTTAAACGACCGAGAATCGGTCGTCGTTCCGTCGCTTACCGTCACAGTAAAATCGACGGCGGAAAGGTCGAGCATAGAATTATATGCGTCTTGGCCAATGAATTTCATCGTCAACACGCCGTCGACAAGGGTCGGCTCCGCAGAGAAAATCGCCGCGTCGGGATTCGAGCAGGTAAAGCCGTAAGTCCAGTCGCCGTCGTTGGCGAAATCCTTGAGATTAAGAGTAATCGTTCCGTCTTTTTCGCCGACCTGATCGGGAATATCGGAGACCCACTCAGGCCCAGTCGCGACCGGCCAGTCAAAATCGCCGTCGTAAATCGCCGCGCCGTCCTCTTGCGCCGAGTTGCCGGTAATAATAGAATCCTGGACGGCCAAAACGCCCTTGTTCGCAATAGCGCCGCCGGAAACGATCGCCGTATTGTCCGTCAATTTGACGTTTTTCAACGTCAACGAGCCGGCGTTCGCGATCGCCCCGCCGTAATCGGCGGAACCGCCGGTAATGTTGATCGAGTTCAAGATCAAATCGCCGTTTTTGATGGTGAAGACGCGACCTAAACCGTTCGCGTCGATCGTAACGTCTTCGCTGACCGCCTCTATGGTAATCGAACCGAACTGGTCGGCGTCGTAGTCGACGGTGATCGTGTCGGAAGCGGACGAGAAACTCAGGGAGCCCGCAGGAATGCGAATTAAGTCGTCGCCCGGCTTGCTCGCCGCGTCCTGAATCGCGCTTTTGATCGCGTCGATAGAGTAGTCCGACGACGAGATATTGTAAGTGTTTGCGATTGCGGTCGTCGCAAGCAAGGCGCTCGCGCCAAACGCGTCGACGGCGAGGAGCTGACGTTCTTCAAGGGTTTCCGTCAGCAGACGACGAGGCTTCAAAGGAGAACGGTCGCGACCGGCGCGCGCTTTTTTCGAAGCGTTCGATTGAGTTTTGGCATTAAAAAACTGAAAAAAACCAGTCGTCATCCTAATCTCCTTGCGCAAACGCGCAAATAAAATAAAAGGCGTCGAACAATTGTTAACGCGTTCGCAACGAAAAAACGCGAGGTCCTTCGTCGGGAACGATTGTTTTCCACTCGCTGTAGGAACCGCAAACTCTCGCAAACTCGAGGGCGCACGGGGTTTTCATTTTTTCGACAAACAAGGGACGTTTCTTGAATCAATCAGGGCGTCTAATCCGCTTTATCGAACTATTCCGTTGAAAAATCCGCGCAAAGCGAAAAAGGCTCGCGTCCGCAAATCGAAAAAGCGTGCGCAATTTTCCGAAGTCGCGGCAAGAGTTAGACGCTCCAACACGCTAAAAATTCTGATTAAAGCGTCCGTTTTCTTAAAAAGCGAGGCTAAAGCCCCAATGTATTATAAAGAATTTATCAAGTTTCTTAAAGAGTAGTTAAGCCCAATTTGAAGAAAAAGAGCAAAGTTCGTCAAAAGCGCGGCGGCGGCTTTTTGCCGTTGTTCTAAAGAATGAACGCCACGATATGAACAACGGTAAATCTAACGACGCAAAGACCTCGACGCCCCTTCAATGGAAATACCCCCGTTAAAGTCGGTTTATTCGATTCTCACATTTTTACCAATTTATGCGAAAAAAATCAAATATCGCGAAAGTTCTTGACGATAACCCCATGTGAGAGGGTATAGGACCGTCATAAACGGTCTATACGTTAAAATAAAAAAAATAGGCATAATATGTATTGTCAAAAATGACAGTACGCATATAATCAAATTCGTCGTTGTTTCCAACGCGCGTAAACTACAAAACAAGCAGGTCGTCACCCTCGCTAATAGCGATCCGCGCGTTGGAAAATATTTCGATTTGGAGAGTAGCGTTGAACGCTAATACGCCAAGCGGCGCGTCGTTTGTTCGCGCCGTCGCCCCGTTAATGGCGGCGATTCGCTTGGCTGACGGCGTTCAGCGTTAAACGCGAGGTTGCTATGCGCCGCTTGTTCGCTATCGTTCCACTCCTGTTGACGTCGCTGTTTTTCTTGGTTGCGAGCGATCGCGCCGTCGCCCAATACGGGTCGCCCGATCGTCTCTTTACGGAAACGAGCTACGACTTCAAAGGCATACCGCGTTACACGACGCCGCGTCACTCCTTTGTTTTCGTCAACAACTCAAAGGAAGATCTCCGCATAGTCGCCGTTCGGACCTCGTGTCAATGCACGCAGGCGTTTATCCCCGAAAAGCGCGTCTTTAAGACCGGCGAAAAAGGCGAAGTCGCGGCTCAAATCGACGCGATCCGCTTTACCGGCGCGCGTCACGCGACGGTAACTGTAACGTTCGAACGAGGAGGCGTGACTTTTGAAGTTCCGCTCAACGTCGTCGGAACCGTGCTTGAAAACGTGCGCGTCGAGCCTAGCAAGATGAACTTCGTCGTCGACGAAATCGTGAACGCAAAAGCGGAAACTTCCGACGCGTCGACGCTCTCTAATCGATCGCAACGCGCGACCGTCTTCTACCCCGGAAACGAAACGGTCGTGCGCGCCGAGTGCGCCAACCCAAGCGTAAACGTGCAAATCGGTCAGGCGGTTCGCTCCGGTTACGGAACGCAAACGACGATCACCGTCTCCATCCGAGAAAACGCGTCGGCGGGTTACCTCAACGAGGTTGTCCGGCTTTGGTCTAACGGGGCATACAGTCAAACGCCTCTGTCGCTCAACGTGTCCGGTTCCGTTCGCGCTCAACTGAGCGTTTCCCCTTCGACCCTGACCTTTTTCACGACAAACGGCGAAAAGCTCACCAAGAACATTGTGGTTTCCGCGACGAACGAATTCACGTTGAAGAGAGTCGTCAGCGATTCCAAAGCGATAGAATGCAATATCGCTCAACGCGCGTTGCGTCCCGCAAAGATTTGCGTTATTCCAATCTCGTTCGATCCTTCGAAACTCCAAAACGAATCGGGCATGACGAGAATCAAGATCGAAACGACAGACGGTCGCGCGCTCTACTTGCCCGCTCAGATTTCTTCTGGAAATTTTGAAGCGCTTGGAAAAACTCAGACGGATAAAAACGCGGTTGTCGCCGAGTTCGACGAGAACGAAGAAAACCTGACCTGGGTCAGTTCTGCGCCAAAAGTTATTTCCACCGACGATCAGCCGATCGCGACGGCAAACGTCGGCCCCGCTAATAATCAAACCGCCGCTACTCGTCAGCAAAACAACGCGTATCCGCGGAACGTCCCGAATCGCGCTTATCAAAAGAGCCAGCCCAGAGCGCCGTTTTCCTCGCCGTTCAGCCCCTTTGGCCTATTCCAATAGTTATCGCGCTGAACACGCAAAGACGCTCCGCTTAACCGAGCGACAATAGAAAAGAACCGAGGCTGACTCCCCCGGTTCTTTTTGTATTTATGAGGCGCAACAAAAGCGCCGGAACAATTTGACGTCAATCATGAACTACGATATCTACGACGACAGTTTCGACGATCCTATTAATCGGCTCCTCATTGGTCTTAACGACGCGCAACGAGACGCCGTTACGCACAAAGACGGGCCCCTGCTCGTCCTTGCCGGGCCGGGAAGCGGAAAGACGCGCGTCGTAACGTATCGCATCGCCTGGCTTCTTTTAAACGGAGTTCACGACCGACAAATCGCCGCGTTGACGTTCACTAACAAAGCGGCGGACGAAATGAAGCAGCGCCTGGCGAATCTCTCGCCGGGCAATCATGTGTGGCTCGGCACCTTCCACCGATTTTGCGCCGTCTTGCTTCGAAAATACGCAAATTACGTCGGGCTTGAAGAAAACTACGTCATATACGACGCCGAACAAAGCAAAAAACTACTTGAAGAAATCGTTCCCAAATCGTCGTTGCCTAAAGACGTCGACGCGCAAAAAATCGCTTCCGCAATCAGCTGGGCTAAAAACGCGCTGATTTCCGCCGACGAGTATTGCAGCAAAGAAGGCAGCACGCTGGGAAAAATCGTCGAAGAAGCCTATCCCGCGTATCAATCGGCGCTTAGAAAAGCCAACGCCGTCGATTTTGACGATCTTCTCTTCCATGTCGCCGTCCTCTTGCACGAACAACCGGATATTCGCGCGGAGCTGGACGATCGTTTTCGATACATACTCGTCGACGAATATCAGGACACAAACTACGTTCAATATGCGATTGCGCGCGCTCTTTCGCAAGACTACCCTAATCTGGCGGTAACCGGCGACCCCGACCAATCGATTTACGGATGGCGCGGCGCCAATATTCAGAACATTCTCGATTTCGAGAAAGATTTTGAAGACGCGCGCGTCGTCCTACTCGAGCAAAACTACCGAAGCGACAAAAGCGTGTTGCGTCTTGCCGACGTCCTGATCAAACACAACGTTCTCAGAAAAGACAAAACCCTTTTCACCAACAACAAGGAGGGAGCGCTGCCGCGGATCGTTCTGTGCGCCGATCAACAGGAAGAAGCGGAAACAATCGCCGCAGAAATTGCGACCGAAATCGCCGTCGGCAAGCGCAAACCGCGCGATTACGCGATATTCTATCGCATGAACGCCCTTTCGAGAAACCTCGAATACGCGCTCAGACGTTATAACGTGCCTTTTCAACTTGTCAGAGGTCTGGAATTCTTCAATCGAAAGGAAGTCAAAGATCTTTGCGCCTACCTGCAGCTCGTCTATAATCCGAGCGACTCGATGGCGTTCAAACGCGTCGTCAATCTTCCGGCGCGAGGAATAGGAACAGCGTCGTTAAATCGCCTGTTTGCGCACGCCCGGCAGAACGACGAGCCGTACTTTGAAACGGCGAGAAAACCGGACGAAATTCCCGGCGTTACGGCAAGAGTTCGAAAATCGATTCAAAAATTTGTCGAACTTATCGACAAGCTGAGAAAGTCGATCGACGACGGCGACGATCTTGAAGTCGTATTAAGCGTGCTCGTCAACGAAACGAAATACCTCGATTATTTGAGGCTCTCCGCAGAGCCGGAAGAAGCCGAACAACGTCTTGCCAATATCCAGGAACTCCTTTCCGTAGTGCGCGAGTTCGACGCGGAATTTGCGATTCTTGAAGAAGAACGACGGCAAAACTCCCTATTGCCTGACGCGGAAGTCGATCGTCTTGGGCGATTTCTGGAACAAATCGCTTTGGTCAACGACGTCGATTCCTGGAATTCAGACGACGACCGCGTGTCGCTCATGACGCTTCACGCCGCCAAAGGACTGGAATTTCCCATCGTGTACCTTATCGCGCTTGAAGACGGGGTTCTTCCTCACGAACGTTCCCTGTACGACAAGAAACAACTCGAAGAAGAACGCAGACTGCTTTTCGTAGGTTTAACGCGCGCCAAGGAGGAGCTGAGACTCTCGCGAACGCGATTCCGGGAATACAGGGGCAGTTTCTCGCCGTCGACGTCAAGCAGGTTCCTCTTTGAATTCCCCAAAGACGGGTTTGAAAATTACCAAAACGTCGACGAATGGTTTAGCGCGATTCAGGTTAAAAATGAAGAAGATCCCGACGCTAATATCGTCATGCCCAAAATGATCGATCGACCAAAAGGATTCTTCGACAATAGGGAACGGCAATTCGGCCGCTCTTCAAACGCGGACGACGATCCGTTCGAACATGAAGAAACGCGCGTTCGGCGTTTTTCTCAACACGACTTGCCCTGGAAGTCGTTTACAGAAAAAAAGAAAAGAACGTTTCGACGCGAAGAACCCGATTTCGTCGACGAGCCGAGCGGCGACGATTACGACGCCGTGGACGAACAGATCGACGAAGAAGTCTATTACGCCGACGAACCTGAGCAAACGACGGAAGACGCGTACGCCGAGTATTCCGACAAGCCGGGTCGATTTGTCGAAAAATTCGGCGAAATGTTCTTTTCAGACGAAGACGAAAAAATCGTTGATTCCGACTTTGAAATCGACTATCGAGACGAAATCACGTTGCGGCGCAGGCCGCCGAAAAAGCCTCGACGCCCCGTTTCTCCTAACGCAGTGTCCCTTGGATCAGAAATTGGAAAGTCAAACGAAGAACAAGATCAAAAGCCTCAAGGAACAATCGATCCAAATTCCGTGAAGGTCAATTCGTTCGTTCGTCACAAAAGATATGGCGTCGGCATAGTGAAAAAAGTGTCGGGACCTTCGTTTGATCGAACCGCCGTCGTTTCGTTCCTGTCCGGAGTCGGCGTCGTCGAGTTGTCGTTAAACGACTCCGAATTGTCTCTGGTCGGCCCAGGTCGTCGAAATTAAACGCCCCGCGCCGCGACTCTCGCTACCTCGGCGAGTTCGCGACGCGTCGACTTGTTGTGAACGCGCCAAACAGGTTCTTTTCCATCATAAACTTGCGTCGCCCCCTTAAATCGGGGGCTTTTTTTCTATTAAAACTGCTCTTGAGCGTTTTTCTTTTTTCCCGTACTATTGGCGAGTTATTATCCCGAGCGTTTTTGGGTTTTTAGGCGGACGACTACGCGATTATTCTCTGTCGCGCAGACGTAACGTCCGGAAATACTTAAAGTTCAAAGGATTGGTCAAAGGCGATAACGCCGCTCGTTTTTGCTCGTTTACGTCCCGCGCGTTTATGTCGACATACCAAACGTCGACTCACGACAGGACTGAAAAAAAGAGTACGGTTATGTTACAAAAACTAAAGACGCGAATGCTGTCAGGTTTTCGTCGGGATCCGAGTTCCGACGTTAAACGACGTTTCCCCCTCGCCGCGTCGGCTTGGAATTTGATCCTGGTCTTTGGAATAGGCGCGCTCGTCTCCCTCGGAAACGCGCAGGGAGCGCAACGCGTAATTCCTCCGAAAGAGCAAAATTCCGCCGCGAACAGCGCGCGAAACGTCGAAGACCAAGCTCGTCCGCAAGCGGTTAAAAACGAATCGCGCGTCGGATTGAGTTCTTATTCCAGCGAAGCGGCCGTCCGAGAAAGACCCGTTTACGCGACGGAGATTGAAGAACTCCCGTCGGTCTATTCGCAGGCTTTCGGCGAAGTACGCAACGAACGGTGCGTGCAAAAGACGTTCGTCACGCCCGTCGACAAAGACGCCGCCCTTGTTGGAACGTTTTTGTTCCGATTGCTTCCGGAAAAACTCCGCGATCAAACTTCCTGGCGTTACAGCGAGAAGAACAATACGGTAACGGTCTACGGTCCGGAAAAGGCGATCGAACTTTGCGAAGAACTCTTGAACAATTTTAGCGAACCGCTTTTCGACGCGTTTCTGGCGTCCGGCGGCTCCGGAAATATTGAGGAAAACGCGGGACTCGCGACCAACGCGACGAATTCGTTAAAGCAGGGTGCGACAAAAGCGGCTCCAAAAAAAGACTACTACGATCCCGACCGAAACGAAATCGTAAAAGTCGCTTACGAAGCGGAAGGCGCCGTCGTGCCCGACAGGCAGGAATACGCCGTCGCGTTTGGAGCGGGAGACGACGAGCAGTCGAACGCGCCAAGACGCGATCTTCAAAGCGCCGCGACAATCTGGGGGCAGTCGGAAGCGCTACAACAGATCTCAAACAACGACGACTCTATTCTCGACGTCGTCGCATATCGGTGTTTGCCGGGCAAAGCGGAAAGCGTCGGACTCCTTTTCCATCAGAGGTTTGCCGACAATCCGTCGATTATGTACAGCGTCGATCCGGCTCGCGGCACGATCATCGTAAACACCAACCGTAAATACCAGCGAGAAGTCGGCGCGTTTCTCGCCTCTCTGCAAACCTATCCGGACGTTCAACGCGCGAACGAACCGGACGCGCGCGTCTCAACGGGCGCAGTCTCCCCTATCGACGGTTATAACTCGGAAATAGCCGCTCCTGGAAAAATCGCGCCTCAGGCGTTTGCCGCGAGTCAATCGAGCGCGGTCGCCGGCCTGTTTGCAGACAGGATTCAGGGAGAAGAACCCCAAAATCTCTATCTGCCGAAACATCGTATGGTCGAGGAACTCCAGGACGCTCTGTTGCAACTCTTTGGAGATCGACTGCAACGCCGCAATTCCAATCCAAACGACCCTTATTCCAAACGTCAAATCGTCACTTATCGGTTCGTTAAACGTCAACGTCCCGAAGATTCCGATTTCCACGCGTGCGAAGTCTCGATCGACGCGCTCCATAACCAGGTGACGCTCCAGGGCGATCCGGTTTTATGCTCGCAAATGCTCGTCCTGCTCCGCGCGATGGATCAGCCTCCTCTTCGCAACGGAAACGTGCGAAAATTCATCCCGATCCGAAACGGCGATTCCTATAAGTTAAGACAAATCTTCGAATACGGGCAACAAAAGAACGCCCGGACGCTTCCGTCTTCGCAATCGACTCGGACGGCGTATCGCGGCGGCGACGAATCGCTCCGACAGACGTCCGTAGTTCGACAAGTCAGTTATCAGGAAGACGAAGGACTCGGCGCTATTTCCGACGACGAGACCTATCAAGGCGCTCGTCTTCCCGCCGGAATCGGGATTGTTCAAGACGTTAATCCGACGGTTCTTCAGGACCTCGACGTCGTCATTATCGACAACGCGACCGACGCCGAGTTCGAAAGAATCAAGCAGATGATCGAACAGATCGAAGAACTTGCGAAAATCGCCGAAATTCAGACGGAGATTTACAATCTCGAGCACGTCGACTGCGCGATGCTTCACGGGGTCTTGACGACGTTGTACGCTGAAATGTTCACGACCAAACAAGGTCGGGTCGTATTCTACGCGCTTCAAAATCCAAACGCGATTCTCGTCGCGGGCTGGGGACAGGCGTTTAACGACATGAAAGACCTGATCGAACTTTTCGACAAGCCGATCAGCGAAGGATCCAGCACGTTCCGCGTCGTTCGTCTGAAATACGCTTCCGCCGACGAAATCGCCGCGTTGCTGACCGAAACGTTCGTAACGCCTCAAACGACCGGAACAGGCGGGTTAGCGCCTCGTATCCGCGCTTTTGCCGACGTAAGAACCAACTCGTTAATCGTCCAGGCCGCTCCGAACGACTGGAACGAAATACAAAACCTGCTGCTGGAATTGGACGTCAATAAAGCGACGACAAAACTGTCGCAACGCGTGTTCCCGTTGAAAAATTCGCTCGCCGAAAACATGCGGACGACGATCATGAACGCGATCTTGCCCGCAAAGCAGGGAACCCTCGACACGTCCGCCGCCAAGTTCCCCGTCCTGGAATTGCTCTCCGTGGACGATTCCGGGAAGAAGCTCGTCGAATCAGGAATTATGATGGACGTCGACGTCAGCGCGGACGTCTATCATAACCAGCTTATCGTAACCGCGCCGGAAGACTGCATGGAGTTCATGGCGCAGCTTATCCAATTGCTCGACGTCGCTCCGAAAAAGGCTCAGATCAGATTCTTCCAGGTCAGACACGGCGACGCGTCTCAAATTATGAAGACGCTTCAATCGCTCCTTGCAAGCGCCGACGACAACTTGACGACGCCGACTATTCCGCAAGCGGAAGGAGAAGAAACGTTCGTGCCGGTTCGATTTGGACTTGACACGAGAACCAACGTCATCATCGCCGCGGCCGCGCCAAGAGAACTGGCGATTATCGACGCGCTCATCGTCGCCCTGGACGTCAAAGATTCGGGAACCGACGACCGCGAAGAAGTCGTCGTGCAGTTGCGCAATATTCAGGCGCTTGTCGTCGCGCAGGCGATCGACGATTACCTCACTCAAAAGCAGACGTTGGAAACGGCCTCCGAAGTCCTTTCGAACTACCAGCTTTACGAATCTCAGGTAATCGTTATTCCGGAGTCGATCTCGAACTCGATCATCGTCAGCGCCGCTCCCGACGAGATGGAAAAAATCCTCGACATGATCGAGACGTTTGACAAAGATCCTCCGCAGGTGGTCATCCAGGTTCTCATCGCCGAGGTTACGTTGTCGAATCAGGAAGAATTTGGAATCGAGGCGGGCTTGCAGGACTCCGTCTCCTTCGACCGAAGCGTTATCACGACCAACGGTCCGAACGTTACGGGCAACCCCGGATTCAACATTACCGGCACGCCGGGTCAAAATATGTCGACGGACGTCAGCAATCCCAAAGATATCGCGGGGCAAGTTCTTAACAACTTCGGCATGGGCACGAGCAATTCGTCGCTCGGTTACGGCGGATTTGTCATTTCGGCCAACAGCCGTTCGATCGACGTAACGTTGCGCGCGCTGCGCGAAAAGAACAGACTCCAGGTTCTCAGCAGACCGCAAGTAACAGCTATGGACAACCAGCAGGCGTTCATTTTGGTCGGTCAACGCGTACCGCGTATCAACGGCACGACGACCACCAACTACGGCGTTCAGATGAACACCACCGACACGCCCGTGGGGTTGATTCTGCTCGTTACGCCGCGCGTTACCCAGGACGGAAAAGTCGTCATGGAAATCGGCGCGGAAAAATCCAGTTTAGGAAACGACTCCGACGCCACGCCGATCTACTCGCAAGACGGCGAAGTCATCAAGTCGAAATCAATCGACACCATTCAGGCGATGACGGCGATCAGCGCGCGCGACGGCGAAACGGTAATGCTCGGAGGTCTGCTAACCTCAGCAAAAGAAAAGATCAGTCGCGGCGTGCCTTACCTGTCCGACGTTCCTATCTTAGGTTGGCTTTTCAGATACGATCAGGAAATCGAAACCAGAAAAGAACTCCTCATCGTCATGACCCCGCGCATCATGCGCAACTCCGCCGACTACGCAGAGACGATGCGTAAAGAGTTCATTAAAACGACGATCAATCTTGACGACGCGATGGCGATCAACGGGAACATGGGCTTGTACGATCCCAGAACCGATCGGGGCGATTGCGACAAGAAAACCGAACGGCTTATCGACAAGGTCGTTCATATGGACAAGATGGACGATCTGGACACGCTGCCGGGCTACAGGCCTGAAAACGACTATGATTCGCGTCCGGAAGGCGGTCTGGATTCGACGACGCCCTATTCGCGTCCGTCGAGATCGTCGGGCTCGTCCTCCTCGAGTAGTCCTTCGTCTTCGAAAAAATCGCCCGCTCGCTCCTCGAACTCGCGAATTCAAAACGAAGACGCTCCGGAACCTCGCCTTAACGAAGACGTTTTAATCATCGACGACGATTACACGTCCAACGACGCGCCTAAAAAGGCTCAAGCGGAGCGAGTGGCGATGCGTGAAACGGAAACCAAAAGGGCTCCGGCGAAGACGCGCGCTTCGCAGACGCGCGAAAAAGCGGAGACAAGTTCGGCAAAACAGGAGAAGACGTCGACAAAGTCGGAAAAACAATCTTCTTCTAAGAAGAAAGGATCCGACGAACTGTCCGACGCAAGATCGTCGACGCTGGAAACGGCGGAACGATACGACGTCGCCGATTCCACGATCCGCGGTCAGTCGTCCGCGCGCCGCGTCGTAACGCCCGTCTCGCAGATGAAAGAAGACGATCATTTTAAATTCCTGCGCTGGTATCGCGTGAAATGATCCGTCGTTGACGTCAGTCTTAAGCCGAGCGAACCTTCGCTCGGCTCTCTTTTGTCGTTTGCGCGCGACGTCGCGCTTAATTTTCAGACGCTCAGTATCTTCAACTCGCCATGAAAAGCAAATTAACCCTCGTCTTGCTCGGACTTTTTATCGCGACCACGCTTGTCGGATGTTCAAGCGTCGGCCCGCGAAAATACGTCTTATTCGGCGATCCCAAAGCGGAAAAAGTCGAGATTTTTGAAGACTATTGGGAAGACTATCCGTTTAAGCCGGACGATCCCGACCTGCCTTTGCGAAGAGGCAAAGGGGGAGTCGTGCGTTTCTTCAAAAAGAACAATTACACGCGTTCGATTCTCGTCGACGGCGATCTTACGGTCAACGTCTATTACAGCGTCGACGAAGGCGTTACGCTGACGCAACCGGACGCTCAACTTGTGCTTACGTCTGAAGAACTCAACAAAAAACATCGAAAGTTCGACAAAGAGACGGGCTATTCTTATCACGTTTATCTTGATCTTGGCGAATACGATCAGCCTGAAGAAGAAATCACGATTCTTTCGATTTTCAAAGACGCCAAGACGGGTCAGGCGACGCTGTCCAAAGAGATCCGCACGACCGTCATGGGGACGACGCCCTTGAAAGACGGGGACGACGATTCCGAAATTGAATCGGAAGCCGTTCGTTGGGCGAAAAAGAAACTTGGCGAAGACGTCGAGAATCCTATCGCGGCGTTGCAGGAAAAATATTCGGCTCGAAAAAAAGCGAAGCTTGAGGAAGAAGAACGGACGAAATCAACGCGCGTGCGCGAATCGATCGATATTAACGATTCGAAATTTGAAGATATCGCCGAGGAGCGTTCGATCAGCTCCGCTTCGTATTTAGAGGAAGTGCAGGCTCGTCACGAAGCAGCCGCGGAACGTATCAAAGAAGAGAACCGCGAGAAGAGCGACTATTATCGCGAACTTAAACGCAAAAGAACGGAAGAATACCTCGACGAGCGCAACGAAGAAGGCGAGTCGACCTCTTCGTTACGCGAAATCGGCGGGCTCTCAAACTCTTTAAACTTCTCCGACGCGTCGAAAACCCGCGATTCTTTCCAGACGAACGAAGATTTGTTCCGGAGACAATCGCAACAAATCGCTCAAAGGGCGAGAGAAGAAGAGGAGAAGGAGCCGGACGACGCGCAAGGAACGCTGCGTGAGATCGTTGCGGGCGAACAGCGCGAAAGGCCGGAAGCCGGATCGCCTCAAAAGAAGTCGGGAATACCGAACGGTTTTGCTCCGCAACGGAGTCAGGCGATCGTCGACATGGACGACTTAAAACCGAGCGAAATGGATTTCCTCGACGATTTCCAGCCGGATTCGGACGCTCCCGACACAGAGATCTACGTCAGAGAATACTAAAACGAAAACGGACGCGATTCCTCTGAGAACCGCGTCCGTTTTTAACGACGTGTCGCAAAAGAATTTGTCAATGGATTTGACGACCGAACACGTCGACGTTGTTCGTCTCCGGTTCCAGAACGTCAAGTTCGTTCACGACTTTCTCAACGCCGGCCTGCATGCCGACGACGCTCTCGACTAATCGAGCCAAACGACCGGACTTGACGTTTCCGCGCAAAAACACGGTGGAACCGCTAAACGACACGTCGATTTCTTCTTCGTCCGGATTAAATTCGTAACGTGAAAGCACGTTTTCAATATGCGTCGTCAACGTCCTTTGATTGTCGCTCTTTTTCAACGAATGGATAGGGTATTCCTGAAAATCGAGAACCAACCTCGGGGGATACATTCTTTCGGTTTCTATGTTTTCGACTTCGTTGTCGGCCTGAGTCAAATTGTCAAGCGCGTCGACCCGAGCGCTCGTAGCGCGGGGAGCCAACGTTCCCGTTCCGAAGAATTTCCCGAAATTGGACGTGTCGTAACGCGCCAGGATGCCGCCGAACGAGGAGTTCGACCCCGACGTCATAATATTGCTCATCGTCGAATTAACCGACATCGGCGTGCCGGGAATAATCGACGTGCGCGAAAGTTGAATCGGCGTCGCTCCGGAAGCGAAACGACTCTTTAAACCGACGCCCATGCTTTGCGCGACGTCCGCTTCGCCGGCGACCGCGGCGGTTCCCCCTCGAGCTTGCGCGTACGCCTCGACGCTGCAAAACGTCGCCGACAAACATGCGAACGCGGCCAAAAGCGCGCTCGTTATTCGCAACTTTCTATCTCGTCTCATTGTCGCTTGCTCCTAATCAACACGCGTTAAACAAACTCAAGATTACGCGTCTCCTCCTATTTCGACCCGGTCCCAAAGCGCGTTTCAACAAAAAAATACCCGTCGGCATAACAGGTTCTTTTGTTGCTTTGCTTTTATTGCAAACAACTCGTATTCTTTGTTTATTTTATCATAATTTTTTGGCGGATCAATGAAAAACGCCCGCCCAAACAAACGCGTTTGAGCGGGCGCGACGTTTAGAGCCGTCTTAATAAGACGGCAAGTCTAATCGGGAACGCCTCAAGCTTGTTGCTCTTCAGCTTTTTCTCCGTCTTCCACGTCTTTCGGTTCTTTTCCAAGAATCGCGAAAATCACCGCGAAGATCAGGCAGAAAATACCGACTTCTCTCCAAAGACTCTTCCAGTCCTGCATATTGCTGTCCGTAACATTCTCTCGATTGATGCATTCCCAGAACTTCGGCTTGGCGCCGGGCGCAGCGGGAGTCGTAGCCTCGGCGGCGGCGTCGGAAACCGCTTCCGCAGCGTCGGTGACTGCGGCGGTCGCGTGGTCAAGAGCGTCGGAAATCGCGCCGACCGGAGCGTCGGCGGCGTTGGAAATCGCTTCGCCC
>JAFZNK010000192.1 GCA_017550965.1 Thermoguttaceae bacterium
AGAAGGACGTCTGGGGAACGAACGCGTTCGTTTGCGACAAGTCGGGCTCTTCAAAACTGGCGCCGACGTTTTGCGACGCGTAATTTTGCGACGCGGGGAGTTCTACCGTCGCGCTCGCGGTCGCGATCGGCTGAACGGAGTTTTGAGGGGGAGCCGCCGTTTCCGGAACGACGAGGTAGCTTTGAGCGCTTTGTCCGCCGACGTTTTGCGCGGCAAGCCGGGGCGCTCCGTCGGCAGCGACAGGGGTTGGGAAAGGAACGATTCCCGCGCCCGACTCGACCGGCGCGGAATAGGTCGGCGTGTCGGGAAGGGGTCTTCGGTATTTTGAGGCGTCGACGGCGTCGGGGCCGTTAAGTCCGCCGGGCGTCTGCTCTTCCGCCGAAGGCGACGGAGACGTAACGGGCGCGGCGACGACGCTTTGCGCGCCGGAATTGACCGCGACGTCGGCGTCGGGCTTTTTCGACATGTCGACCTGTCGCGCGGAGTCGGTTGGAATTTCGAAGGACAGCAGTTTCGAGGAGTCGTTGACGATCGGCTCGCGGAGCGAGAAATCCAATTTCATATCCGCGTCGATACAATCGACGATAAGGGAGTCCGGCAGGACGAGGTCGAGGTCTTTAAGATACTGGTGGTTTTGGCACCGAACCGACACGATCGTTCTTCCGCGCGGATCCTGCACGTCCTGTCGGACGATCGCCGCCGTCTCGGGCTTGAAGTAGATGTATTCGGTGTAGACTCCGTCGGGGCGCGTTCGTTTGACCTTGGTTCGAAACGTTCCGTCTTTGTTGTCGGTTGGAGCTTCGAGCAAATCTTCTTCGTTGATCGTAACGATTCCCAGCGCTTCCGGGAACCACGTCGGATCGAGCGGGAGCAATCTTGACAGTTCGCTTCCGACAAATTTGTCCAGGTCGCAGGTGTAGACCGAGTTGGCGTCGTCGTCTTTTGTCCAGTACCAGAAGGTCGAGCCGGTGCATCCCAGGTCGATAAATCGCCCTCCCAACGACGAGGACACGCCGACCATGCGGAATTTGTTCGGCTTGTCGTACGAGATCGTGCAGTTGGCCGTGCCGTACTGCGTGGCGACGCCGACGCGCGCGTTGGGAAAATGAACGCTGTTGATTTTTGCCGTGTTCTTATTGACGACTCCGATGAATTCGGAAAAAGACGGATTCGATCCGATGACTTTCGGCAACTGAACTTTGGGCGCCGACGAACAGCCCGCGGGAAGAAAAATCGAAAACGCCGCCAAAAGCGCGGCGACAAGCGCCGTCGCGGTCAGGCGAACCCGCGCGACGTCGGGCGCCGAGTCGCGACGCGTCAGACGGACGGTGATTTTATCGACAAACGTGAACATGGGACGTGATATGCGTAATTCCGGATAAGTGAAGCGCTTCGCGCTCAATCGGCGTCGCTTGCGACGTTCAATCGAGCGATATTTGGAAAAGAATAGCGATTACGCAAAGTTTGCGCAAGGTCAAAAGGTCGCGACGGTTATTCGCCAAGCGTCGCTCTGGCCGCTTGCGCCGCCGCTTCGGCGATTTCCGATTCGTCAAACGCGGAAAACGCCGCCTGCAGGCGGCGCCGTTCGTCGACGCTCGGGTTGAAGACGCGCTTCGGCTCCTCGTTCGTTTCGGCGGACGCGGTTTCCGGCTCTTCTTTTTCTTCTTCGTCGCCGACAAACGCCGTCGGCGTTTCCAGAAGCGCGACGAGCCGATCCTGAACTTCCGCGATTTGTCGATCGGTCATAGCGACGATCGGAACGAAATATCCCGTCTCGTTTCGCGGCGAATAGACGTAGATTGAGTTGGCGGTCTCCGGATCGGAGCGCATCGAGGCGTTTTCTTCGTAGTCGAATTTCAGGACGCGCCTTCTTGCCAGGAGCAGCGCGAGCGCGTAGCGCAACGCCTCCTGACCGGGTTTGTCGGCCAGGGATACGAACAGGGCGGTCAACGCGTCGTTTGGCGCGAGCTTGATATTTTTGTCTTTTTCGCCTTCTTCCCGGACGGTCGACGACCACCAGGCGAGCGCGTTTTCCGGCCGCGGCGTCGTTCGATACGCGGCGGCGCATAAGTCCATGCGCCTGATTTGTCCGTCTTCTTCGTACAGGACGGAGTAGACCTTGTCGCCGGGCGCGAACGGCTTGTCGGCGACGGCGCAGCGTTTGCCGATTTTGGGCGCGTCTTCCGGGGAAAACGCGGAGATTTCAGGAGAAACGTTCATCGTTTGATTCCAGGGGCGGTTAATGACGTCGTGCAGAGAGAAAGTACAAACTTCCGGGAAGCAAGGCAAGGTCAAATAAAAACGGCTTTTTTTTGAAACTCCCCCCTTGAGAAAATCAAATCGCGTTTTATGATATTTTGCGTCGGGCGAGCCGACGTTTGATATTTGTAGACGCCGGACTGGCGGAATAGGCAGACGCGATGGATTCAAAATCCATTGCCCGCAAGGGCGTCCCGGTTCGACTCCGGGGTTCGGTACTAAAAAAGCTCGGCGCTTGCGCGTCGAGCTTTTTCATTTCTTGATTTTCGCTTATTAAACGCCGTCGCTTCGGCGACGCGGCTCTTTTTTTAAACATGGAGTTCTGCGCGTCAACGATTGTCTCTTGAAACGGAGAGACAAAATTATACTACGCTAAACAATAAAAAAATGTATAGATTTAGCGGAGTATATTGATTTCACGAGAAAAAGAAAAAAGGGTTTTGTTGGGAGCTCTTAACGCCGACGAATCGCAGTTTATCGCGGTTTATGGAAGAAGACGTGTTGGGAAAACATCATATTTGACACGCCAGACATACGCCGTTTTTTTCGCGGCGGTTTGACGAATCGGCGTTCGGCGGACAAAGTCGCCCGCCGCTTGCGGCTCCAACTGCGGGGTAACGCGTCGCGTCGACAATCGCAACGCGTTCCGCGCGACGCGCGGCTAGCCGTCGCATGATCGCGACGGAAAAATTGCGAACGCAATTTTTTAAACCGTAGATATTGGCGACGCTAAAATTAACGATTCCCGCGTTTTGGCGTCGCCGGCAGCGTTCGGGCGACTTCGCGCCCTACCGCTTGCGGCTCTTATGAAATTAACGTGTCGCTTTGCGTCGTTTCTCCGTTAACGACAGCCATGAGTCTGTCATAAGAATCAACGACTCGATATAAAACGCCTTTTTTAGACTTCTTCTTTAACTCCTCGTTAAGCGCTTCAAAATGCTTTTGAGCGCAATCGACTTTTGATTTTTCAATCCCGCGAAGTTCTAGAGACGAGTTGCTTCCTTTTGTTTCCGCGACGAAATAAACGTGATTGACGCTTCCCTCTTTAAACGCGATCGCCCAGTCTGGATTGTATTTCCCGACAGGCGTGCTGATGTAAAACTTGTTTGGCAATTTGACATAGACGACGACCTCTTCGGAACCTTCAAGTTCGTCGCAAAACTTCGCTTCCGTTTTGGAATCGTAGATCAGGGCGTCATATAAATGTTTGCGCGGGGTTTTCTTAGCGTTGACTTCAAACGCGCCTCGCAAGCCCGGTTCCGTAAAGATACTCGTGTCATACGTCTGATCGAGCGGTTTGTAAGTTATGCTTTGGACGATAACCGAGCCTTTCTCCTCGTTGATAATGCGAGACGCCTTTGCGATGAATTCTTCCGGGTTATATGCGAACTGGTCGAATGTTGTCTTCTGCATACCAGTGAGGATTTTGACGATCGTCTTGCGCGTCAGTCCCGTTTCTTCGACAATTCGCCCGACAAGGTCGTATTTTACTGAAGTGTTCGATTTTCCAATAGTCCGAGCGACCTCTTTTGTTCGTTTATTTCCAAACGCCTCGCCCGCCTCAAGCGTTTCTTTCGACTCGATTTTATCCATGGAACCCGATTCCACGCGATAAGACGGTTTGGCGATATGTAATTCAAGATCCAATCTTCCTTTTACTTTTTTGATCAGATCGTTTGACTCGAACTTAACAGTGTAATACGATTTCGCGTTGATTCTGTTCCAAAGTTCCTTAAACGCCGCGCTGCCTAGTTTGTCGGGGTCGACGGTCGGCTCGACGTTCAATTTGCGCTGATTGTCGATTTGGTACGCGCGTTCGTCGTAGACAGAATCGATAATTTTAATCACTTGCGGGGCGAAATCTTTGACGTCCTCGGCGACCTTAACGTTTCCATTCTTTCGATCTTCATGATATTGGTCGGTCAACAAGCGTTTCTCATCAATATAACCGTTGAATCTCATTTGGAAAACGATCTCGCTCGCAGTATCTTCGTCAATCACGAATTTCTTGCCGCCGCCGTCGTCAAGTTCTCTGCCGATAAAGAGTTCGGGCGTTACTTTCTTCGGACGGAACGCGACCGCTTCGGCGATTTCCGTCTGCAGTCCCTTGGCGAAGGAGTCGTAGCTTTCGCTTGCGACGACGGTCAGCACGTTGACGTTATGCACGTCGTTTCCAAGCGCGTTGACGTCCTGTCGGTCGCCGTGCATGTCGACGCAAAGGCGCAGCCCGCGCCCGACTTCCTGACGCTTGCGAATCGAACTGGAACTTTGTTTTAACGTGCAAATTTGAAAAACGTTCGGATTGTCCCATCCTTCGCGCAGCGCCGAGTGCGAAAAGATAAACCGCACCGGCGATTTAATGGGATCGAGATCGAGCAACAGCTCTTTGTTTTTCATGATCAGATCGTAGGCGTCGACGTCGTCGGACACGCCCTCGCGATTCGTCTTGCCGTCGATCATCTTGCCCTTTTTGTCGACGGAAAAATAGCCCGCGTGCGTCTTGTCGGCGGTAATTGAGCGGAGGTATTTGAGATACGCGTCGTCCTCAAATTCGCGTTGTAAATTCCCGACGACGCTTTGATATTCCTCTTCGAAAATATTGGCGTACGTTCCGTTTTTCTGAACGCCGCCGTCGTATTGGCGGTACTTCGCCACTTCGTCGATGAAGAACAGAGACAAGACTTTGATCCCTTTGGGGAACAGACGACGTTCCTGTTCGATATGCGTTAGAATCGTCTCGCGAATTTGAACGCGGCGTAGTTCTTCTTCGTTCGTCTTGCCGACGACGTCCCCCGCGTAAAGTTTAAGCCCGTTGAGCAATTCGATCGAATTGTCTCGCCCGTCAATACTCTTGACGACGTATTTTCCACGTTTAGTGTCTCGATATTCGCTAAGTCCTCCGGAGTGGTCGTAGATGTTGTATTTTTCTTCGACGACGGCGCGAACCTGTTTGACGCCTCCGGAGAATTTCTTATTGTGCCAGATCGTCGCGGTCGGATTGTTTTTCGACACGTTGACGCCCTCGAAGTAGACGTATCCGTCCGAATCGGAGCCGTATTTTTCGACGATTCCCTTGACCGCGATCTTCTTGACCAGGCGCTGATTGTACGCGTCGATCGCGTCGAGCCGATAGACCATGTTGTAAATCGACTCTTTGCGGTGCGTCGCCGAATAGCGCAACGTCATGAGCGGCTTGAACTTTTTGAGCCCTTCTTTTGTTTTCGGCCCTTCGACCGACTGCGGTTCGTCGATAATGAGAATCGGGTTCGTCGCCGCGAGCACGTCGATCGGCTTGCGGCTTCGAAACTCGTCGAGCTCCATATCGATACGCCGCGCGTCTTTGCCCGTCGCGTTGAACGCTTGAGCGTTGACGATCATGACGTTGATCGACGAGTCGGACGCGAAACGGTCGATCTCGTTGAGGCGCGACGAGTTGTAGACGAAGTAACGAATCTTTTTGTTGTACTCCTCCGCAAAATGTTCTTCGAGAATCTCAAACGATTTCTTAACGCCCTCGCGAACGGCGATACTTGGAACGACGACGATAAATTTGCGCCACCCGTAGCGTTTGTTGAGTTCGTACATCGTCTTGATATACGTGTACGTCTTGCCGACGCCCGTCTCCATTTCGATCGTGAGATTGTACCGCCCCTCCAACGTCATGGACGGGGGCAAATTGAATCGGCGCTGAACCTTTTGAAGATTTGCCAGAACCGCTTCGTCCGACAATTTCACGGGCAGATTGTTCCATCCTTCGACGGCGCTCATTTGCGCGAATTGTCCTCGAGCGTCTCCGGGGTCGACCATATATCGCGATTCTGAAAAAGGCTGGCCCGCGAAGACTTCGCAAACCGCGTCCGCCGCGTCGTGTTGGAATTGTTGACGTTTGAATTGAAGTTTCATCGATTCGTCTCTTTCAGATCGTCTTGATTCGCGTGTCGGGGGAATAGCGCTTGAAAATCTCCGTTACGTTGATTTTCGCCGCGTCCGTTTCGAAACAGGAGTCGCGGAAGACCGCGCGGATCGGCTTACGTTTCGCGATCGTTTCAACGACTTTTTCAAATGCTTTTTGGGGAACGTTTTCCGCAAAACACGCGATTAAATCGCCGCTGTTGTAATCGTGGATCGCTACGCCGTCAATTTCTTCAGACTTGTACGGTAAAGACAACGGCAAACCCCAGTCGAGAAGACAGCCAAACAGCAAGTCGAGATCGGTTCGGTCGTCTTTGACGTTTGATTCGGCGCTTTTAATAAGGTCCTGACTTACTTCGCTGGCGCCGTAATAGACGTCGTTCATATTGGTCGAGTCGACTTTTAGAACGCGGAAACCAATATCAAGTTTTTTTGTCTCGGGGTTTTCCGCTTTGATCTTATCCCCAGCGCGACGGATTCGTTCTTTGCCGATTTCACAAATGTTGGAATAACCCGCTTTTGCTGCTTCTGATTTTTCGTCGCAAACTTCTGGAAGTTGTACCATAATAAAGCTACGGTTGCTCTTATCTTTTGTATTTGCTTGAAAAACCGCCTGGGCCATGGTTGCTGAACCAGAAAAAAAATCAAGAATGATATCGTTTTTGTTCGTCGCAAACATTGTTAAAGTCTTTAACAATGAAGTAGGTTTTGAATAATCAAAAATGCTTGTTTTAAATAGCTGAAGCAAGTTTTTCTTCGAATTATCGTTAGAATATTCATTTTCTAGAAATTCAAGTGTAGAAACTGCCCTTGTACGATTCATATATACAATGTCAAACGCATCTCCTGATTTCTCAATACGGCAGTGTTGGTACGTTTTTGTATATATTCTGGAATAGTCTTCATACTTCTTTACTACAATAAAACCATTAGCTAAACCAAAATCAAACAGTTCTCGACTCCACCTCCAAGCCCAATCAGCGCGTGCGTGTTTACCTTTTTTGCGCTCGAGATATTTTTCATATGATCCGCCAGGATAAATGATTTCTCCGTCGTATTCAATCGGATAATCCAAGTTTGAACTATATTGAAGACTGTCATAGTCAAGAGTTTGATTGAGCTTATATTTCCCTCGTTCATTTACATATTCGTCACTATACTTAAAACCATCGTCTGTATGTGAAGGAAGAAAGAATAAAGGGGCGCCATTTTTACAGAAGCAAAGTACGTAATCGTGATTTTTCGCAATTGCTTCTGTCGTCTTACCTGCCTTTTTGGTAACACGAGGAAAACATGCTAGAAAATTATTTGAACCGAAAACTTCACTAGCTATCTTGGATAGGTTATCAACTTCATGGTCGTCTATACTAATGAATATTATTCCATCGTCTGTTAGTAAGTTTCTCGCGAGTAATAATCGAGAATAAATCATAGAACACCAGTCCGAATGAAATCGTCCATTCGAGTCGGTATTCTTAAGCATACGATTCTTTTCCTCATCATAAACGCCAATTTCCTCGTTATATTCGTCGCTATCTAATGAAAAATCATCGCGATAGATAAAGTCGCTCCCTGTGTTATAGGGTGGGTCTATGTAGATCATCTTGACCTTGCCAAGATAGCTTTCCTGCAAGAGCTTCAGAACGTCAAGATTGTCTCCTTCAATATAGAGATTTTGCGTCGTGTCCCAATCGCGGCTTTCTTCAGGGCAGGGACGCAACGTTTTGCGAATTGGAGTATGCGCTTCGGCAAGCGCGGCGCGTTTGCCGACCCAGGTGAAATCGTAGCGTTCGGGTTCTTCGGCGACGTCGCCGGAAAGAAGTTGTCGAAGTTTGTCGAAGTCGACGAGGCGGCGGAGATTACCGTCTTTGTCGGCGGCCTCTGTAACGCATTCGGGAAAGAGTTCGGCGATTTTCTCTACGTTCTTCGAGATTAGGTCGACCGATTCCATTTTCATTTTTTCCATTGCTCGTCCCCCTTCAGATCGTCTTAACGCGTGCGTCGGGAGCATAGCGTTTGAAAAGCTCCGTTACGTTGATTTTCGCCGCGTCTGTTTCGAAACAGGAGTCGCGGAAGAC
>JAFZNK010000193.1 GCA_017550965.1 Thermoguttaceae bacterium
CGAGCGCCTCGCGCAAGGCCTCAGTCGCCGCCTCGACGCTGCCGGCGATAATCGCCGCCGGGCGCGCAAGAATAGCGAGACCGGAATCGTTGACGTCGAGCTCGCCGTCTTTCTCCGCCGATTTCTGCAGGAGCTCGAGCAGTTCCTTGGCCAATTCGTAATTCTCCGGGTCGTCGACGATCACGTCCAGTTCGTCTAGCGAGTCCCAAAGCTCGGGAAGTCCAGCATAGGCGTTTTTCGTCAATTCCTTATCGCGCTCGGAGACGACTCCCGTCGAGATATTGCCGTAGATAGAATTCGGCAAACTCGTTAGCGCGGACCATCGGGTTGGCGTCTGCTGCGAGCGTTCAAGCTCGTCGGCAAGGAAAGTGCCTTCTTTGACCGAGGCGGCGAACGTCGCGACAAACGCGCATGATTCGTCGATCGTAAAGGCGACGCGCATTGTTTCAACGCACTCGAAGACGTCGAAGAGATAGTCGAAAATTTGGTCGAGCTGATTGATTTGTTCGTCGTCTTCAAGTTCCGAAAGACCTTCCGCGAGCTTAAGACGCAGCGCGGACGCGCCCGCTTCAAGAATCTCTTCCGGCGCGTTCGTTAAATTGAGATCGAACGCAAAAAGCGGCGCGCGTTCGGAGACGGCGCTCGGCGCAATATTGAGCTTTTCTTCCGGGATCGAGAGAATGAAGTCCATAAGCGCCTTCTGACCGACGTAGAGACCGGCGTCGCTAACGCGAAGTTCGAGTTCGAATTCGTCGAGTCGATCTTCGAGCAGACCTTTGAGCGCGTCAAGCGCGTCCGGCTCGAAATCTGTCAGCGGAACTCGCACAAAGGGCGCGACCGTGTCGCCGTTCGTGGCGAAGGCGATCGTAATCGGTTTCTCGGAGTCGAGCAGCGCGACGTACTTTTGAGAGCGCGCTAGTTCGAAAATAACGTTCGCCATATCCTGGCGTTCGAGTTTTTCCGCAACTTGCGAGACGGCGGTCTGCAGATCGTCGAGGGACGCGATCGTAACGGTTGCGAAGACGGGGTTATTGGGCTCGGCGGCGCTCGTCGTAGCGCGCGCGGCGAGCGCGAGTATCGCAATAATCGGCGCGCAGACGAGGAGCGCGCAGTAGAAACGTTTGAACAGTTTCATGGATCCTCCTAGAGGGTAGACGCGTCGAGGACGCGCGTTCGGTATTTGGGGGCGCGCAGAAGACGCGCGTCCAATCTCCCCTAATTATGGGAGAAAGAGGTTGTTCGTCAAGACGTTGACGGAGGCGCTGAGAGATTTTAGGCGGGGCGAGCTCGGAAAAGCTCTTGTCGATCGAGCGGCAATAGAGTATTCTTGACGCCGCGCCGATTGTGCGGGCGCTTTGACGAAAGGAATCGAAGGGAGACAGGAGGGCGAACGACGCGAATTATGTCGTTGCGGGACGAATTTAGAGCGCGCGTAGAAGCTTACGCGCGGCGAGAAGCGCGATTTCCGAATAGCGTCGGACTGAGCCGATATTGGCGAGAGGGACGCGCGTTTTCGGAGCGGTTGACGCGTTCGGAGAAGAAGAGTTTCTTTTCCGAATTCGGCGACTATTTC
>JAFZNK010000194.1 GCA_017550965.1 Thermoguttaceae bacterium
CATTTTAATTGACGTCAATATAGGGATTTTTAAAGGCCAACGCTGCCGCGCCTAATAGTCCCGCCTCGTAACCAAGCCCTGTTTTTTCAATAGAAATCGTTTGATTAGCTTGTTTAAATAGACAGTTCTGAAAAGTTTCCCAAAGACTTGGATAAAGGAGATCGAAAGCGCCCGCTACGCCGCCGCCTATGACGATCTTTTCTGGATTGACAAGATTGGCCGCCCACGAAGCGGCTCGTCCTACGTATTTGCCAGCCTTGCGATAAACAGCTTGGGCTAACGGATTACCGCGTCTGGCTTCTGCTGCAATCGTCGCAGCTGTGGCCTGTTTCGCTATTTTAATTTCTTCTTCAAGACGCATCGAGTCAACGCTCGTTTTTCCATACGCGTATCCAAGATAATTCACCCAATCAGCGACAAGAGAAGCGTCAACGCCCGAACCGGAAACCGCTTCGGCAACTATCTCGCGATAAGAACGAGCAATCGCCGGACCGGCGGCAGTCGCTTCCAAACATCCGCGATTGCCGCAGCCGCAAAGCGCGCCGTTTTCTTCTACGTTAAAATGACCGATTTCGGCGGCGCCGGAAAACTTTCCAGGAAAGACTTTACCGTCGAGCACTAATCCGCCGCCAATACCGTTGCTGATAGTTATCCAGACAAAGTTGTCGACGCTTTGACAAACGCCAAAAACTTTTTCACCCCAAGCGCACGCATTGACGTCGTTATCGGCAAAGACCGGCCGATCGTATTTATCTTGCAATTCTTCGGCGATGGGAAAGTCGCTGATTCCTGAAAAAGGCGCGTAAACCCAGAAGCCTCGTTTTGGATCGGCAACGCCCGGAATCGTCGCCCCAATACGTGAAACAGTATTCCACGAGGCTTTCGTTAACTCAAACGTTTCGTCAACTGCGCTCAAAATAGCGTTCCATACGCCTTCTTTTCCAGAATCTTTTGAAAGAGGTCTTTTCGCTATTCCGGAAAGATCCGTTTTTCTATTTCCATTTGAATCGACGGTTACGGCAACCAATGCGGAAAGCATTTTTGACCCGCCTAAATCTAGCGCTAAAATTTGTTCATTGGCGTTCATTATTATCCTCATATTCCGTAGTCAATTCAGTCTAAACGAGAGAATGCGACCAATTTAGAAATTTCGTCGTTGGATTTCAGAAAGTTCTCTACTCGCTCCCAGGCGTTAATATATTCTCCATAAACAGGAGTCTCGTTAACTCGCGCCTCTAGAAAAGCGCGAGTTTGTTCAATTAATTCAACTTCTCGTTCAGGAGAAATCTTTCCGCGTAACACAGAGGCTCTCAAGAAGATAAAGTAAGTGTCAAGCACGTCGCATCGACAGTAGCTGTGAATCTCATTAAGGCGTCCCTCCTCCATAAGCTCCTGAACCATGTCCCCCTTTGTGTCAATTTTGCCGGGCTTACGAAGAATTTTCGCCGCAAGATTCAATCCTCCGATGATTGAAGTCGCTCCAAAATTAGTCAGAAAGTCGTACAAGTCAAGGTGAGTACCAGAATATCGGTTACGACATTGCTGGTACGACGGCTTTTGATCGTCAAACCATTTGCCGAGAGGGATTCCATATTTGAACGCCGTTAGCTCCAACAATGGAATATCGAACCCCCTCCCGTTAAAAGTCACCAGCTGGGGATGATCATAATACTTCCATCCGTTCCAAAAACGTTCGCATATGTTCCTGGGACCTCCGTCTTCGATTTTTAGGACAACAAGATCCTTTAGGGAAAAATCGGAACGAATTTTTGCAAGAGCGAGAGAAATCGGAACATGAAACGCGTAGGGAACAAAATCTGTTCCTTTTTTTTTCATTAGCTCCGTTTGATACTCCTTAAGCGCGTCGATTGGAGCTTGTTCGCCGGCCGTCCTAACCAAGGATACTAACGCGGGATCAGGAACGCTTTCAATATCAAAGACAAAATAAGAAATCGTTTCAGCGTTTGGCATTGGAAGTCGTCCGGTAACGAGCGGACACGTTTCGGATGGGTAAATATAAAAAGTCGACCCGTTAGCTGATAACGAGTCGACGCGCTACCGTCCTCAAACAGACGGAGAATCATGCAAACTCAAAAGAGTTTTATTTTTCAAAGTCAGGAATTAACCTTTGACGCGTTCAACATATTCGTTAGTACGAGTGTCGACCTTAATAAGTTCGCCCGTTTCAACAAAGTTTGGAACAATGATCTCGGCTCCGGTTTCCAAGGTCGCCGGCTTGGTAACGTTAGTCGCCGTATTGCCGCGAACAGCAGGTTCCGTGTACTCAACTCTTAAAGTAACGTGAGGAGGAGGCGTAATTCCAATTGGAGCGTCGTTGTAAAGAAGCATTTTGCACTCAACCTCGGGAAGAAGATACTTCCAGGCGTCGTCAATCTTCTCTTTTTCCAATTCATATTGTTCATACGTTTCTTTTTCCATGAAATAGAACGTATCGCCCATAGCGTACATAAACGTAACGTCCGTTTCATGAATGTCAGCCGCTTCAAGTTCGTCGCCGTTTTTGTAGGTGCGTTCCAAAACAGTACCGCGGTTTAAGTCGCGCAGTTTACACTTATAAAGGGCTTGCCCCTTTCCAGGCTTAACGAAATTACATTCAATCATGATGAAAGGGTTGCCGTCGATTTGAACTTTAAGGCCTTTACGGAATTCGCTAGTATTGAAGGTAGACATCTAAAAAATCCTAAACTTTTAGCGTTGCAAACAAATCTGTAATGTAATATATTGGGGCAATCGACAGATGTCAGCCGCAAACAATCGCGGTTTATAACTGTCGCTTGATCGATCAATGAATAACGCATGCCGGAACGAGGATCGTTCCTAAGGATCGTCGTCGACCCTACTCAACACGCAGGTCAATACAATATGCCGTCTCGTTTGGAAAAGACGCTTCACACTCGTTTTATCACCGATCTTAATGAACTTTGCGAACGTCTTAATCTTTCGAAGGAACTTTCGTCGTCTCTGAAGGAAGCGACAAACAAATATTCCTTCCTGATCCCAGAATCTCTCCTGGACCGAGTCAAAATTAACGACCTAAACGATCCAGTACTGAAACAGTTCCTTCCTTCCCCTCAAGAACTTGAGAAAAAAGAAGGATTTGTTCGCGATCCTCTAAGCGAATCGTCAGCGGATGAAAACGCGCCTGTCGACGCGCCCTTCCCAAAAGGAAACTCCTGTCTTTTACAAAAATACGCAAACCGCGTTTTAATAATCAGTTCAAACGCATGCGCCGGTCATTGTCGCTTTTGTTTTCGCCGCAACCTTCATCCGCGACCGCTCTTCCCGATTCCGCAAGAATTCTCTTCGAATCGTAACGAAGAAGCAAATAATGCCGCAAACTTCCGCGAAAAGGACTCCAGCGCTTACTTCGACCAAGTCTTTCGTTCCGTTCGTATAAACCCGAACGTCAACGAAGTCATTCTTAGCGGCGGCGACCCGTTAACGCTTTCCAATGATCAGCTAAAGACGCTGCTTGATTATATCAAAACGATACGTACTGTTAAGAGGGTCCGATTTCACTCGCGCGTGCCCATTTTAGTTCCAGACCGCATTGACGATGATTTTCCTGCATGCGAAGACGTCGATCCTTCAAACTACGGCGCGATGCTTGTCCTTCATCTCGTCGTTCACGTCAATTCGCCTAATGAGATCAATAACCGCGTTGCAAAAGCTCTGTTAGAACTTCGTAAACGGGGATACGTTTTAACGTCACAAACGACGTTGCTTAAAGGAATAAACGACACAAGAGACACTCTTGTCGAATTATTTGAAAAACTGGCAAACTGCGGAGTCGTGCCGTATTATTTGCATCAACTTGATCGAGTTCAGGGCGCGGCTCATTTTGAAACTACGGTGAAAAAAGGTTTGCAACTGATGAAACAGATCTCGGAGCGATTGCCAGGATACGCCGTTCCCAAATATGTGAGGGAAATTCCCGGTCGAAAGTCAAAGGTAAATCTACTCGCAGAGCCGGACGCAGACTTCTGAATCTATTTTTAAAAAACCTTTAAATTGGCGCCAGCCTCTTTTGACGATTGTGTTTGTTCGTCTATAATGAGCGACTGAAGAATTCTCCCCGTCTGGGATGTAGGCTGTCCGATTTCCTGTGCGTTTATAATAGTCGTATCCTTCATTATCTAACTAGTTTACGAATGGATTCCACACCTTTAAACAACGAAAACGACGAATCAACGGTCCGCTCCTGCAGTGAACAATCTGCGTCTGAATCTACGACTTTCCCTGTAAAAAACCAATCTGACGCCCCTCTTTACTACGAGCGACCTGACGGAGAACGCGTTTTTTATCACCCTGCCGTAACTAGCGAATCTCCAATCGGAGAAGACGCGGATCGGGACTTCAGCGCGTCCATTTTTGACGATGTCAACCTCGCGACGCCGGAATACGAGACCTCTGCCCCGTCAAATTTCGTTGCGTTAACAGATGAAGATTATGCGTCAATAGTGAACGGTTACAGAAAAGCCGCTGAAAAAGTCAGGGATTTTCCTATGAAGCCCGGCGTTTATCTCATGAAAGACGGACAAGGGCGCGTCATCTACATAGGAAAGGCAAAGCGACTACGAAACAGAGCAAGCAGCTATTTTCGTCGCGACGCTATCGACGATCAACGCGTCGGCCCGCTCGTTCGAGAAATTCGCGATATTGATTTTCTCCTTGCGGAAAGCGAAATCGACGCAATCCTTATGGAAGCGCGTCTCATTAAAGACGTTCAACCTAAATACAATCGCGAGCTCAAAGACGATAAAACGTTCCCATATCTCCAAATAACGATTCGAGACGATTTTCCACGGGTGGAAGCAACGAGATCGCCTAAGAGTTCCAGCGTTCGTTTATACGGACCTTTTTTAAGCGGAGGTCTTCTTCGTAGCGCTATAATCGTCCTTCAAAAAATATTCAAATTCCGAACATGTTCCATGAGGATCAACGCTAACGATGAAAAACGCCAGTGGGAACGACCTTGTGTTTTAGCGTCGATCGGTCAGTGTTCCGCGCCTTGCTGCGCTCGTATTTCCCAAGAAGACTATCGACGCAATATTCATAGACTTCAGGAATTTCTGGGAGGAGACCGAAAACGTCTTCTGGAAGAAATCAAAGACGATATGCAGGAAGCTTCTAGAACAAGACGTTACGAAGCGGCGGCGGAATTTCGAGATCAACTATTAGCCCTCGAATCGCTAAAAGAAAGGGGAAACATAGAGGAGAACGTTCAGCCGGAAGTATTCCAAATTGATCCTCGTCGGGGAGTTCTTGGACTTCAAAAGATTTTTAAATTATCAAAACCTCCCAGAATTATTGAAGGCGTCGATATCGCTCACTTGGGAGGTCAAGACACGGTGGCGTCGCTTGTTCATTTTGTTGACGGACGACCGTTTAAGAACGGTTATCGCCGCTATAAGATCAAAACAGTGGACGGAATAGACGATTTCGCTTCAATTTTCGAAGCGGTTTCTCGTCGTTTCGCCTTTAACGATCCGAACAATCCTCCTCCCGACATTTTGCTTATCGACGGCGGAAAGGGGCAGCTTCACGCCGCTTTATCGGCCTTGGAAAAGGCGGCATGTCGACCGGGTTTAACGATTTCGCTTGCTAAACGTGAGGAGGAGGTTTATGTGCCCGATCGGGAAGAACCGTTAAAACTCAGTCGGAGATCTTTTGCGCTACGCTTGCTTCAGTCCGTGCGAGACGAATCGCACCGATTTGCTCAACACTACCATCACATGTTACGCAGAAAATCAACATTTGGCGATAATTGGGACCAACTTTGAGAATGTAGAATCATACGTTTTTTCTTTTTGATATTTCCTCTATTTCTGTCTTTTTCAATTCGACACAATTTCTCAAAAATTTTTATTATTCATTGAAACGGCTCTTAAAATTGGTACAATCAGGTAGGTTTCGAGGTTGATTTGCGCGGCCGTCCGAGCGAGGATTGTAAGAGGCGGCAGAGACGCGCCTTCGTGCCGACTATCCGCGCGATGCATTCTTGAAGTGTTAACCGTTGTTTTGGAAAACGGAACTTTCGTATTTTTCGTTCCGCGTATGTAGTGAAGGAGTTTTTTATGAAAAAGTCACTATTCGCTTCGACTCTTTTGTTTTTCCTTTTAGCTTCTGCCGTTTCTTTTGCCCAGGAAGCTAAATTCCCGCCCGTTCCCTCCGCGCCCACGGTCGCACATCGAGGTTTTTCATATATCGCTCCTGAAAATACGATTAGTTCGGCCAAAAAAGCTATTGAAATTGGAGCCCAGGGAAGCGAGTTTGACGTTTATTCCACGACAGACGGGGTTCTTTACCTTAATCATGACGGAAATCTGAAGAGGACTACCGGATACGATTGCGCTGCGAAGGCTATTGATTCTGCAAAACTATTCACCCTTGATTTTGGAGCTTGGAAAGGCGAAGAATTTAAAGGCGAGAAAGTCGCAACATACGACGCCGCTTTGCAGCTGTTTAAGGGAACGAAAACACGTCCTGTCATTGAAGTTAAAGAAAACGGTTTTGAAGAAAAAATCGTGGAAGGCGTTCGTAAATATGACTTAGTCGACACGGCAATCGTTATCGACTTCAGCGCCGCTCGCGTCAAGAAAGTTCGCGCTCTCGAACCCAATCTTTGCGTCGCTTGGCTTTGCTCGTTTAAGGTAGAAAATGAAACGCCTCAATCTATGGCTCAAAAAATCATCGACACCTTAAAAGAATGCAACACAAACGTCGTCGACGTTGAATACCATGCGATCTCTCCTGAGTTTTTAAAGATTTTAGACGACGCCGGCGTCAACGTGATGTGTTGGACTGTGGACAATCCTCAAGATATCGAAAGATTGGTTGGCTGGGGCGTTAAGAGCATTACGACGAATCGTCCTGACCTTGTTCTTGAGGCGCAAAAGAAAGCCGCCGAGGAAAAGAAATAGTTTCTTTATAAAACGCGTTTTTCAGGAAAACAGCCAGACATTTACACGATTCTTGTTTGGCTGTTTTCAAATTGTTTCGTTGAATCTTTTTTTTCGGAGATTGTATTGAGCAAACGTTTCGAGCGTAAATCTCCAGTAGAACAACGACGAAAACGCGACCCTGACTCGCCAAAGCGAACGTTTGAGCGCTCTGTCTTCTTTTCAGTCGACGATATCGCTAAACGGACGCTGTATGAAGACAATCATTTGCTTGTCGTCGATAAACCGGTAGGACTTGCAACAATGGGAGCCTCCCCAGATGAAGACTCATTGTTTACGTTGGCGCGTCGGTATGTCAAGATTAAGTATCAAAAGCCGGGCGACGTCTATCTAGGCGTCGTCAGTCGTCTTGATCTCCCTGTTTCGGGAATCGTTGTGTTTGCGCGCACTTCCAAAGCCGCTAACAGACTTAACGAACAATTTAGAAATCACTCTGTTCAAAAAATCTATCGCGCGCTCGTCGAAGGCTGTCTCCAACCAGACGAAGCGGAGCTTAACGACGTTATTTGTGAAGACAAGGCTCGCCGCCTACTTTGGATTCCTAAACGTCTAGACGCAAGTATTGACGCCTACGCTCCTAAAGAGGCAAAATTGCGGTACAGAGTTTTAAAAAGATTTACAAAAACGACTTTAGTCGAAACGTATTTATTGACAGGTCGAAAACATCAAATACGTCTTCAGTTTTCGCATCAAGGAACTCCAATTGTAGGAGACGGAAAATACGGAGCCAGGCCTATTGCTCAACCAGGAATTTGCTTGCACGCTTTTCAACTCTCGTTAATTCATCCGACGACCAAAGAACAAAAGTCTTTTATTTCTCCTCCGCCAGATTGGAGTTTTATGAAATAGAAGTAGTCGCACGTTATGATTTACAAGCTTTAATCTCGTTTAGGAACTATGATGACGACGCCTCGAATCTATAATATCATTCGACAAACTCGACTAGTTCCGAGCGAGCAACTCGACGAAGTCTTTGAAGAGACTTTTTCCAGTTTTTATGCATCTTCCGACATTCCCGAAACACTCTCTGATTCAAAAACGTCGGCATTAACCTCTTCTCTTCTTACGGCAGAAAACTTAAATAAGTTCGAAGATTTCTTATTGTCGCGTTTGTTGGAAAGAAATCTTCTAAACACTTGGCAAATCGAACAATTACGTCTTGGTCGTTCCTCATTTTATCTTGGCGGATATCGAATTGTTGATTTACTAGGAAAGGGCGGATTCGGAAGAGTTTTTCTTGGTCGCAGCCCAGATATTCCTTCGAACACAGACCGTCACGGCATAAAATTCAAGGGCGACGTCGCTATCAAAGTATTGCCAATCCAAAACGCCAGACCAGAGGCAATTGGCTTGTTTTTGCGGGAATGTGAATTATCAAAACTTTTAGATCATCCAAATATCATTAAGTGTTATAGTTTCGCAAAGGACGCGTCTGTTCATTACTCAATTTCTGAATATGTGAACGGGGGAAACGTTCGCCAGCTTCTGTCCAGAAACATAGACGAGTCGGGGTTTATGGAATACCGCGTCGCCTGTTACATCGTATCAGAAGTTGCAAGAGGATTGCATTACCTACACTCGCAAGGAATTGTTCATCGCGACGTCAAGCCGGCAAACGTGCTGCTTATGAAATCAGGAGAAGTTAAACTTGGCGATTTTGGATTGTCATGTTCTATACGCAAAACAGACAGCTATGCGCCTTGTTCAATTTTGGGAAAGCATATTGACGACTGGGAACGCGAAAACGCGCCTTTGTATTTTGGCAGCTACGCAAAACGTTTGGGCAAGATTCAACAGCCTCAAGGGACGCCCGACTACCTTTCCCCTGAACAAATTGAGAATCCCGCCTTTCCAAAGGCCAGTTGGGACGTTTACTCCTTGGGTTGTTTTTTATACCTTTTGCTCACAAACATCACTCCCTTCGCGTCGCATATTAACATGGGCATTGCGGAAAAAGCCTTTGCGCATCAAAAAGGGGCCTCTCCCGAGGAACCTTGTAATCTTAATCCGGCAATTCCTCGTAAATTGTCGGATCTTACAATGGCAATGCTTGGACATGCGCCCTCCAACTCTTCCATTCTTGAAGTCGATTCTGCGAAACAAGTTAAAGATTTTTTAAAGCAGTGGGTTGAAAAAGAAGAGATAACGACTTTTATCAAATTGCAATTAACACGATCTGACGATTTCTGGTCGAAGGAGAAACTGCGCGTTTGTTTTATTGATCGTCCTTATCGAAAACTGGACGATCAGTCGTCAGCAACTTCAACAAAAGCCGTTCACTTGTTCAATAACCGTATGACGTCCGCCCCGTCTTCTTCTGAAAAGGTTGGAATTGTCGATTATACGGCGCTACTTGAGGGCAGGATTGATTTCTCTTCTTTGAAAAAACGAGACGATTCGCCTCATAATCAACCAACGTTGTCTCCTGTTCTTGACAAAACAGCGTCTTCACGAAGACTGGAAACGGAGAAATCCGCTAAATCGTCTCTCTCTGTGCAAGTCGAGGAAGAAGTTTCTCGACGTTTTCGTGACGTCCGAACTAATTCTAAAAAGGAAAGAGAAGAAATTGCTTCGGAACTATCAATCGAAAGAACAGAAAACTTTAACAAAAAACTAATTAAATATGTGCTGTTCCCAATATTAGGGCTCGTCGTCATAGCGTTGGTCGTCATGATTGTCAGACTATTTTGATTGTCAAACTTCAAAGATTACAGCATACAATGAAAGACAAGCTTCCAAACCTTGACGAGTGCGAACGCCAGCTATGCTATCGTTTTAACGATAGAAACCTCCTCAGACAGGCGCTTACGCACTCCTCTTGCGCTATCTCGCATATTGAGTCAAACGAGCGTTTGGAGTTTCTTGGAGACGCGGTTCTTGGTCTCGTTATATCCAACATGCTTTATACGCATTTTCCTCGTCTTCAGGAAGGAGATTTATCGAGAATTAAAAGCGTGATTGTTAGTCGAAAAAAATGTAAAAAGGTAGCGACTCGTCTTAAGTTAAAGGATTTCCTGTTTGTAGGCCGCGCAATTAACGCGGTGCCTGATTCTCTCGTTGCTAATGTTATGGAATCAATTATCGGAGCCGTTTTTCTTGACGGAGGATATGAAGAAGCCAGTCGATTCATCGAAGAGCATTTTTTTCAAGAACTACGTCCTTTTCTAAATCTCAACGACGCTGAAGAGGGATCACCGTCGTTTTATGATCCAGACGGCCGCCCAATTGAACTTGAACAAGAACTTCTAGTCGATTGTTTAGACGACAATTATAAAGCAAAATTACAGACGATTATTCAGAGGGAACGTCCTTCTGAAACGCCGCAGTACTTGTTACTTGACGAAAAGGGCGCACCTCACTGTAGATGTTTTAAAATTGCGGTGAGAATTGGCGACAGGGATTTCCAGGCAGCGTGGGGAAAGAACAAAAAAGAAACGGAACAGCGCGCCGCTCAAAACGCTCTCTTCCAATTGCAGGGACTTGAACCGCCTCATTCTGACGGAAACCAAGACTAACTGATACGTCGCGCGCCCTCGATTTACAAAGGCGCGCGTAATGGAGACGCATTCCCTTAAAATCTAAAATCTCGAACGCCGTTTTCAATCTGAACAAGGCGCTCGGCGGCAATTTCGCGTATTCTTTCATTAGGCACGTTTTTTAATTCTTTTTTAATAAGTTCTTCACCCTTAGCTTTTGTTTCAGGAGAAGCGTAATCTTCCAAATACTCTTTAAGTGTCATTAATGCGTTAGGTTGACAGCAATTTGCAATTTTTCCAGATTTAACCAACGACATAAACCGATCGCCAGTACGCCCCTCTCGATAACATGCCGTACAAAAACTCGGAATATACCCCATCCCGATAAGCCAATTAACTACTTGATCCAAGGTTCTGCGATCGCTGACGTCGAACTGCGCGGAATTATCTTCTTCTTTTTCCTCTTCAACATATCCGCCAACGCTTGTTCTCGAACCGCCGCTGATTTGAGAAACGCCAACTTTTAAAACTCGTTCTCGTGCCTTCGGCGATTCTCTTGTAGAAATGATCAACCCTGTATAAGGGACTGCAACGCGAAGAACAGCGACAATCTTTTCAAAAACGTCGTCAGAGATCGCGTTGGAGAAAAGATCCGCTTGAATGTCGTCCGCGTTTCTGATACGGGGAACGCTTATCGTGTGCGGGCCGCATCCTTTAGCGGCTTCAAGATGTTCGGCATGCATTAAAACGCCGACAAAATCATAACGATAAAGATTCAAACCAAACAATACCCCGCAACCGACGTCGTCAATTCCTCCGTCCATAGCTCTGTCCATCGCTTCTGTATGATAGGCGTAATCATGCTTTGGTCCAGTAGGATGTAGTTCTTCGTACGCCTTTTTGTTATAGGTCTCCTGGAACAAAATATAGGTTCCAATACCCGCTTCTTTAAGTTTACGATAGTTTTCAACAGTCGTTGCGGCAATATTGACGTTAACACGACGAATAGATCCGTTCTTATGCTTAACGCTGTAAATTGTTCGAATACTCTCCAAAACGTATTCAATAGGATTTTCGACAGGGTGTTCGCCAGTCTCGACTGCGAGTCGCTTGTGGCCCATATCCTGAAGCGCGACAACTTCGGCGCGAATTTCTTCCTGTGACAACTTTTTACGTCGAATATGTTTATTCTTCAAGTGATATGGACAATAAGTGCACCCGTTGACACAGTAGTTAGACAAATACAACGGCGCGAACATGACGATACGATTGCCGTAGAACCTCTGTTTAATCTCGCGAGCTAATTCGAAAATCTCTTTGTTCTTTCCGGGAATTTCGCAATCAAGTAAGACTAGAGCTTCACGATGAGAGAGACCTTTGCACATTCGCGCTTTTTCAAGAATTGAATCAATTAATGCTTCGTTTCCCTTATTTTTATCGGCATATTCCAACGTTGCCAAAATCTCTTCGTCATTAATAAAATCTTCGGCCTTTGATGACAGTATATCGTACACGTTATTCTCCCTGCGGGACTGTTATGTTTTTGAGAACTACTTTGTATTTGGGCGATACAACGCCTCAATAAAACAAACGTTAAGATTCTTCTACTGGAAACTCATTCTTTGAAAAAATTGTCTTTGCGCTCACTCCGTTCAAAAGGCCTAATTTTCCAGTCAAGGCGCTCACGGCGTCCGTAGGAGCGTCGACAACGACGACAATAACGCTCAATTCGCGCTTACGATAAGGAATTCCAAGTCGGCCGACAATATGTTGCGAATACTCTTGTAGAAGACGATTAACGTCTTCTCGCAAGCCTTCTTTCTCAACAATGATAGAAATAACGGCAATTCTCGTAGTCAAACTCATAGTTTTTCCTTACGGACGTCTGGAGTCCGTACCATTAACGCAATCGGAACGTCAGACGCAGAGCAAATACACAAAAAAATATCAAACCAGAACTAAACTGCAGAACAACGACGCGACTACATGCGACACGTTATGTTAAATATTTCTCGCCAATAACGTGTCGTGAGATAAAGAAGAAGGAGGCTTTCCTCCCTTGCGTCGACGCTTTGCCGCTAAGAATATCGCTGAAGGAGCAATAAACTTGGCGTCTAGTTCGGCGACATTTGACACGCGCTTTCAACAAACATAAGACGAACGCTAAACGATTGAAACTCGCGTGCCCAAAAAGCTTTTTCATCGGCAAAACACGTTGTTCTCCTTTGAATCGGCTCGGGTAATTCTACATCTGAAAGATCAAAAGTCAATGGTGTTTCACATATTTGCAAGAAGTCTGTTTAAAAATAGTCGACGAGAATGTCTGAAATGAAAACATACCCCTCTCAGAAAGGAGGAATGAACGTTGCCTTCTAAAAGACGCAGATAGCCTCCCGACAACGATAATCATGACTTTTGAATAATCGCAACGCGAAGACCGCAATTGTCGCCGCGATACGTTGGTAAAAAATTAAAGCGGCTTGCAGATCGGCAGTTCTCAGGCAAACTACGCCAATTTCCGCCGCGCGCAACACGTTCGGCAGTCAGAGAAACGCCAACAGGATCAATACTCTTCTTTTCATCGTAATCGGCGTACCCGTCTAACGTCCACTCGCAGACATTGCCGCACATATCGCAAAACCCCCAGGGATTAGGAGAAAAACAACCGACTTCTGAAGTTGTCGTCGTGCTTTGCCCCAGACCTTTTTCAGTTTTGCTTTTATTAATCTCGGCGCTAGTTTTTCCAAAATTTCCCTCGTTTCCAGAAGCTGTCTGACCAAAATAATAGGCTGAAGAAGTATTTGCGCGGCAAGCATACTCCCATTGAGCCTCCGTTGGTAAAGAATAGCGCCAATTCGTCCCCAAGAAATTTCGTAACTCAAGACCGTATTCCTCCTCGTTAATCTTTTCAATAAACCCCATACAGTCGAACCAACTTATCGACTCAACAGGAGCTCTTTTTGAATAATCGAATTTGCTCGGATTCTCGCCAAAGACTGCCCTCCATTCCGCCTGCGTCGTCGGAAAAATGGATAAGTAAAAGTCTTTGGTTAGCGTAACCGAATGAAGAGACTCGTCTGCAAAACGTCTGGTTTCGCCGTTAGGGCTTCCCATTTTGAACGAGCCCGCGTGAACCAGTTTAAAACTCATTCCGAGCACATTTGTCCACTTTTCTCGAAAAACGTTATTGTCGTCGACAGTCTGCATTATAAATCAACGATTAAATGAGTTACTATCTACTAAATACTAGAACGCGTCTTTGTTAGGACGATCCTTTCGTTCCTTCAGGGAATGAACTAACGCGAAAGCGTCATATGACTCTTGGGACGCTATGAAATCAACGAAAATAGAATCTAATTCAAAATCCTGAGCGTCTTCCTCGTTCCACGTTGAAAAAAAGCTGTCCAAACGCTCTTCCATTTCAACTTGATCGTCCAACAACGCGGCAGAAACAGAATTCACGTCTTTCCAAATTGGAATCGACATCGTCCATCCGGTAGCCGAATCTTCAACAATCAACGTATCGCCTTCTTCACGCGTTTGATACGTTTCTGGCATATTTACCGTCAATCGGTCCGCTGAGTTCGGATTTAGTCCAGAAATAGTCAGTGATTTCGCTCGACAAATTGTCGTTGTGGAGTCAGTTCGTTTGTTATAAGTTGTCAAATTGCCAACTTGAACGTCCAGAAACGCGCTCGCAGAGTTATCGCCATGCAAAACGACTGAACCGATCGAATCTTCCGGAACTAGATTAATATGTTCAACGCCAACAATTGTACGTATATAGGGGTAAACCAACGCCGCTTCAGAACTTGGATCTGTCAATAGTTCTTCAGACTGATTCAGTTCGCCGTTTTCTATTGTCGCAAACGTTCCAGAAAGAATGGCGGACGTCTTGGAAATTGAAGCCTTGACGTCGTCTCCATGATCAGAGGCAAAATAGGAATCTTCACCGCCTTTATTGAATAAAGCTCTCACATCAGAAAACTTCTTGGCCGTTAACGAAAAACCGCCTCCATAAAGAGCCAACATATCGTTGTTCGTTTCAAATCGATCGTCAAACGGCGTGTCTTCAATATACGCGTTGTCAAAACCTCCGGCTCCGTCAATGGTTACGTTATTCACTCCGCTAAATGTAAACATCTTTCCGTCGGAACGTTGAAAATATCCTGATCCGTCGGAATAATACAAGTAGTCGTTGCCGCTTGTTCCGGAAAACGTTATATTTTCGTTTTCATCTTCGCCGTAAAAATGAAATGCGGCAAAACCAACCGTCGTAATAGCGCCACGATCTTCAATTAAAAAATCAGTAGAGCCGTTGTCGTCAGTTTCCGTAGTAACTCCGTTGCTGAACGCGGGAAGACGCATCGCAAATTCAAGATCGTTCCGTTCGGTTCTAAAGGAAGTACCGTTCCAATAATCGGAATCAAGATTCCAAAACAAGTTGTCTAAACTAACCTGGACGTCTTCGTCTTCCCACATCAACTGAACTAAATTAGTTTCAGCATCGTCAAAAATCGGATCCACTAAAACAACTTTTTCATCAGTAATGGGCAAAAGCTTCGCGGCAAGCGAGCTGAAATCAGCGTCCGCTTCAACAGAAATCCAATACTCAACGTCCGAATCGGCAAACCACTGAACGTTTCCTCCGGACAGGGTCGTCTTGGAAACGGCAATCGGTTCGCTCTCAAGTCCAAATTCCCGAACGGAAATAACGGTCCCCTCCGGCACCCCCAGCGAATCGGCGTTCCATGTGAAAAGTCCGTTCGTTTCAGGAGTTAAAGAAAATACATAGCGGCGTTGTCCGTTATCCGAAGACAAAACGTTTTCAAACGAATACGCATTAGTTTTACCGAGAACAATCGGAGAATCATCGTCGTAAATCGTCGCTTCCGCTAACGAATTATCGTTTGTTAAGTAGGCGTTTGCAAGATCGATAATTTCCAGGAAAAAGTTCGTCGAAGGATTCTCGTAACCGTCTTCAACGCGCTTTAATCCCTCTGGTTTTAGCGAATCGTAATTTCCAACGACGTAGCACTCAATTGTAGCGAATTTCTCGCCCTTAGCGATAACGATTGGATCGCCTTTAGAAACAACAAAATCCTCCCCCTCAACCGCCGTGCCGCCAACGACGACATTGAAGTTGAAAGAGACGTCCAAACGCGCGGGCATATCCAATTCAACGACAAAATTAACAGCTTTTGTCCCCTCGTCTCCTTCATAAACGAAAAGTTCATGAACAGTCATATTCGGCAGTTTCGTTGGCTGTATGGAGACTGTTAAAACAGCTTCTTCACTCCAGTTGGTCCCGTCAAACACGGAAAACGAAATGGAATGATTCGTTAGATCGCAGTACTCGGCTTCGTTGAAGTAAGACAAAGAGGCGATAACGCTTTCGTATTCTTCAATCGAACCCGGTCCGTCTAACATGATGTTTCCGGATTGTTCGTCGAAAGAAGCGGTTATCGACGTAGAACCAACGGACACGTCAAGAAACTCGTTGATTCCGTCAGGACGATCGCCCATGTAGATTTTAGCGCCGTACAAATATGCGGAATCATCGTCGGTAATCGTCAATTTACTCGAGGCAAAAACGTCGATTGGTTCTTCGCTTCCCTCAACGAAAACGACGTTCCAATCTCGTCCTTCGGCTTCGCCGTTCAAATCGATCACAGGAGCGACCTCGCCTGCGTCGCTTGTAAGAAAATCTAATTTTGCGTTGGTTCCGTCGCTAATAACTACTGATTTCGTTACGGAGGTATTAAAACCGTCTCCAGACACAGTCACACGATAAGAACCGTTCAGAAGGAAGAGCTGGTATCCGCCAGAATTCCATGTACTAATAGCGACAGACTCGACTTCACCGGAAACGCCTGTACGTTCGACGAGAACGGAGACGTTTCCTAACCCTTCGCCTACGTCGTAGAATCGATCTCCGTCAACGTCGTCAAAAACGACTCCTAACAGATAGGCCCCGTCCGTACGGGCGCCGTCGACGCTCTTTCCAAAATCGCAAGTTACAAGGTAAGGACCGACGCTTTTTTGAGACGATTGAACAGAAATGCCTATTTCCGTATAATAATCGCTGGCAAGAGCGTCACGATGCGAATGAGAAGGAATCCCCCAATCAACGACAAACGCCGCGTGCATATATGAAGCGATAGAAAAACCGTCTTGTTCAAAGAAACTTCCCCCGATATTTTCCCCGTAATGAGTTGTCGCTGAATCGTCATATCCAAATTGAAAACCGGCCTTGTTAAGGCGTTTTTCCAAAGAATCCTCGCCTGAGCATTGGTGACTGATATCGTTGCGCGCCTTCATATAGGAAGTATGCGCGGTCGCGGCAGAGATTAACGACGAGTGAAAAGCGAGAGGCGGCATCGATTCGACGGACCTCATTTCCTCTAAAAAAACGTCTATTGAACCTCTAGGATACGACGTCAAATTAATTGCCATATTGACCAGATTATTGCGCGCAAGAAGTTCGTCGTCCGTCGCTACGCTAAAAATGCGATCGACTTCTCCCTGGGGATTGATACGAAATCTGTTGATTTGTTCCAATAATTCCTGTTCGACGTCGGACGGATTCAGATTCGACGACGACAAATCGTACCAGTCCGGCGACGACGCAACGGCGGAAGAGAACTCCGCCTCAGCATAGGAATAATCCAGGAGGACAGAATCCGTGAAGAAAGAAGCAACGTCAGCCGCCAAAAGTTCGCGCGACTCCAAAGCTTCGAATCTCAACGTCCGGGAACGAAGCGCGCGTTTACCGTTAGAATTCGTCTTCTTCATGGGATTCTTCCTTTTCAAAATGCAGTTCCAAAACGCAAAGACGTCCCCAATAATTTGTAAAGTTCGGCCTTCGATTATTAGAGGCGTGAAAGGCGTTCAAGTTCCATTTTACCCCAACTCGAACAAACGCTTGACTGTTTTACTATAGAAAAAGTCAAGATTGGCTAAAAAACAAGTCTTTTGCCAATCTTGAATCGTTAAAATAAATAAAATAGACGGAGAAAGCAAGTCATTCTTTGTTTTCTTCGTCTGGAAGAGCATATTGTTCGCCTCGTTCTTTAACAACTCGACGTAACCATTCTTCCGGATAACCAACGTTCGGATAATTTCCGTCGGAAGTTCGAGTATATCCGTCGTTGAATTTGACAATAAGATCGTTCGCGAGTTGTTCCCAGCGATCTCTCGTTTTTTCCGTCTGCATCGTCGAGTAATCGGTTAAGAATTGGACGGCGGCCTCCTGATCAACCTTAGCGAGTTCTTCCGCCGTCTTCTCGATCGCGGGTTGCAATTTATAGAAGTAATTCTCTAAGTCTTCTTGGACGCTCTTAATTTCCGGAATCATCTCTTTGTAGCGAGGATATGCGTAATTGGCGACGAAATTGAACGTCCACCACCCTGATTTCATGTCAAAACGAGTGATCGTTCCGATATTCGTCGAGGGAGGAACAGCCGTAGTGGCGGCGTATATAGGCGAATAGCAAGTCGTGTACGAATCGTCCCACCCAAACCAAACGAGTCCGCCCACAAGATCAGACAGATCGCTTGTCGAACGTGTGATGATCGAAAAACAAGTCTGCTGCGTCGAAATAGGACGCTCCCATGCGTATTTCTTTCCGTCAACTTCCCAATAAAGCGGGCGACAGCGCATCGCATAACCATATGGTCCGGCGTCAATCCCCTCGGACATATCGAATTCCGTGCCGTCATAGTGATCGCGCATTAGCGCGGCAACGTCGGCAGTCGATAGTTTTTGATCAGGCTTGATCGACCATGGATAAGGTTCGGCGCCCTCGACGCCTTGGGCGTAGTCTACCGAAAGGTTTAAAGACGGCGCCGCGCGACGGAACATGCTCCATACGCGCTTTTCACATACTCGCCTATCGCGAACGGTAAAGTTGCCGTAAACCTCGTAGAAAGAAAACGGTTTTCCCGAGTTAGGGTCGTATAAGCCTTTTTTAATGGCAAAGGTTTCGATATTTTTAGAATAAATACAATTCTCAGGATCGTCTTTAGGGAAGGCTCCAATTCGGGCCATATTCGCGTGAGCGGTGATTTCACCGTCGGGAACTCGCATCGCAACCCAAACGCACCCGTTCTTTTCGCCTTCTGGACGATCGCCCGTGCCGCAAATATCAAAGATCCACGCCTCATTTTTGTCGCAGACGGAAATAGATTCACCTTCGTCGATATAGCCGTATTCGTCGACAAGACGGCCCATAAGCTCAACGGCTTCTCTGGCGGTTGAAGCGCCTTGCAAAGCGGCAGTCATCAACTCGGGATACATAAACTTTCCAACTTTATTTTGCAATTCCAGATCGCCTTCCCAAGTGGTCTCGGCAATCGCCACTTGACAGTCGTTCATAATACCCTGAAACGATTTAACGACAGTGTCGCCAGTAAATCCGAATACTTTATGAGTTGGAACGCCCTCAGGAAAAACGTCGCTGCCCCCTTCAGGTCGAAAAGAACCGTCTGAAGCTTCTAGAATCGCTAATTTTCCAAAGAACCCTGCCGAATCGGCGGTATAGGTAACCATACAAGCGTTTTCTTTAGAGGCACCTTTAGTAACAATCAAATTGGTGCAAGCGTCAATACTGCGTAAGCAAAAAACGCCAAACGCGTAAGCAGTTATCGCGGCGACCAACATCTTTGTCTTGAAACGATATTTTATAGGATTATTCATGGCAAAAACACGTTCAAATCACGAAAACAAACTAAACAACGGCTAAAAGAACAACGTCTTTTCATTAACCGTTTCCACAACTCCAATCGTTATTCTATCTCTTTGATTAGCGCGCGTCAAGCAACAATTGACGACGTAATTCAAAAGAGTTTTTTCGTGTTTTTTTTAAAAACTGGGAAGTTTATATTTCATTTCCTTCCTCTTTTGATATGTTATTACCAAGAAGGGTAGACGCGGTCCTAATACCGTCAGGTTGCGGGGGCGCGTTCTACAACTGTGTTGTCATTGAATCACGAAGCGGCTTATAATCGTCGTCGCATAGGAGATCTTACGTTATGAGTAATTGCCAGGGTTTTAACAGGCGCGCGTTCTTTGGTTCCGTCGTCGCCGCCGGACTGAGCGGTTCCGCAATTCTAGGAGCCGATTCTTCCGCGAGAGCAGACGAATCTCCGGAACAAGCTCAACCGGAGAAGTTTATGGCTTCCTATCCTCTGTTGCAAAACGTCACGGAAACAAGCGCGTCAATTTCCTGGGCGTTAAACGTCCCCTCGACAGGATGGGTTGAATGGGGAACGACTCCCGAACTTGGGAAATTCGCTCGTAACTCTGAATTTGGGTTAAATCCGTACGAGACGGATTTCCTTTCCGCCCGTATTACCGGGCTTGCTCCTAATACGAAGTACTACTATCGCGTCGCCACCAGCTCGTTCGTTTATCGAACCGCTTACGACAAAACGGCGTCCGAGCCTCAGTACAGCGATGTCTATTCTTTTGAAACAACTGGCCCCAAGGGCGACATCGCGTCTTTTGCCGTAATGAACGACACTCATAACACGCTTGCCACCATCCAGGCGCACATTGAGCGCGTCGAGGAATTGAAACCAGATTTCCTGTTCTGGAACGGCGACCTCTGTTCCGACTACATGGACGCCAAACGCGTCAAGGATAACATCGCCAACCCGTCAAACACCCCGTTCGCGGCAGAGCGTCCGCTAGTATTCGTTCCGGGCAATCATGATCGTCGCGGTCAATGGGCGCGCAATCTTAAAAAATGTTTAACGACTTGGCGCCAAGACGATCCGGAATTCTATGATCTGGGCTTCAATTACGCGTTCCGAAAAGGACCGCTCGCGGCGGTAGTTTTAGACACAGGCGAAGACAAGCCCGACTGGCATCCCGCTTGGTCTGAAATGGCTAATTACGAACCTTATCGAGAATTACAAGCGGCATGGTTGGCCAAGGCGTTGGCTCGTCCAGAAATTCAGTCGGCGCCCTATCTCGTCGCTTTTTGCCATATTCCGTTGTATGACGCCAATCCTAACGCCAATCCTGGCAATATCCTTGACAGGTGGGCGTCGATTCAATGGCCGGCGCGTCAGATGTGGGGACCGCTATTTGAGAAATATGGGGTTCAACTCCTTGTCGCAGCGCACCAACACCGTTTCAGCTACGCAGAAGCGACGGCGGATCGTCCTTGGGCTCAAATAGTCGGTGGCGGTCCGGAAATGAACAACGCATATTCTATCCATGCGGAAGCGACCCAGAAAAAAATGACGCTCACTTGCGAAAAACTTGAAGACAAATCGGTTGCCGGGACTTGGACTTTCAAACCTCGCGTTTGATTTTTGAATCGTTTAACTCCTGACGTTACGCCAGAAATCATTAGGCGACGGGTTTTGTACCGTCGCCTTTTCGCTTTATGGAGCATTTTCATGAGTCCTTTCATTGATAGAAACAAGAATGCCCTTAGACCAACGCTCGCTCGTCGTTCTTTTTTGAGTTCCATGGGAGTCGTGTGCGCCAGCTGTTTAGGAACGTCCCTTGCAAACGAAATTGAAGAACTTCCGCCGGGCGTTGAACCGTCTAATCCAAGGGAGCTCCTCTACCCCACGCCAGAACCCTCAAAGGAATTATTTACTTCTGAATCTGGAAGTTTTGCGGCGTCTTACCCCATGCTTCAAAATGTATCAGAAACGAGCGCTTCCGTTTCCTGGGCGCTAAACGTTCCTTCCACGGGCTGGGTTGAATGGGGAACAACTCCAAACCTCGGTAAAATTGCCAGAAATTCTGAGTTTGGCTTGAATCCCTACGAAGAGAATTTCCTTTCCGCACGCATTACGGGATTATCGCCTAACACGACTTACTATTATCGGACGGCGACTTGCTCTTTTATTTATCGCACAGCGTATGACAAAACGATATCGGAACCTCAATTTAGCGACGTCTACTCCTTTAAAACTGTCGGTCCCAACGTTGACGGCGTTTCTTTTGCCGTCATGAACGACACGCATAACCAGGTGGATACTGTTCGGAAACACTGTGAAAGACACGAAGAGTTGGGATCAGATATTGTCATATGGAACGGAGATCTTTGCCATCGCTATTTTTTCCCTCTGATTGCGAAAACAGGGATTGCAAATCCTTGCGACATACCCTTTGCCGCGCAGCGTCCCATCGTCTTCGTACCCGGTAATCACGATAAATGGGGACCTTACGCACACAACCTAAGAGAATGTTTAACTCCGTGGCGACAGTCCGACTCACGGTATTACTCGCTTGGGCACAACTACGCGTTCAGACTTGGTCCTATTGCGATGATTACGCTAGACACTGGCGACACAAAGCCAGACAATGCGGTAAAGCAACAAGGCATAGCGTCTTTCGATCCGTATAGAGAACTACAAGCAACATGGCTTGAACATGTGTTGTCTAGACCGGATATTGCCGAAGCTCCGTACATAGTCGCGTTTTGTCATATTCCAATTTTCAATCCGTTCGACGAGGCCGGAATCGATCAGTCTTCTGGGTTGCCCTGGAAAACGGTCGAACCGACAAGCGCGCGAATGTGGGCGCCTATCTTGGCCAAACACAATATTACGCTCGTAATTTCGGCCCACCTTCATAGACACTCTTTTTCCGAAGCGACTCCTGAACGTCCATGGCCGCAACTTTTGGGAGGGGGCCCTTTAGCCCAAAACGCAACATGTATTCACGCAGAAGGAAACTACGAACATTTAACCGTAACGGCAGAAACGCTCTTTGAACGTTCCGTTCTTGGTACCTGGACATTTGAACCTCGCGCCTGATCCAGATGCGTTCCAAAGCGAAAAGAGAAGAGCGGACGCATTACAGCGTCCGCTCCTCTCTCATGTCTACGTTATGGATCTCTCTGACGATAATTACTTCACAATCCCCGCTTGTGAATAATCAAAGGGAATAAAACCAATTTTTTCGGCAGGGGATCCCGGTTTCAATCGGAAATCGTTGGAATCAGGATCAACGAACATCGGGTCGGCGACAATCCCGTCAACGTCCTTGCCCGTCTCTTTAACCCACTCTTCGTGAGTCTTTCCGCTAAACGTCGCTTCTCCGCAAGCGTTAAACCATAGGTTTTTCGTATAAATAGCCTTGGCTTTATCAGCGTTATATCCTAAAGCAATTCCTTCTTTCCAGTAAATAATATTACTTTCAAACGTATCGGAAAGATGGTCTTCAACTCGCGTGATAGCAAGTTGATGAGGCTGATTCCCAACGTTTGCGGGATTGTTCTTACTTCTTGCCAGAATGTTGTTTCGAACAATGTTGTCTTTTCCGTAATGTTGATGGAACGAACCGTCAGTCGTGTCGTAAACAAGATTGTTTTCAAATAGAATACCCTCGCTTCCCTCGTCAGGATATAGCCCCCACCCTCCATAAGCGTATGAACTTACGTCAAAAATAACGTTGTTGCAAACACGAGTTCCCGTTGAGGTTCCAAGCGTATAAACGCCGCCCATATCGGACAAATGCCCTTGTCCAATCTTCGAAATACGATTGAATTCAATTCGATTACGAAAAGCATGCCCGCCGTTGTACCCCCAGACCCAACCAACAGACACGCCCGTATAATAGAAATCGTTTATATCGTTGTGAAGGATAGCTATTTCTTCCGTATTCTGCCCGATCCAAACGGCAGTAGCAGACGCAAAAAAGCGACCGCCTTGCGTCATCAAGCAGTTCTCAATCTTGTTGCGACGATCCAATTTGCCCCCGCCGACTCGAACGGCGCCTGCGCCAAGGTCGATGAAATTCGTGTTTTTAGCGACGCAGTCGTCGCAGTTCTTAAACCAAAGTCCATATTCTCCAACATGAGCGATTTCACAATCTTGAAACGTAATCCCCTCAGAATCGTCAACTGATATTACGGCGGTTGTAAAGAAAGCCGACTGCGCTGGTTCAAATTGCGACGGTCCAGGTTGAGAAATATCTCCAACGATCGATTCGTCAAGTTCTGATTCCTTCATTACCGATTCACGTCTTGGAGCGTCGGAGTAGGCAAATTTAATATTCTCGAACCCGATATCCTTTGTCGTTTTAGACTCGTTGCTTGAAACGGACGTCCCTGAAATGATCAGCATACGATTAACGCCGGAGATGGGAGCGACGAACTTTACGTTTTCGATACGTTCGTCAGCCTTTGGACGGTAGTAAACGCATCCTTCAGTTCCAGCGTAAAACCACTCGCCCGGTTCGTCAAAAGAAGAACGTAAGTTTTCAAGATAATACAAAGACGTGTCTCGCCACGGATTGTGAGGCTTCATAGGAGATCCTTGGGCTTTTAACGCGTTGGATTCCTTATTGTATCCCAACAAGATACGTCTGGTCGTATCCCAATGATGATGAACTACAAATTGCGCGTACCGCAACTCCTCAACTGGAACGTCAGCCAAATGCAGTTCGTCTAAATCACCTTCTTTAGCGCGAATCTCTTGCGGGGTCGACGGTTTATTTGAAGGACGATTAGGCGCGTTTAAGGGAAACTCCTCCCAAACGGAAGCCGGACGTAAAAATCCCTCGTTGGGAAAACGGGACCGAACGGCGCGACGATCGTTGACATACATTTGTTCAAAGAAAATCAGTTGTCCGTCGACCACTGGCAATTCGGCGCGCCATATTTCGGCCTCGGAATTGGGAAACGCCTTTTTCTGGTCAGGCGTCGCAAGTTTCCAACCGTTAATCTCTCTTCCGGCCGACAACGTCGTTTCGCCTTTCACGCCAATATATCGCGTATGAGAATCATTAGAACCTAACTCGAAAGGAACGGCGCGAACATATTCGCCGGGAGCGATCATAACGGAGAAAACTCCTTCCTTTCCCTGCAACCGTTCTGAACGTATCGCGTCTCTCGCACGTTCCAACGACGCAAACGGCTCATTCGCCGAGCCGGAATTATCGTCAGAGCCATTATTGGAGACGTAAAAAACGTTTGTATAATCTTCCGACTTCGACGTTCGCGCCCCCCAATATGCCAAAAATCCCAAAAAAAGAACGAAAAAAAGCAACCGCCTTCGTACAATCGCCCTATGAAAAAACAAACCCGTCATAACAAACCTCGTCACGAACAAAGACTATCCAGAAATCAAGGCGCCACAGGGCGCGAACTTAATCAAGCATAGAGCCCTAAAACAGGGAAAATAAATACTAGTCCCACTCTTGAGCCTCGATCAATCGCTGAACATACTTCGAAAGAATATCCGTTTCAATATTGACTTTATCGCCAAGCTTTTTCGAACCGAGCGTGGTGGCGTTTAAAGTGAACGGAATCAACGCCACGCTAAAAAGTTCAGGTTCGCAACGTACTAACGTTAAACTGACGCCGTCGACGGCGACTGAGCCTTTTGACGCCATATTTTTCGCTAACGATTTATCAATACGAAAATAATAATCTGCGCATTCGTCGTTATGATTATCAATTCTTTCCAAGACGGCCAAACCGTCGACATGCCCGCTAACAAAATGACCTCCAAGGCGTGAATTTACCGCTAAAGCGCGTTCCAAATTAACAGGCGAACCCTCGACTAAATCGCCAAGATTCGTGCGCGACAACGTTTCAGGAACCGCCTGAAAAGACAAAGACGTTCCTGATTTTGCAACGACCGTCAGACAGCATCCGTTGACCGCGACGCTATCGGAAGTTTCGACGTCGTCGACAATTTGCGGCGCGTCGACGACCAACGTACACACGACGCCGTCGTTAGTAATAGCGGCGATTCTCCCTAACGCCTCAACAATACCGGAAAACATCATTACTCTCCTGAACTATCGATAACTGAATCAATCGTGAAACAATAATTTAACGTAAACGTAAATACTCTTCGCTTGTTTGATTATAGCATAAATAGTACTCGGTTAAATAGCGCCAAAACAGATCGATTTCTTAACGACAGGTAATACCCAAAACAACACGTTATTCTTTCATAAATGAAAACCGTCTTTATTTGCGAGTATCGTTCGAGTATAATCCAATTCTATAAAGGTTTTTGTCCAACAATCCCTTTTTTGTACTGGAATCTAACGATGTTACGACGCGACTTTTTGAAAAGCCAACTAACTGCGGGAATCGGCGTTAGTCTTTTAGGACTATCTCCTTGGATCCGATCGACGGTCAATTCTGCGTATGCGCAGAATTCTCCCCAAGATCAATATCCCCCATGCCGTAGAATTACCAACGGTCCCTTGTTCCACTGGGGCGCGTATTACGATCAGATTCACTTTGACCCGACAAATCGCTACGTTGTCGGCAACGAAGTCGATTTTGAGGGACGTTCTCCCACCCCTGACGATACGATAAACGTCGGGATTATTGATACGGAAGACGGAGATCGCTGGACTCAACTTGGTTCGACCCAGGCATGGAACTGGCAACAGGGCTGTATGCTGCAATTTATCCCCGGATCTTCTTTTGAAGTCGCTTGGAACAACCGAGGTAAAGACGATTTTTACGCAACCGTCTGCGATATTAAAACAGGAGAACGTCGTAATCTTCCCAAACCAATCTACGCGTTAGCGCCCAACGGCGCTTTTACCGTTTTTCCAGATTTTCGCCGATTGAACGATACGCGTCCAGGTTACGGATACTGCGGCATTCCTGACCCAAACGCCGATCAATGCATACCGACCGACGCCGGTATTTGGAAAATGGATATCAAGAGCGGCGTTCACGAAATGCTTTTTTCTTTTGCGGACGTCGCCTCTATCCCCCGCGCTAACGGCGAACCTTTTCCTCAAGACGTAAAACACTGGTTCAATCACCTGATCGTATCGCCCAACTCGGAACGTTTCCTCTTCCTCCACCGTTGGAAGCAAAACCCTCAAACTCACGCATGGCATACTCGGCTCTGCACCGCAAAAAATGACGGAACTGATATTAAAATAGTAAGCGACAACCTTATGGTTTCTCATCTGGTTTGGCGCGATCCAACGCATATTATCGCCTTTGCCCGCAACGAACTTGCCGGCGACAGATTCTACCTGTTCGACGTAGAAACGGGAAAAGCCGTCGTTTATGGAAAAGATATTATGACGGTCGACGGTCATGTGTCATATCTTCCCGAAACCAATTGCGAATGGCTGTTAAACGATACCTATCCGAATAAGGATCGCATTCAGACGCCTTTCCTTTTTGAGTTAAAAACAGAAAAGAAAATCCTCCTTGGCGAATTCTATTCAGCTAAAGAATACGCGGGAGAATGGCGTTGCGATCTTCACCCACGCGCAAGTCGGGACGGAAGAAAGATTCTGATTGATTCCGTTCACGAAACGGGTCGACAAATTTATTTGATAGAACGTCCTGAACTCTCTTAATCATCGAACTGAAGGTTATTGGAATTCCGCGATTGTATTCGACAAGGAACGAATTCCAATAATCTTCTAAAAGTTCAAAAGAGATTCCAATCCCAATACCCGATTTTATTCAGCCACGTTCCAGAAAAATATGAAGACGCGTTTAAAATAAAAGCGAAGAAACACGCCCCGCTCAAGGGGCGCACGCGTCCAAATCGGTAGAAAATTACCGTTTCTACCGCCAGAACGCCTAATTCAAGACAAACGACTAGCGAGAAGTAGAAGAAAACTTGGTCCATCAGGGAGTCTGGCATATACCAACAAACGAGGTTGATTGTTGGATTGGTCAGCGCGTTTGCCCATAGCGTCACTAAAAAAATCGTCCATGGCAGGCGTTTCCCTCTTATTGTCAGGACGCCCTGAACGAACAACGTCGCAAGTTCTTCAATGACGACGGTTGCTAAGAGGGCTTTTGCTAAAAGGTCGACCATCGCCGACGTCCCAAAACGTTAAACTAAAAGCGACAAAGGACTAGCGCCAATTAAACGACTCTACCCCTTCGTCCTATTCTAATCGATTTTTATAAAACAGATTACGTCAAACGGCATAAGCAGACTTTTAGTCCTTCAAGAGCGAACTATCTTTCCTATTTGCCAATTTTGCAAATCCATATCGTTCAAAGCTGTTGAGACGTCGCCGGCAATTTCTGGCTTGACGACTAAAACAAGGCCAAGACCCATATTGAAAACGCGTTCCATTTCATCGTCGTCAATGGCGCCAAGTTTTTGCAACCAACCAAAAACAGGAGGCACAACCCACGAGTTCGGCGAAATCTCACACTTTAATCCATCTGGTAAAACACGAGAAAGATTCTCAACCAATCCGCCGCCGGTAATGTGAGCAACTCCGCGGATTCCGTCGTTGGCTCCAAATCTCTCAAATAGTTTCAGAGCAGGCTTAACGTACAATCGGGTCGGCGTAAGTAGCTCGTCGGCAACCGTTTTACCCAACTCTGGAACAAAATCGTCTGGATTCAGCCCGGCAATTTCAAAAACAACGCGACGAATTAAAGAGTAACCGTTCGAATGACAACCGCTTGAAGCGACGCCAATTAAGACGTCGCCGTCTTGGATCGCTTTTCCATCGATAATTCTCGAACGTTCGGCAACCCCGACGCAAAATCCGGCAAGGTCGTATTCGCCGGGATTATACATACCCGAAAGAATCGCCGTCTCTCCGCCAATCAAAGCGCATCCCACTTCTTCGCAACCTTTAGCAATTCCTTCAACTAAACTCTCTAAAAGGTTGGGATCGTCTTTTGGCATTGCGACATAGTCTAGGAAAAAGACAGGCTCCGCTCCGCAACAAATCGCGTCGTTGACACTCATCGCAACAAGATCGATCCCAACGGTAGAATGCCGATTCGTTTGGCAGGCGATTTTAATTTTCGTCCCGACTCCGTCGGTACAACTCACCAATACAGGGTCGTCGTACTTCTTTTCGCCGCCGTCTTTGGCTATGCCGTTCAACTGGAACAGACCTGCAAAACCTCCGTCTAATCTCATAACGCGGGGCGAAAACGTTTTAGCAACCAGTTTTGGCAAACGCGACATTGATTCGGCATAAACATCCAAATCAACGCCTGAACTTTTATACGTCGCTTTTTCCATAAGGAACGCTCGTTTCTTCTGGGGGTCGTAGATAATCGTTGAAATAGAAGGACAGTTCCCAGATTGGGGACGCGTCTTTCTAAGTCCGCAATTCGTCCCCGAATTATAATTCGCGGCAAAAAACGCGTCAAGGACGAGAAAAGAAAAATCAGTTTCCCTTTTGGAGTTTCTATCACGCCGCTACTTACACGTAATTGCGTATCGCAAGTTTACATATGGGGGGGGAGACAGAAACATTAAATAATAGTATAATGTCGCAACGTTGCGAACAGTGTTCCTGTCGAGTTTTACAAGGGCTTCGTCCTCCTCGTTCACCCTATCAAATTAAGTAGAATTAACAACGTCGAATGTCCGATAATAGTTTTGATCTTCCGCAAGACGACTCACTACAGGCTCGCGCAGAGTCAATATCAGAAACGGAAAACCAGTTGGAATTGCCAAAAGAGAACGTTTCAGACGATTCCCCTGATTCAACTTGCGAGCAAACTACTGAAATCGCTGCCGATAACGGATGCGACGTTTTGGAGGACGAAGGCTCTAAAACATTAGAAGAAGCTCTGGAAAAATACGGAATCAAGCTTCCTTCTAAGAAAGTTCGGTTGCTTAAGGAATACTGCGAACTTCTATGGACATGGAACGAGCGTCTCAATCTCACGCGTCACACGACGTTCGATAAATTCGTCTCTCGCGATCTTGTCGATTCGATCCATCTTGCCAACCTACTTCAAAAAGGCGAACACGTCCTCGACGTAGGTTCCGGGGGCGGCGTACCCGGTTTAGTCATAGCGATATTAAGACCTGACGTCGTCGTCGAACTGTGCGACTCAACAGGTAAAAAAGCTGAAGCTCTTGGCTCAATCGTCGACGAACTTGGGCTTGATCTAAATATCTGGTACGCCAAGGCGGAAGACCTTCTTCGAACTCGTCGCTTCCATACGCTTACGATTCGAGCCGTTGGCAAAATGCGTAGTTTATTGCTAATGTTTGCTCCCGTTTGGCATACGTTCAACCGACTCCTGTTAATTAAAGGTCCCAATTGGATCGCTGAACGTGGCGAAGCGCGTCATTACAACATGTTTAATTCTCTCGCTCTGAGAAAAGTCGACGAATATGAGAATCCTGGCGCGGAACACGGTAGCGTTATTTTGCAAATTTGCCGTAAAACACGTATGGAAGAAATGGAGCGTCGCGCAAAAGAACGAGCGGAGGGCAAACCTTACGACGGCGAAATCGAAGAAATCGTCGTCGACAATAAACCGCGTGACCTTTCTGACTCCAAGGAGAACCAGCGCGCGTTACGTCGTGGAAAATCCGGAACGAAGAAAGGCGGCAAGCAAGAACCGCGACCTTCTGTAAAAGTTCAAGATAAACGTTCTCCATCGTCCCCAGAAGAAATCGATAGCTCTTGCGGCAAATCAAAGAAAACCGAAGAACGCGTCGACGTCTACGCAAGGCGCGGCGGCAAAGCTCCAAAAGGTTGGACTGGTAAGAAGAGCGATTTCCGAAACGACGTTAAAACTTCCGAAAAAATAGATCAAAACCGCAGTCGGAACGACAATCGCCCTCGAAGTTCCGGAAAGGGTTCTAGTAGAACCAATAAAAACAAACCGCGCGACGACTCATCCCGAAAGTAACGAAACGCCCTTTTGTCAGAACGATTTCAATTTCAGGAAAAGTCGTAGACGATCTAAACGACAAAAGTTAGATATTTAGTATTTTAATAGTTATAAACGTTATTTAACCAATTAAGGGGTTCCAATGAAATTCGCGCCCTTCTCTTTTCGGCTTAACAAGTCGTTTGTTTTGACTCTATCCTTCGTGTGCATATTGACTTCGTCAATGGTCGGTTGCAAAAACAGGGAAAAGCCTGGCGAAGAACAAGAAATACAAGAGACGGAACAAGTTTCCGATTTTCCTCAATTTTCAACGGAAGTTCGTTCTCTATCTCAAGACGATTTAGCAAAGCTTGGAAGTAAAAACGACCTGCCGACGGAATTTGTTTATCCGGGCGCATACTATGCTCAGGTTGTTTATCCGGAACGTCTTGCTTCCTTGGAAGATCAAAACGCCGCGCTTGACTTTTTTGCTCAAGGGACGTTCCAACTTCCCGTTCCTGAAACTCTCTCACAATCGAAGTTTGCTCTTTATAGCAAGGGTTTTACTTTCGACGTCTTGAAAAACGCGAAGACGAACGAGGTCCTCCAGGACGGTTTTCCAACCTCAGTCGAAATCGTTTATCTCTCTTCCGAAGAAGCTTTTGATAAAGAGAAAATACTGGCGCAAGTTTTTCAAAACGTAGACCAAGAGAAAATCAAGACGCAAAAGTATGACAAATGCGAGGTAAGGGTCGTCGAAAAACCTCTTATCATGCAACTTGATCAATCAGGCTCGATCGTTGGAAAAATCGACTCGATTTGCGCTGGAGTCGCTTTCCCGACCGACACGTCTGTCGTCTTTATTTCCGGAACGCCAGAATCGCTGAATAAGTATTTCGGTCCTGAAGACGGCGACTCCCGCGGCATTGTCGCTCAACGTTTAGCGCGCGCGAACGTAAGTTCTGCCGCGGTCGTCTTCCAATACGACTACGATTTCAGCGTTCCTAACACCCAACTTATTCAACTTCCCGTTCCCGTTACTACGGAACTTATGCAAGTCATTCAGCAAAACGTTTTAGCGTTCCAGTTCCTTTTTGATCTTTCCAAACAAGACGGAAATCTTGTAACGTTAAACGTTAACGCTAAATCAGAAGAAGGCGCCAACGAACTTCGTAAAGCCATTGGAACAGCTTTAATGAAGGGCGTTGACAATCTTCACGGTCAATTGTCAGAAATAGCCGCGCAAACGACGGATTCCACTGACGCGATTAACAAGATTGTCAATTTGATAAAGTCAGTAAATCTCACCACGGACGGCTCTAACGTCGTTGGAACGCTTCAGAATACTCAAGACGCAGTTGATTTCTTTGTCAATTCTATTAAAAGTATCAACGATAGTCGAGCTAACGGAGAAATCTACGCGCAAATCGACATGGCGGTTCGAATGTTGACTCAACTTAGCAAAGCATTTGCGCTTTACTATCGTCAAAACTCGACTTATCCAGCTAATATTTGCGCCGCTGACGGAACGCCGCTCCTTAGTTGGCGCGTCGCATTGCTTCCGTTCTTAGACGAATCCGCGCAAAAGTTGTTTGTTCAATTCAAACTGGACGAACCTTGGAACAGCGACGCCAATATTAAATTGTTGGATCAAATGCCTTCTGTCTATATGCGTCCGTCCGAACCTAACGACAAAACGAAGACGCAATTTTTGATCTTCAACTCGCCGGGAACTCCTTTTGGGCGTTCTCCCCAAGGACTGAAGATGCAAGACGTCGCAGATCCGTCGCGTACGCTTTCCGTTGTACTGGCCGCGCCTGAACATGCAATTGAGTGGTCGCGTCCAGAAGAATTTGCTTTTAATCCACAAAAGCCAACGGAAACGTTCGGGCCCTTCGTTTGCGCCGCGCCGCTTTATGGAGACGTGATGGGCTTCGCTTGCGACGATTCTGAAGAAACGGCTAAGACGTTGGCGTCTTTAATTTTCGGAGTCGACGAAAATAAAGAAGATGGACCTGTTGTTGAGCAATCCGCTATTGAAGAACCCGCTGTTGAGGAACCTACTATTGAAGAACCTGCCGTTGAGGAATCTACTGTTCCTAGCGAATGACGTCAAACAATTCGCCGCTTCTTATGCGTTTATCAACGCGGACTAACTTCAGTTGTTTTGAGCGACGCGTAAATTACGCGTCGCTCTTTTCATCAGTCGTGATGTTTCGACCTTTGCGGATACTTCAATGCGAATTAAAGTTCTATTCATTATACCGACGTTAGATCGATGCGGAGCGGAAAAGCAAATGACGCTTTTGGCGACGAACTTGCCGCGCGATCGCTTTGAAGTTCATGTAGCGGTTCTAACCCGTGACGGCCCGTATTCGCAAGAGTTAAGAAAAGCCGAAATTCCATTTGAGATCATCGGAAAGAAGAGTAAATTTTCGCCAAGCGCTTACTATCGACTCAAAAAACTCATTAAAAAAATTAAACCTGACGTCGTCCATACGTGGCTCTTTGCCGCCAACTCTTACGGACGCAAGGCGGCGTTTGCCTGCGGCGTTCCAGTTGTTGTTTGCGGAGAACGTTGCGTCGATCCTTGGAAATCAGCGTGGCAAGGCTGGATTGATCGCAAATTGGAACCGCAAACAGCCGCATATGCCGTCAACAGTACGGGAATCGTCGATTTCTATGTTAAGAAAGGCATTCCCAAAGAAAAATTTGTCGTTATTCCCAACGCCGTAGAAGCGCCTGACGTCGTCGACTTAAATAAGAACGATCTTAAAAGGAATTTGCTTCAAGAACTCGACCTTTCGCTAACGCCGGAACTGGAAATAACGTCGGAAAAGGACCTCGTTTTCCATGAAATGAACATCTCCGGCGCTAATGGAACAACGCCTCCAGAACTTCCGTTTCTTATTGGATTAGTCGCAAGATTCTGGCCGCAAAAACGAATCAAAGACGCTTTGTGGGCCGCAGACCAAGTTAAATTTGCCCAACTAAACTTCTATTTAATCGTCTTGGGGGACGGGCCTGAACGCGATGCGTTGCTACGTTACCGCGAAGATTTGCAAATAAGCGATCGGGTCGTTATGCTCGGCGAACGAAACGACGTCTCTCGTTTCATGCCTTGTTTTGACGTCCTTTGGAATTGCAGCGCTTACGAGGGTCAATCGAATTCGATTCTGGAAGCGCAGAGTTTTGGAATTCCGGTAATCGCTTCCGACGTTCCAGGAAACAGAGACCTTGTGGAGACTGGCAAGACGGGAATAATCATCCCTGAATTCGACGGAGACGAAACGCGTCGCCGAACCGCTTTGTCTTCGGAAACTATTAGGCTATTAAGCGAAGAAAATAAAGATTTGCGCCGTCGTTTAGGTCAGGCGGCGCAAAATCGGGTTCGAGAAGAGTTTTCTCTCCAAAAGGCAGTCGATCGCCATGCGAAATTGTACGAACGACTGCTCTCTCAATGCAAAAAGTGAGTAATCGGCGTCGAACCTACTGCGGTTCGATCCCTTCACGTCACACTTCTGGCAATTCGTATCCTTTTCGAGGCTCGCGGCTAAGATATGTGTTCGCTTCGTCGTCGTCGATGAAGACCTCCTTTTCAGGATCCCACTTCAAGCTGCGCCCAAGATAACGAGCGATATTTAGCAAATGGCACACGGCGGCGCTACGGCGACCAATCGCAATGTCGGAAATAGGTCGTTCGCCCGTTAAAATGCACGAAAGCCAGTTGTCGATGTGATCGCCGTTTTTGCGATCGCTCGCAAGAAGTTCTTTGGCTATTTCCGGCGGATTAGACGTCAAGTTAGCGCGGAAAATCTCCATCTTCCCCTTGGTTCCGACAAAAATGCCGCCGCCACGATTGCCGTTATCCAGTCGTACGACAATTCCGTTAGCATAACGATAAGCTAAACGCGGGTTCGAACATATTCCATTGCCACGATCAGCAGTTTCCGCCTCGGAATAGACGGGAGGAACCAGCCTTTCGGCGCCTTCTTCAACCATAATTTCTACCGGTCCGGTCAAGTCCATGCCAAGAGCGCACTGAATCTGATCAAAACCGTGAGTTCCCCAACCTGTCATCTCTCCTCCGGAATAGGGGCGGAACGAAAGCCAGCCGGGCTTAGCGCGAGGGGTAAACAGATCAATGTTGTAGGGAACTACAGGCGTTGGTCCGCACCATGTTTCCCAGTCCAGACCCTCTGGAACAGGTTGTTCGGGCAAATTGCAAAGCCACGGACTCTCATAATTAGCAGCGATCACTTCCTTGATCTCTCCAAGGCCGCCGTTGCGGATGAATTCGCAACCGATAGCGTTTTCACGCATCGATCGTTGTTGACTGCCTGTTTGGAAAACGACGTTATTGCGGCGCGCCGCTTTTTCCATCAGTTTTCCTTCGTTAATCGTCAGCGTAATCGGCTTTTCGCCATAGACGTGCTTCCCGGCAAGACATGCGTTAATACATACTAGTCCGCGCCAATGCTCTGGCGTAGCGGTCGTAAGCGCGTCTACGTCCTTTCGATCCAACACGCGGCGATAGTCCTGATAAGCGGCGTCGCAACCGTTTTCTTTCGCGACGCTTTCTGCGCGAGGAAGCCAGACGTCAGCGACGCAAATCGGCTGCGTTTTTGGATTTTTAGCGGCGGATCTATATATCTCGGAGCCCCTTCTTCCAACGCCGATACCCGCGACGCCGATCCGCTCGTTTGCGCCGGGTCGCGCGTCGTCCGCCAACGCGGAACGAGCAATCAAAGTCGGCGCGGCAACGCTCGTTAAAACCGCAGAAGAGGCAAATCGTAAAAACGTCCGTCGTGATTGTTTTCGTTTCATTATGTTCACCTTACAACACTTCCAAACAAAAACGTTCGTTATTCCTCAAGAGTCATCAGGAAAAAACGAGTTATGAAAACGTAAAAGCTATATGATTTTTCGGAGGAAGTCGATCGACCTCGCCGCTTGATCCATCGTTCCGCACTCGACGCTCATGACGACGTCTTGCGGAACGCTTTTTAAAATAGCGACAATTTTTTCCCAATCGACGACTCCGTCGCCGCAAGCGCATCCAACGGCGGTCCCCATCACCTTTCCACGCTCCGCAGCAGATTGTTCAAAAGAAATGTCTTTGGCATGCATATGAATAACGCGAGATTTCACATGTTCAAGCCAAGAGACGGGATCGAGTCCGCCCAGGTAGGCGTTTCCAGTGTCAAAATTAGCGCCGATCGCCGGAGAATCGACCAGGTTAAGAATACGATCGTAACCGTCGACGCTAAGCGAATAGGTTTGATGGGTCTCCAATCCAATTTTTATTCCGCGACGCTCGCAGACTTTGGACGCTTCTTTGATCGAATACTTTATTAGGACGAAATCTTCTTCCGCCGTCGTCCACGTTTGTTTATGCCCCTCATGGGTGTTGATGATCGGCGCGCCCGCTTCTTTGGCAAAACGCGCGGCCTGTTTGAGATATTCGACGGCTATTTCCGGCTTCGACAGTTGCGAATGCGAAGAAAAAGCGGAAATTTTCAGCCCATATTTTTCAACGGCGTCTCGAATGCGGAAAGGATCGTCAAGCATTGAAACGCTGTGAAAGTACCGCGCTTCGCTCAATAGTTCCCTACCCCAATGAACCATCGGCTCGACGTACTCATAGCCAAGTTCTGCAGCAAAAGCGATTCCCTGTTCAAACGATTTATGCGACGTTCTAACCGCCTCCAAATTAAGACCGACGCCTACTTTTCCCATTTTTTACTCCGACCAATTAAACTATCAACGACAAAAAAACTACTGAAAACATTTAAGGCAACAAAAAAAATCCGAATTTTCAATTGGCAATCAATAAAAAATTCGGACGAAAGAAAACAAAAGCTACAGGTTTTTATGATAAACGCGATAGCGTTTAAATCTCCTGGCCCCGACTCTTTCTAACACATGCGTAATTTTGTCGTTGTTTTCGTCGGTCCAGCCCAACTCTGCGTTGTCAAACTTCAGATGATAGTACCCCGAGTTAAACGTTTCGACGATCAACTTCTCCGCAACGCCTTTTCTACGGTACTCAGGCAACACGCACAGAACCATGACGCGCGCCCCCTTAACGCGTTTCATTCGTTGATTAAGCCGAACTAACCCCAAAAACGGCACGCCGAACCACGATAAACTTCCCTTTAATGGACGCGACGCTTCGTTAAAATCCGGAACGGTGATTGAAAAACCGATAGGTTTACCCTCTGCCTCGGCAATCAAAACCATATCCGGGCTCGCGAAAGAACGCAACGTTCGCGAATACTCCTGGATTTCTTCCTGGGTTAAGGACACGTTCCCCCAATACCATTCTGATCGGACGTAGTCGTAAATCTCCATACAACGACGAACGTCGCGATCGAAATCTTTCAGGGAGAACGGACGAACTGTAAAATTATGTCGTTTTTGCAAACGATCGACCAACGGCTTCCACTGCTCGACAAACGCGCTGGACGTGTCGTCAAAGTACCAGGAAAAAAGGTCGCGATTCTTCTCGAGGCCCCAAGTCTCCAGCAACGCCTGGTAATAACTTGGATTATAGGTCATCATAATCTTGGGAGGGGAGTCGAACCCTTCGATAAGAAGCGCGTATTCATAATTCGTAGAGAATTCGACAGGACCGAAGAGCGAATCGCGCATTCTTTCTTCTTTTAACACGCGAGCGCCTTCGTTTAACAGCGCGTTAGCGACATTCTGATCGTTAACGCACTCGAAGAACCCAAACATACCGACGTTCGATTGATGCTCTTCGTTAAAACGAGCGTCGTCCGAAACCAAAACTCTTCCAAGCGTCTGATCGCCCTCGACGGCGATAAACTCTTGCGCCCAACCGTGTTTGAAAAAAGGGTTTTTCTTACGATTGAGTTTTCCACGAACAATAAGGTCCAACGGAGCGATCCAGTTGGGATCGTCGGCGTATATTTTACGAGGGAGCGCGATAAATCTTTCACGGTCGCGCGTCGTCGTTACTCTTATAATTTCCATATTTTCCGCCAAGGGGAACGCAAAACCGCCTAAAAACGAGTCAAAAGGAAAAGGCGATTCAGTTACGGGTTTAATTTAATTCAAGTAAAAACGATTTACGGGAAACAAGCTCACGCGCGTTACGCAATTGGCTTGTCGTAGACGCGATAAGTTTTATTACAAACGGCTCCGCCCTTTTCTAAACTCCCGCGCGAAAATTGATTAGATTCAAGCACCCATGAAAACTCACACTCTTGAACGCCGCACTCAAGCGCTTTGGGCACCAGCGCGTTAAGCAAAACGAGTCCAAGCCCCGACATCTGGTACTCGGGAATAACGTTTGTGCTAATCACGCGAATACGTCTAATCGCTTCTTCGCGTTTTCGCAATAATTTAACAAAACCAAAGGGGAAAAGTCTTCCGTTAATCGCCTTAATTCGAGGATTATAATCGGGAAGACAAAAAGTCGCGCCAATCGGTTGATCGTCAATTTCCGCGACAATAGCAAGCTCTGGAATCATTAAAAGTTTCAGGGACGCAGCCATCGTCTTGATCTCGCTTTCAGACATTGGCACAAATCCCCAGGTATTCGTTAACGAACGATTATAAATGTTTAAAAACATCTCGTAATCGTCGGTAAAACGCTTCTTATTCAACGGACGAAGTTTCACGTTGAAACGTTCTTGGATCATCTCCGCCGTATGAAGAAACCGTTCGCGAACCTTGGGCAACATATCGACCTTTCCCCAAAAAGAGTATAGGTCTTGCGATTTCACAAAGCCGGCGTTTTCGATCAATTTCTCATAGTACGGGGGATTGTACGTCATCATGAAGAACGGCGAAGAATCGAAACCGTCGATTAGAAGCCCGACCGTATGATTCATCGAGGGGTTCATCGGTCCGCGAACGGCAACGCATCCCTGATCTTTCAACCATTGCGAAGCCGCGTTAAACAAAGCGTTGGCGACTTCCTGATCGTCAACGGATTCAAAAAAACCGAAAAAGCCGACGCCGTCGTTATAACGTTCGAGATGCCCAACGTTCAAAATCGCGGCGATACGCCCGACCATTTTTCCGTCGCGCGTCGCCATAAATGTCTGAACTTTGTTTCGTTCGTAAAAAGGATTCTTTCCAAAACCCAACAACCCCTTTTCCTCGGCACGAAGCGGGGGAATCCAATAAGGATCGTTCTTATAAAGTTCCCAGGGAAACGTCAGGAAACGTTTTTTATCTCCCTGTGCGGCAGGAATTGAAATTATAATTTCGCTCATAAGTATCAGACGATTCCTTTCGTACGCAGGAATTCCTTACTCGTTCAAAGTCCGTTTAATCGTTCATAGGTGGCGCAAGTAATTCTTTTAAAACGGATCGCGCCTAGCAAAATACGGAGCCTTTGCTATTGCTGGTTCTCCCATACGTTGAACGACGCTCGTTTTTCAAAGGGAAGTCGCCCCGATTTTGGCGCTTCGACTGCTGGAACGCCAATGGGCAAAAGAATCTGAACGCGTTTTCCAGTGGGAATTTTTAAAATCTCGGCGATTCTCCTGGCAACCTGATCACGACGCAACACGCCGTCAAGCCAAACGCTCGAGTAGCCAAAAGCGGTCAACGCCAACAACATGTTTTCTACAGCGGCTGCGCAGTCTTCTTTGTAGAAAGAGATATCGTTAAAGACTGGTCTTTCATCTGCGACGCAAACAATCGCCGCCTTTGCCGTCTTGCATGTTGGAATGGGTAAAACCTCGGCTATTTTCGCCAGGACTTCAGGATCGTCGACGGCGACAAAAGAAGGCGTTTGCTGATTGCATGCCGAAGGCGCAAGGATCCCGGCTTCCACAACTTTCTTTAGAATTTCGCGAGAAACAGGCGTGTCGTTGAACTCGCTACGGTAACAAGTTCGTTTTGCGATCGTTTCGAAAAAATCCATAGACTCTCCTCTATAAAGCCTTCTTCGGCAAAAACTAGCTTTGACTCCGCTAAAAAAGACACGAACCCAAGCTGTAATCTAAACAATTACAAAACCGTCGTTATGCCTTATTGGGCGATATGGAACAGAAGGACGTCGCCTTCTTTGACGACATATTCCTTCGTCTCTCGGTGATTCAATCCGGCGGCTTTAACTTCTCTCTCGCTTCCAAGCCGCACAAGATCGTCGCACGCAATCACTTCGCATCGAATAAATTTCTTAACGAAATCGGAATGAATCCTCCCGGCGGCTTCCAATGCGGATCCGTTTTTACTCATGAGCCAACTGCGAACTTCTTTCTCGCCCGCCGTTAAAAAAACCATTTGTCCGGAATTATCCATTAGGGTACGAACGACTTTATCGCGTCCTACAAGGGTAAGCCCCATTTCTTCGCAAAACGCCTTCGCTTCGTCCGGCGACGTCTTGGACAATTCCAATTCGAGACCAACCGACGCGGCAAGGACAGGCTCTTTTTCAGAGCCAAACTTGTCGTATTGTTCGAAATCCGTCTCGTCGTCGCCTGTATTAACGAAAATCATGCGACGTTTTTCCGTCAGAAATCGGAAAGAACGCGTCGCGTGATACTGTTCTTCGTCCATCTCTTCTGCGAGTAACGGGTTGCCAGCTTCCAAACGTTGTTGAATCAACTCCAGGGTTTCTTGCTCAATACGTAATTTTTCCAACTCTTCTTTAGGGAGATGCTTCTTCAACTGCTCCGCAATCTTCTGAAGTCGATTCGTCGCAATTTCCAGATCAGCTAAAATCATATCTTCAACGAACGAACGCATTTCTTCGTCGACCTTTGCTCCGCTAAAAGCGGGAACGACGCAGACAAGATAATCTGCTTCTCGCAAATGCGCCAATTTCGCTACGTTTCCAACGTGATCGCGACTTAATCCAGGCGTGTCGACAATTTCCATCGCGGCGTAAGTAACCTTTTTGGGGTTGTAAATTTTACAAAGCGCCTCGATTCGAGGTTCGGGAATTGTCGCCATCGCCGACTGAGACGAATGTGTCGCCGCAGGATCAGGCGTCGCGCCGCTTAACCAAGTGAACAAGGAACTTTTACCGCTGCCAGAATAACCGACTAAACCGACTTTCATCTCTCAACTCTTATTCCAAGATGGCTCAATCGCAACGACCGCCTTACCGACAAAACAAACAAATGCAAACTGACGCGCCTGACTTGCGCCAGGCGTTCAGTTCTCACTGCAAACGATATCCCTCGGGCATGTAGAGGAGCCGTCCGCACGCCGAACAACAAATAGCGGAACCTGAACAAACGTCCATGACCGTTTCAATCGGAATTTGACAATTACAAGATCCGCAATATCCGCCGCTCGACAACGGCGCAAGCGCGTCTTCGCCGCCAAAATCGCTCACGCAACGCGAATATATCCCAGACAAGCCTCGCGGCAACTTTGATTCTGCCTCACGCAACCTCTGCCGGGTATGCTCCAAGTCCGCCGCGAGTTTTGGAGCGTTTTGATCATGGGAATCTTTCGCCTTATTAAGGACGCCTTCCGCTTCTCTAATCTTCAATTCCGCCGATTTAATCTCTTCGTCAATCGCGTCGACAGCGGCGAGGGCTTCAAGCGTCAAATCAGCCAGCGAATCGTTTTTTCTCTCTTCAAGCTGGATTTGGATTTTTAATGCTTCAAATTCGCGATCCGATTTTGCGAGGTTTAATTGCTCCCTACGCCGTTCAAGTTCTTGCGCGACTCTCGCCGCCTCGCGTTCTTTTTCGTTAGCGTCTAAAAGAGCTATTTGTTTGGCGTCTCGCTTGGACTCGAGTTCCTTCCTAGCGACGTTGACCTGCTCTTGGCCAAGGGCGACGGATCGTTTCAATTTCCGCTCGCGATAGTTTATATCTACAATTTGCCGATGGATTCGATGCAATTCGTCCATCAACTGCGCGATCTCTATTCCAGTCATGAAACAACCTCGTTGGAACTACCAGCGCGTCGCCCCCATGTTGACAAAAAGCGAAGGGACCCGGACAACATGCTGATTATACCAGCAATCTCCATACTTTCTAGTTTGTTCTCAGAAAAACAGGCGCGAGATTGGATATTTTTCCATTTTCCGACAGAAATATAGCGGCGCGTTCATACCAACAATCCAAATCGACTGCGAAATATAACGTCTAGTAGGAACGAACTCTCCTGGCCTCGTAAAAGAGAATGGCGGCAGCGTTTGAAACGTTCAGACTATCGGCGACGCCAAGCATGGGAAGTCGAATTTTACGCAAAAGATTATTGTCCATGTCGACTTGCGTTTCTTCAGACCATTCTTTGGTCAACCCTTCTGCTTCGCTTCCAAGAACAACGGCAGTTGGCAGACGATAATCCAACTGCGCGTAGGGTATAGCCTCGTCGCAAAGCGCGGTCGCCCTCTGGATTCTTCGCTCTCTCAACCATGTCAAAAGAGTCGCAGACGACGCGACGACAACTGGAACGTGAAAAATCGCGCCTAAGCTTCCCCTAACGGCGTTGGGATTATATACGTCGTAATCGTCGGCGGCTATCATAATCGCGTCAAGACCCGCTCCGTCCGCGCTTCTCAAGATAGCGCCGATGTTGCCAGGTTTTTCAACGCCCTCGACAACGCCGATTAGCGGTTCTTCTCGAGACGTACGACACTTTTCCTCAAGCAAAGAATCCAATTCGTCAAGCGTCGTCAATTTAGACTTAACAACGGCGACGACGCCTTCGTTCCGATCGCCAAACACAATTTTGGCAAAAGCTCCGGAAGCAAGTGGAATTGTTGGCGTACGCTTGGAGTCCGACAACGTTAAAATCTCTTTAAGCTTGCCCCTTCGCTCAGCGTCGTGGCATACGTTGCGAAGAGACGCGTCGAGATTGACTTTGCATTCTGCTTCGACGTCCTTGCCTGCGTCCCAGAAAACTTCGACAAATTCATATCCGGAACGCCAAGCGCGCTCGACCTCTCGAACCCCGTCGATGAGAAAGAGTTTTTCGCGTCGTCTTGCCCGACTCTCCTTCAACTGAAGGGCATGTTTGACGCGAGGGTTATTAGCGCTAACAATCGCCGAAAACATAAAAAGCACGTCTCCAATACTAAATAAAGACAAACGCAACAAGGATATAAAAATCGCAAAACGATTGTCTTTCCAAGCAATCTTAAAAAAACAAAGAACTCACGAAAAAACTATCGGCACGACGTTTTACAAACGCTTTCACAATGAATTTTAAAAATAAGGACGCTCAACGTCAAGACTCGGCGTTCGAGGAGGATGTAAAAGAATGTTCAAGACGATTCCATTCTCGCAAATCACCCAAATAGGTCAAGTCGCTTTCTCAATTAGACGTTTATTACTGAAAAAAGATAGTTGTCGTTTCAGGAATATTTTCAAAGAGAATACGTGAATACTCGACGATCTTACCGACAATCCACGGTAAACAAACAGCAAAAGCGACGATCATCGAGGTAACCTTGACGACAAAAGCCGAAGTTTGATCCTGGATTTGCGTAACGGTCTGAACAAGTCCAACAAGTACTCCAACGATTACGCCTGTCAAAAGAACAGGAGTTACTATTAGCAAAGCTAATTGCAATCCCTCACGGGCAAGCGCTACAACGAGGTCGTTATCCATAAGACAAATTTTCTAAAAAAAACGCGTTAAAAGTCAGGGAAACCGGGCTTTGTCTAAACGCCAACGGTCCACGCAAAACTTTCTAACAACGATTTAACGACTAACGTCCATCCGTCTACAAGAACAAACAAAGCCAATTTAAAAGGCAACGAAACTATCGCCGGAGGAAGCATCATCATTCCAGCGGAAACAAGCACGCATGAGACAATAACGTCAATGATTAAAAATGGCAAAAACACCTGGAATCCGATTAAAAAAGCCGTTTTTAACTCGCTCAACACAAAAGCGGGTCCAAGAGCGCGCCAGGGAACGTCTTCGTAATACTCTGGGGTTTCAGCTTCCGGAATATAGCGAGTAAAAACGTTGATTATATCGGTGTTCCCCGAACGTTCGATTTGTCGCCAAAGGAACGTACGAATCGGCTCTTGACCTTTATTAAAGGCCTCAAGATTGGAAATCTCCCCGGATGAATAAGGCTCGACGGCTTTTGTATATACCTCGGTCCAGACGGGAGCCATTATTAGGACGGTCAAAAAAATGGAAAGCGCGGCAATCACCTGATTCGAAGGTATTTGTCCCGCTCCAAGAGCCTGCCTTAGCAAGGCCAGAACGACGGAAACGCGAATGTACGAGGTCGTCATGAGCAATATCGCCGGCGCAAGAGCAAGCGCCGACATAACAAGCAACGTCTTTAATGAAGCGGAAATTCCCTCTCTCCCAAACCATCCGTTCTCCGAATTGAACCAACTTTTGGGTCCCGCTGCCAACATATTCAGAACAACTGCGCTTTCGTTCGATTCTTCGGATCCATCCAGATCGGCTCCGTCGTCTTGAACATCATCGTTTAAACGGTTCTGAACTTCTTGACGCTCATAACGTTGAGAAGATATTGAAACGGTATCGTTTGCGGTTTGAACGTCAGATTCATCTCCCAAGTCGACGTCCCCCATATGTTCGCTCCACACGCCCGCTGTATGTGAACTGAACGAATCAAATCCTTGACTATCCGCTCCGACAATCTCTCCGCCCAGTCGAGCCGTTCCATTGGATTCTGATCCGCTTATCGACGAATCGCCGCCAGAAGCAGATTGCGCCAACGAGACGCCGACAAAAGTGAAAGTCATAAAGAAGAATAACGTCGGCGCAAGTAATAAATAGCAAAAAAAAGTCTTTCTCGTGCTCTCTGCCGTTGTATACTTCGTTTTCATTCTCTGACCTGCGAATAGCGTTGGGGCTGGTCTTTCTGCTCGTTCTTTCATTCTGACGGGTTAGATCATTCGCTCGTTTTCTTACGAAAGAGATTATGAAAATTGACGACGCTCAGCGTTTTATCTTGCCGAATCTTTTTTTGTTCCTGAAGCTCGTTCAGTATTCTTTCCGTCTCTTTTGCGTCGACAATCTCTGAAAGAGCGACGGTCCGGTCTAGGGAGGACGAAAGCAATATGAGTTTAGATCCCCACTTGATCGTCAACAGTTCATTTTTCCGATTGAGACAACATGAATCAACGATTTCGATTAGATCGGAATTCCTGCTGAACTTATTCGGCGCAAGTAGCTTTAGAACATAGACGCCGCCAAGGAAGACGCCTATTACCAAAGCAAGCGCGCCGATTCCCGAAACTAAAACGCGATAATACGAATTGCCGCTAAGAGACATATTGTCGCGATTGTCGTTAGACGTTTTTGTAACAATGGGAGTTTTCGACAGATATGAGTCTTGTTTTTCATCGACTATAACGTTCTCGCTTCCAATTTCAGAAGTGACTTGAGGCTCTTGTGAAAAGGAGGAAAAACAACAAAAAAGACCCCATGCAACGAAAAGAATCGCGCTCAGACAATCCCTCCAACAGATCAGTCGGCGCGTCTTTCGACGTTTTTGTGTCATCAGTTATATCCTCGTCGCATTTGCCCCAATATCAGACGCCTGTCGCACGTCCGGCGCGTCGTTGTAACCGACCTTGCGGTTCGTTCAAGACGCACCTATTCCACGCTGGATTATAGCGAGAAAAACCTGTTTCTATCAAGGGCAAAAATGAACTTAATTCGTCGGACTTTAGACTTAAAGAAATATCGCGTCAACTTGTCAAAGCAATTAGTTTCGATATACTTTAGCCTCGGAGGAATTACCGCGTTTCATAGATTTCCGTGAGAGGGCTCGTTAATGAAGGTCATCCCTATTGAACTGGACGATAGAAGTTACGATATTGAAATCGCCCAAAACTCCCTTTCCCGAATCGGCGTATCGCTAGTTTCCCTGGGCGACGTTTCTCGCGTCGTTATGATCACCGATGAAAACGTCGAACCTCTCTATTCCGAAGAAGTATCCGAGTCGATAGTAGAGCGAGGATTGGACGTTGACGTTGCCGTTGTTCCCGCCGGCGAAGAAAGCAAATCGATTGAATCTGCCTACGCCCTTTGGGAACAATTCCTTGAAATCAAAATCGATCGACGATCCGTCGTCGTCGCGCTTGGAGGGGGCGTCGTCGGGGACCTTTCAGGTTTTGTGGCGGCAACCTATGCGCGAGGAATTCGCTTCTTCCAAATTCCAACGACACTTTTGGCGCAAGTCGATAGTTCCGTTGGGGGAAAAACGGCTATTAATCTTCCCAACGCGAAGAACATGGTCGGAGCGTTCCATCAACCTTGCGGCGTGCTCGTCGACCCGCTCGTCCTGAAATCGTTGCCAGAAGATCAATATCGCTCAGGACTTGGCGAGGTCGTCAAATACGGTTGCTCCCTTGACGAGTCTTTCTTCCGCTTGTTAGAAAACAACATTCAGACGATCAACGAACGTTCCCCGGAAATCCTGACGGAAATTATTGCTCGTTGTTGTCAACTCAAAGCGGAAATCGTCTCGCAAGACGAGAGGGAAACAACCGGTCTTCGTTCGCTTCTCAACTATGGACATACGTTTGGGCACGCGCTGGAAACCGCGTCCGGATACGGACGGCTTCTCCATGGTTACGGAGTCGCGTTAGGTTCGGCTTTGTGCGCTAGACTTGCTCTGCGACTCTCTCAGCAGGGAGACGAAAGATTCAAGGAAATCGACGAATCTTGGGTAATGCGTCAGAACGATCTGATTGACAAACTCGGTTTGCCTACTTCTTTATCCGACCTTGCTAACCTGATGGACGACAAAATCGACGTCTCGCCCAAACGGCTCGTAGATTTGATGGAGTCCGATAAAAAAACAGAATATGGCAAATTGAATTTTGTATTGCCTACTGGTTTAGGCAAATGTGCGCTTGTCCGCGACGTTTCTGTCGAGGACGTTGTCGCGACCTTGAACAACTCGTTTTAATCGCTAAATGACCGCTGAGCAAACGACATCCGACACGACGCGACCCGACTTCGCGCAACGCTTCAATTTTGCGCGTCAGTCTGGTCTTGTAGCCTGTGCCGCCGTTGCGGTAGTTTGTTGCGTTTTTCCGTTCATGGCGCCCGACAGTTCCCAGTCGGTTCGATTGCCGATTGATTCTGCAATTTCCTCCAACCCGGACGACGCTGGCGCTACGACGCCTGTCGCTTTTATGCTTGATTTAAATCAAGCGTCGGCGAAAGAACTAGGCAGTTTGCCTAAAATCGGTGAGAAGACAGCCGCAAGGATTGTTGATTACCGAGAGAAAAACGGAGGTTTTTCCACTGTAGACGATTTGCTCAACGTTCGCGGAATCGGTCCGAAAACGCTTGAGAAATTAAGACCTTTTTGTTACGTAACGCCCACGAGCGATCAAGACGATCCTTCTCGTTAAGGCTCCTTTTTCCACTTATTCACGCCAAACGCAACGTATCGATATCATGACAGAAAATATCATGGCCGGAAATTCGCTTCTTTACCTCCTTTTTGCAATTCCCCCGGTTATTCTTGCGGGTCTTGCAAGAAACATGCTCACTTCGCGTTATGCTAAAGCGTGCAAAGCGCCTTCGAGCGTAACGGGCGCGGCTGCGGCACGCGCGATTTTAGATTCTGCTGGACTGCAATCAATTGCCATCGAGCGAATACCGGGAACGCTTTCCGACCACTACGATCCTCGCGCAAAAGTTCTCCGACTAAGCGAAAACTCTTACAGCGGCCGCAACTTGGCGGCAGTCGGGGTCGCCGCTCACGAAGCGGGGCACGCTTTGCAAGACGCCCAGCATTATAAGCCAATGTTGGTGCGTCAGGCGGCGGTTCCTCTCGCTTCCTTTGGAAGCAACTCGGCAATGGTTCTTATGCTCCTCGGCGCGACGATGAACATGCTTGCGCTCATCCTTGCGGGAATCGTTTGTTTTGGATTCGTAACGTTTCTTCAGATCATTAACTTACCTGTTGAATACGACGCAAGCGCACGAGCCAAGCGTCAACTGGAATCCTTAGGAGTCATTACGTCGAACGAATTGCCAATGGTTCGCTCAATGTTGAGCGCGGCGGCGCTGACGTACGTAGCGGCAATGCTTTCCTCTCTCCTCCAATTTTTGTACTTTGCGATGAGATTTCTCGGAAGTTCCAATCGGAGTCGATAACGATCAGATCGTTAGTCGCAAAAAGAAGGGCGTGAAAATACGCTCGAACACGCAATTCACCGGATCTCACGTCCTTCTTTTACGCTATGAGAGCATGTGGAACAAGAATAGAGTTATTGATCGACGTTTTTTGTATCTTTATAATGTCGAACTAGAACGCGTTGGGATCCTATGTAATAATCGGTCCCGTTAAAAGCGGCTATTCGCACGACGCTTTCGCCGGAATAATCGCGTGGGACGACGATCGTCGCCTGGAAACGCCCGTTCCGGGTCAACGTTCTCACCGCGTCTTCAACAAAAATATTGGCGTTTTTATACGTTTCACGATACTCTTGTTTGTTTTCTTCTGATTCTACAAAAGATCGTTCGCGTTTCGTCTTTTGAACGGTAGAACGAAAATCTGCCGGCAACAATTCCACTTGTACGACAGACTCTTTATCAACTTGATTCGGAATTGTTCCGGAAACAACAAGTTCTTTCGTTGAATAAGCGATCTCAGGAGCTTCGATCTTGACGCGCTCGGGAAATCTGATTCGCAGTAATGGATCCCCAAACAGATTAAACTCATGAAGATGATCTATTATCTGATCGTTTAACCGACTCGCCGTCGGGTCGAAAACGCGGGCAGAACGATCAAGAATCAATCTAAACGAAGAATTCTCACGCTTGATTTTTTCTGCGTTGGCTAAACCGTCCTCTAATCTCTTATTGAGTTTTTCAAGTTGAGAACCAGGTTTCAATGGTTTTTTCTGATCATTGTCAGAACCTGAATCGGCATTTTTGCCTGAATCATTGTCGACGTCGTTCTTTTCCGCTACGGAGTCGTCAAAAATCAAATCTTCGTTTAATTCAGACTCTGAATCGTCGGCGTCGTCTTCCGGTTCTTTTGGCGGCTCAAGAGATTTTTTTTGAGCGTCTAGAATAATTTGACCTAATAAAGGGGGTTCCTCTTCATTTTCAGAGAAAGCGCGTTCCATAAGCGAAGCGCCCAACACGCACATACCGTAAGGCGCGGTAAGTCTGCTTGCCGCGTAAACAGCCGCAGGTCCGTTTGGACTTAACGCGACTTTTTCCGCCAACGACGTCTCGCGAGCGTCATACGCGCCCGTATAACAGGCAAAAAATAAAGCTATTGGGGAGGTTTTGTCGCAACGGAGAGATTCGCAATCGTCTATTTCAAAAATGCCGTAGTCTTTTGACTCCGTTTCGAACCGATCTAATCCGTAAACGTATCCGTGCCCCATATAGATTAAAAAGAGCGATCCGTCGTTTGCTCGTTCTAAAAAAACGTCGTTAAAATCGGGAGGATATGGACAAAAAACGCTTTGAAGAGAACATTGCGTTAAAGATACGGAAAACTCTTGCGGCAAATATTCGGCGAACATTCTCCGAGCCATGTTGCTAACGACAGAGTCGACAAGCGACGATATGCCTCCAAGCGGATTAGGACCGCTCATTTCTTCGCCAGGTTTAGCGCCTATAACGCGCAAATCCAGCCCGTTAGGTCCGGCAAAAACATTGATGCGGCGCATCCAATTTCCAACGGGGGAAGTCGTTTCATAGCGGATAATCTTTTCGACAAGCACGCTCAATTCCTCGGGAGTCTCCGCAGGAAATCGACCTATCGGGACGTCGGCTAGTCCGTCGGAATCAAAATCGGCGTAGAATGAATCCGTGGCGAGAAGATCTTCAGAACCAAACGTCTGTACGACTGAAGCGGGGACTCGCGCCGCCGGAACAACGTCGCGCCAACCATATCTTGCGTTGATCGTTGGAGCGCCGTCTCCAACCAGGACAATGGCGGCAATTTCCCTGTCTTTGGAAGCCTTGATTATTTTGGCTCGAATCTCTTCCGGAGTCGCGATCGGTTGCGTTTGAACTCCAAAATCGACGTTGCCATCAGGAGATTGCAACGCTAACGGCAAGAGAAAAATATCGTATCCTTGCGACTGACGATATTCGATCCAAGGTTGTAAGGCAGGCTCAAAAACAGGGGCCGATACGACCAGCACTGCCGGTTTTTCTTTTAAAGGTTCCGCTTTTGTCCATTGAAGCGCTAAATTGTCGTCGTCCCAAACCCCAAAAGTCAGAGCGTTGCAGACAAGAAACGAGCAAAAAAAGACGCCAGCCAAAAGAACGGCTCTACATCCAGGAATACTGTGCCAAATCAACCAATATTTTGAATCGACAATTTTACTCATGATCAGCTTCCCAACAAACGTTCGTTCCATTCATATACGCTTCGACGCTAAAGCGACAATTACCCGACTTTTCAATCGACGGCTCGTCAACGTTTGAAACGCGCCATGTCCCTGACTTTTTCCCATTGCAAACAATCTCGTCAGACGCTCGTATGCTACTGATAAACGCCTTAAAAGTCAAGGCGTCTACAAGTTTTCAAAGAATACGCTCTCTGGCTTTAACGAACGACTCTCGCTTGAGTAAAGCGAGGAAATCTTTATAATCGGGAAGAGGTTGACGCAACGTTGAACTGAAAATACAAACGTCGTCGTTTGAGAAACGCTTTCGCGAATACCAATTTGACGACTAAACGTCCCCGCGTTTTACAGCAAACGTCGCAAACAAACATGCGTCGCGAATTTTCATTCCATTGATACAACGTAATGACGAAATGCCTTTAAGAAATTTTTACTTTTGCGCGCTTGTCGTTATCATTTCGCTCTTTATATCGAATAAAACGTCGTTAAAGCTTCAAATAGCAAACCAAGTCGCAAACCAACTCGAAAAGCGTTGTCTCGAAGCCCCCAGTCCGGAGCGGCTTTTTCAAGGCGCGCTTACAGGCCTCGCTTCGGCGGCTGACAACGCGCCATATACCGAATATCTTCCCCCGAAAGACCAGAAGGAGTACATGAGGGAGATTCAGGGGCAATACGCGGGCGTTGGCGTTGGAAATTTTCTAAGAGACGACTCGACGGGCGAATACTATTTTCTGCCTTTACGCAATTCGCCTGCGGCTAAAGCCGGCTTAAGATTTGGCGACAGAATAGTCGCTATTGGCGATCAAGACGTTTCGAAACTCTCGTTAGTAGATATAACCGAACTATTGCGCGGAACGGAGGACACTACCGTTACCGTTAAGATCAGACCTCGAAGCGCCGTCGTTGAATATATTTCCCCCAATGAGGTTAACGGCAGTTCGTCCCAGGAGAGCAAACCTCAAACGGACAAGAACGAATTACAGGAAATCACGATCACACGCGGTATTGTTCAACGCGAAGTCGTGACGGGCGATCGACTTGATCCCGACGGTAAATGGGTTTTTACATTAAAAGATTTGCCCGAAATCGGCTACATATGCGTTGAAGAATTTACGGACTCCACTGGCAATAAGACGATTGAAGCGCTGGACGAACTAGAACGTTCCGGCGTTTCTAAGGTCATTCTCGACTTTAGAGGCAACCCCGGCGGTTTTCTGCCCGGCGCGGTCGCCATTTGCAACGAACTTCTTTCTAACGGTTCTCCTATTGTCGAAACCCGAAATAAAAAAGGCGTCAAAGATCGATACGTCGCGCGAAAGTATCCAAGAAAACGCTTTTCCGTGGCCGTTCTCATCGACGGAGACAGCGCAAGCGCGTCGGAAATTGTCTCTTCGGCCCTCCAGGACGCGGGAGTCGCCGTAATTGTTGGAACCAGATCTTACGGAAAAGGAACTATTCAGGAAATAATAGAGCTTCCGTGTAAACTGGGAGTTCTTCGCATGACGACCGCCTCTTTTTGGAGACCGTCGGGAGCGCCTATTAATCGATCAAAAAACTCCTCTCCCGAAGATCAATGGGGCGTTACGCCCGATCCCGGCTATGAAACGCCTGTTTCGCTAGTCCAACGTTTTTACAGCCAATGGGTAAGACAAGTTCGCGTTTTAGAGCCGGAATGTAAGGAATTGAGCGCGAACGCGTTGGCCTTTATGACTCGGCAAACGAACAATAAGCTGAAAGAATATCTTGAAGAACAAGGGATCAAGAAACTTGAAACGGCCGCCGAACTGGGTTTAGATCTTTCAAAGATTAGTTTGGAGAAGAAAGATTCCGACGAAGACGACAATTCAGAATCTTCCGACGAGAATTCTTCTAAGTTTGTCGCGTTCAAACCGCAAGGTCGCGCGCCCTACTTCGATCCTCAACTCGACAAAGCCGTCGACTATCTCTTGGAAGTTCAAGGAACGTCCCCTTCTCCGTCTGGAGCGGCTAAGGACGAACTCGAGGTTAAATCGAAATCGCGAAGCGACATTCTCTGAGTCCAAATAAAAAGAGCGTCAAGAAAAGCTTCTCTTTTTGACGCTCTTTATTATCCTGCCGGACAATCGTCTAAGCGATTATCGTCTTCCTCAAAGAAAAACCTATTCTTTGGGCGTCTTAGGAGCAATAACCGTCGTGCCGCCTCCTCGAAGCGAAAGGTCAAACGGCTTGTTGTCCGCCCACGTTCCGCCGGTAAAATCAGGAAATTCTATTGGTTGCGAACCGTGAGTAACCGACCACAAACTCAAAGGCGTAACGGCGCTCCACGTCGCGCCGTCATAGACGGAAATATTGAGCGGCAAACCGTTGTGAAGCGAGTCGATTAACTGATAATCGCAAATAAAGTCCATACCGCCGTGTCCGCCAAATTTTACCGCGTTCTCAGCAAGGAATTTGATCAATTCGGGAGTATGTTCTTCTCGGACGGCTTCCATTTCCTCGTCGGAAAGAGGGGCGTTATGATCTAAGTAAATACGCGAAGGTTCCGGATACTTTTGCACAAACCCTTTTGTGCCGCTTAACATATGAATGCGCGAATAGGGTCTTGGAGAAGTGCGATCGTATTGAATCTGGATAACTTTGCCGTTTTGGGTTTTCACAAGCGAAGTGTTCATATTGCCGGTAAAGTCGACGCCTTCGAACTGCTTATGATACTCGCTACCCCTGGCTAAAATCTCTTTGAACGCTTCCTTACACGCAAAATCTTCAGTTTCCACAGAGGTCAAAAAGACAGGACGATCGCCGGCGTTTATACGCATCGCTTGACAAACGGGCCCAAATCCATGAGTAGGATAGCGATTTCCTCGATTGCACGCGCCGACGGCGAAACGGTAGTATCCGCCTTTTTTACTAAGCGGCGGCATGGGTTCTTCAAAAATCGTCTCCGCCGGGAAGTAGTGAATATAAGCGCCTTCGCCGTATACAAGCTCGCCAAAGATACCTTTGAGAGCCATATTGATCGTCAAGGATTCAAAGAAATCAAAGCAACAGTTCTCCAAAATGCCGCAATATTTTTTCGTTCTTTCAGACGTTTCGACAAGTCGCCAGCAATCGGCAAGCGTATATCCAAGAGGGACTTCGCACGCGGCGTGCTTCCCCGCTTCCATGACGGCGCAAGCCATCTCGGAATGCAGGTATTGAGGAGTCGTAACGTAAATCAAATCAAGATCGTCTCGTTCGATTAAATCGCGCCAACTATTCTCGTCGCGATAGTACTCGGCGGGCGCCGGATAGTCGACGCTTTTGAGATACTGTCGCGCTCGTTCAATGGGATATTCGTAACAGTCGGCGATTGCGCGGATTTCCACCCCTTCAAACTGAGCTAGACGCTGCATGGAAGCAAGTCCGCGATTTCCCATTCCAATATAACCAACGCGTATATTGGAGATAGCAGGAGCGGCGTAATTCTTCATGTTAAAGACCGATTTACGATCTTTCATGATCAACTTCGTCTCTTCTACGTCGTCTCGCAAGTTCTTTTCAACGCCGTAAACAGCGGCAGCGGCAGCCATCGCCGGCAATCCGGCAAGACTCTTCAAAAAATCTCTTCTGGAATTTGACATTTTCACCACCTTAAAATAGCCGGTTCTCTCAAAAAGGAAAAAGCCAATGAAAAAACAAATCGATCGCTTCGTCGCCTTGAAGTAGTCGCTAATCTACTACGTTGCGAGAACTCAAAAGTTGGAATGTGCGTCGCCTCAATTGCGCGTCACGCCGTTTTTGTCCATTGTATGGAAAAACAGCCCTACGACTCCAACAAGGGCGAAGAACAGCAATCGATAACGATCGACTACTGTTTATTCTTATTTTTTCGGGTCACGCTGTCGACGCCCCAACGCAATTTCCGTTGCAAATTGCGGTAATACTTATTCGAGGGAACTCGAATCATCTTGAAGGAAAAAGGCGCGCGACGAATTACAACGCAATCTTCGGCGGAAAGCTTATGTCTGGAAACCCCGTCGACGACAACGAAGACCTCGCCTGAAAAAGCGGACAATTCATAAACGCGAAAGGCGGAATCGACAACGGGCCGGAAATTAATCGTTTGAGGAGACAAGGGCGTTATAAGAACGGCGTCGAGTTCGTTACGAAGAATTGGACCGCCTGCGGCAAAATTATGACCCGTTGATCCTACAGGCGTGGCGACGATTAAACCGTCTCCTCGAAACGTCGTAACACGTTCCCCGTCGACGGCAAGATCGATATCCAAAATGGAAAATGGAAAACCGCCTCGTATCGCGACTTCGTTTACGACAAAATAGTTGCCCATACAACGGCGATCGTCCGCTTCCGCTTTCCAATCGGAAGGAAAAGCGCAGGAACGCAACGCGGAACCTAAAAAAGCCGCGTCGTTCTTTTCAGATTTCTTACGCCAGATCGAACACAAGAGCATTAGCTGCTCACGCACTTCAAAGTTGTCAAAATCAGGAGATTTTAAGAAAGGCACAACTTCGTCGGGATCAATACTCGCGAGGAAACCGAGCGTTCCCAAATTAACTGCAAGAATCGGAATTTGGTTCGAACCCAACTGGTGAACGGCCCGAAGAATGGAACCGTCGCCGCCAAATACAATGGCGACGTCGGCATCGATTCCGGAAAGATCAAGTTGGTTAGCAAAATCGGCGGCAACGACTTCGACAACGCGTTCAATTTCGGGACGTAATCGCTTAACGCCGTCCAAAACGCCTTCGCGGGAACCGTTTCCTAACAAAACCGCCTTCATCTCAGTCAACCTCGTCGATAAAGCTAAATCGTGGACGCGGAATTCCGCTTACTGGATTCCATGCGTCTTTTCATACTCCAGAATCTTATCCTCAAAACGTAGGGTAAGACCTACGTCGTCCCAACCGTTCATCAAACACTCGCGACGGAATTCGTCGATCGTGAAATCGATCTTCAGCCCGTAATTGTCCGTAATCTCGCATTTTTCCAGATTGACGTTCAGTTTGTACGGACGATACTTTTTCTCGCGTTGGAAAAGATCCTCGATTTGATCTTCTGTCAAGGCGACTGGCAAGTAACCGTTTTTAAACGAATTGTTATAGAAGATATCCGCGAAACTTGACGCAAGCACGACGCGGAATCCATAATCGGCGATCGCCCACGGCGCGTGTTCGCGACTTGAACCGCATCCGAAATTTCGACGCGCCAAAAGAATCGTAGCGTCTCGATATTCGGGACGATTGAGTTCAAATCCCGGATTTTCGTCGTAATTGTCGTTCAAATATCTCCAGTCGAAGAAGAGGAACTTACCAAAACCGCTTCTTTCAACGCGCTTCAGAAATTGTTTGGGAACAAGCTGATCGGTGTCGATATCGCTACGATCCATCGGAACAACCAGACCTTCATGTTGAATAAACGCTTGCATATTGTAAACCTTTTTATTGGATTATCTCGGTTAAATGGGAGGGAACGCCGTCGACGTCAATTGAATTTCCACTCGCGTATGTCGACAAAATGCCCGGCGACTGCCGCAGCCGCCGCCATAGCGGGAGAAACAAGGTGCGTTCGTCCGCCCTTCCCCATGCGACCTTCGAAATTTCGATTGCTTGTGCCCGCGCAACGTTCGCCCGGTTGAAGCCGATCGGGATTCATCGCCAGACACATGCTACATCCGGGGTCGCGCCATTCAAAACCGGCTTCGATGAATATTTTGTCCAAACCTTCTTCTTCCGCTTGTTTTTTAACCAGTCCGCTACCGGGAACGGCGATCGCTTGTATTCCTTCGGCAATTTTGTATCCTTTGAGAACGGCCGCCGCTGTGCGAAAATCCTCGATACGACCGTTTGTGCAGGAACCGATGAACACCCAATCCAACTTGATCGAGGTTATAGGCGCGCCGGCTTTCAGGTCCATATACTCAAGCGCGTTTTTGGCCATCTTTTGTTCTTCGACGTTTTCGAAATCGTCAGGCGAAGGAACCACGCCCGTTACAGGAACGCTTTGGGCGGGATTCGTGCCCCAAGTTACCGTCGGTTGAATATCGGCGGCGTCAAAACGAACCTCCTTATCGAAGACGGCTCCATCGTCGGAAGGCAGTTTCTTCCATTCTGCGACGGCTTTCTCGAAATCTTCTCCCTTTGGCGCATAGTTTCGTCCCCGAAGATACTCGAACGTCGTTTCGTCAGGAGCGATCATGCCGACGCGAGCGCCCATTTCAATCGCCATATTGCAAACGGTCATACGACCTTCCATCGAAAGGGAACGAAACGCCTCGCCTGCGAACTCTACCGCATATCCGGCGCCGCCGGCTGTGGTCATTTTATTGATGACATAGAGAATCAAATCTTTGGCGGTTACGCCAACGCCAAGTTTGCCGTCGACAGTTATCCGCATCTGCTTCATTTTTTTTTGACGGAGCGTTTGCGTCGCCAAAACATGCTCGACTTCGCTCGTGCCCGTCCCCATGGCGATCATGCCAAAAGCGCCGTGCGTCGCGGTATGACTGTCGCCGCAAGTCAACGTGCCGCCGGGCCGAACGTGCCCCTGTTCGGGCGCGACGACATGAATAACGCCTTGTTCGATATCAAAGAGATCGTACAGACGAATCCCAAACTCTTTACAGTTGGCGCGAAGAGTTTCAATTTGCTTGCGAGCGATCGGATCTGCTATCGGCTTGTCGCGGTCCTTTGTCGGAACGTCGTGATCCTGAACCGCCATAACGCGATCGGGATGACGAACGGTTCGTCCAGCCATACGCAATCCCTCAAAAGCTTGCGGGCTGGTAACTTCGTGACACAGCAACTGATCGATGTATAAAATTGCGGAATCGTCGCCCGGTTCTTGATAAACAAGGTGTTTTTCCCAGATTTTATCGTACATAGTTTTTGGCGTTTGCGCGACTTTAGACGATTCTTGCGTCATTTCAACTCCACGATCGTATACAAATATTACCTGACATTAACCGTAAATCACTCGCGCTCCCGTAAGTTGGAACACGACGCGAGGCTCGGTGTATTCTAATCCTTTTTACCTGTGCGTCAAGCTAAAAGCGCGGCGGTCCGGCTGCGGCGCTTCCATAAACACTTCAGCAAGAACGCCCCGTTTATTTGTTTTTAAGTTCCAACGCTTTGACAATAAAAGAATCGATCGTGTCCAAAAGTTCCGGTTTGATATCGTCCCCCATTCCGGAAATACCATGGGTGAAACCTTCGTTTTCAGAAAACTCGACGAGCGGCGCGCCAAGCGCTTTCAGAGACGCGCACATCAATTCGTTTTCCTCAACGCGACACTTCCATTCGATACTTCGATCTCCCAGCACGAAAAGGATAGGCGGATAATCGGCGGAAAGCCCTCCAAGGGGCGCGTTTTCGTCAATTACCGGGTTATATTGGTCGCCAGGATACTTTAAAAGCTCTTTGACGTGAAAATGCGTCGTCATTTGTCCGCTAACGGGAATCAAACCGGCAAGTTCACGTCGATCGGCGCCGTTTGCTTCCAGCCACTTCGGGTACGTTCCAATCATCGCCGTCAAATAACCGCCCGCGCTTCCGCCGGAAACAAAAACCGCGTTCGGGTCGCCGCCATATTCGGCAATATGACGAAGAACCCAGGTAGTGGAAGCGGCCGCGTCCTCTATAAACACGGGAAAAGGAACTTTTGGAGACAAACGGTATCCAACGGCGACAATCGCCAATCGTCCCTCCTGAAAAGCTTTTAACCGTTTGAATGCGGATGGAATATACTTCCCGCCGCCGGTCAACCCGCCTCCGTGAAACCACACGATCGTCGCAAAAGGTTTTTCCGAATTCTTGGGATACAAGACGTCGAGCCGACATTGCGATTTTTGATAATCGTCGGCGTTTTCCAAAACGGCCTCGGGATAGTACGAGACGTCGTTGACGTTCTCATACGCGATTTGCGTCGTTTCTTGCGCGAAAACGACGTCGATCAACTCAGAGTTGGTTCCAATTCCCCCAAAGGCTATATAAACGGCGATCGCCAGCGCCAATCCCCAAAACGTTCGATTGGTCATGTTTTATCCTTCTTGTTTTCACGTTTTCATCCGCTTACGCCGCGCGCAGGCGGCGTAAGCGGACGTTTAAATCATTCCAAAGTTGGAACGGCGCGTTCTCCGCGTAGTTCTTTTTCACAACCTTCTTTTTCGTAAACGCCGTAAAAGAGAGTGTTCGTGTCGAGCCAAAGCGCAATGCGTCGTCGTTCGGAATCAGTCAAACTCACGTCGTGATGATCTTCCAACAACGTGTAAAGCGCAGACGCTCTCGCTCCAAATTGTCCCGGCGTCGTCCGTAAGGAATCGCCATAGTCGTTAAAGGCGGCGCCCGTGACCATAAGATTCCAATAGGAGGCATAGAATCCGTTTTTGTACGGAGCGCTTGCCAAATTAGGAGCGCCTTCCTCCTGCGAGTCCGGTTCGTTATGACAATCGACGCAATGTTCATCCAAAACAGGCTGAACAAGCTCGGGGAAATTGATCGGCTGAGTACCGGGTCCCTCGGAGACGAGAACTGACGGCTCACGACGCAACGCCAAAGGAATTTGCTCTCCGCCTAAGGAAACCTGAGAAGATTTCAGGGAATCCAACCCCGCCGCTTCGCGCGGTTCGTGACAGCCGACGCACGAAAGATTCTCATTAGGACGCAAAGCCGTTCCGCTTCTCATCGATTGAACGACAAGACCGTCCTCGTCAAGAATCTGGAAATACAATTCGCATTCGGCGGGAACGTAGAAACACGCGCTCCCGTCTTCTTCAACAGGCGCGACGCCCCAAACTCGTCGAGCGAGTTTCACAGAATCGGTCGAAGTCGCTTCACGCAAACCGATCTCGTAGGGCGGGCGACCAGACGGAACAGACATGCAGAAAATCTGAACGACGCGAATCGCCGATATTTTCGTCCCCTCCGGGAAGGGCTGATCAGTCGCGTAAACGTTCTGAATGGAGACGACTCCTTGCGGACGTTGAGCGTCAAACGCCGGAGGAACAACGTAAGGTTCGTCGACAATCTCCGATTCCGGAATCAACGAAGGCACGACGGGAGGCGTCTCGCGCGCGACAAGCGGAATCGGGGTCGACGAACCAATTTCGGAGTCCCTGTAAATCAACTCACGATTGCCAAACGAGTCCACAAGGTAAACGCCGTATTCTCCGAGTTCGTACTTTCCCCCTTCTCTGCCGCTTTTGCGATCAAAGGAATAGTCGGCGACCGCCAAAAAGAGATCCTCCGCCAAAGGCCAGGGCGTTCCCCAAACCTGGGATCCGTCCTGACTCTCGGGAAAGCCAATTTCAGGAGTCATGCGAGTTATAGGACTAAAGGGATCGTCGGGCGCGTTTGGATCAACTTCAATAATCGAACCAAACGACTGGCCGTGATGAGGTCCGGCCGTGGCAATGAGTTTAGAAGACCCTGGAATTGCGCGAATATCGAGGACGGCGTCAGGACGCAAGTGTCTGGGGGCGTAATTACCGCATACGGCTCGCGGATTGCGTCCGTCAGGGCTCGTGGTCCACGCGCCGTGCGCAATGCATCCAAACCTGTCGATATAATCCCAGCGGGTCCACAAAATCTGTCCGTTGTTCGCAACGCTGGGCGCCCATTCGTTTGTCTCATGACGACTCAAACAACGAATCTTTGAACCGTCGGGATTCATATCAAAGAGGGTGTACGTCGGGCAATCGCGTCCGCAACGCAAATAACCGTTACGACGTTCCGTAATGAACGCCAGACGTCCGTTTGGAAGAAAACAAGGATCAAAATCGTTCCAGGTTCCATCGGAAATCATTTGGAGATTACTTCCGTCGACGTCGCAGGTGAAAAGGTGATAACATCGGCCTTGTTGCGTGTGTCCTCGTGAAAGATCAAGCGTTTCAACATGTTCAGCCGATCCCTCGCATTCGCAGAACGCAAAGGCGATTTTCTTACCGTCAAACGAGAGTTCAGGGGCGATAAACGCCCCGTCTTTTAACGTTTTCCCTTTGAGACGAGAGTCGTTGACTACTGCGGAATTTTCAAGAAGGTTCTTATCTTGGGGATCGTACAGTCGTTCCAGGGTCGATAACAGCTCGCCGCCCTTTCCAGCCTCTATACCGCTAAAGAACGACGCAAAATCGAAAGATCGGTCGCCAAATACGTTCTCAAGAGTGAACAGGCCCCCTCCGGCTACGGCGGAGCGACCGTAAAACTGGTCGCAAATGTGGTTGTAATTGGAACGATTCCTTTTTACAAACAGCAATTTGTCAAATTCCAGTTCCTGACGCTGAAAAAGCAAGGAACGACGCCAGATGGAAATCAACAAATATAGTTGGAATCTCTTTTCTACGTCTTCGCACGGCGTTGCTTTAACAGCCGCCTCAAAACGCCTCCACAATTCGGCGTCGGCAGCTATTTTTTCGTCAACAGAACCGTTCTGTTCTTCAAAAAAGTTTTCGTCAAGTTCGTTTAACAGGAGCCAGAGAGAACGCGCGCGTCGAAAGACCACGTCGGCAGGATCCCGATCGGAAGGAAAAATACCCGCTTGTTCGTTAGGAAGCTGGGAAGCGATCGCGTCGTAATAATCCTGTCTTTTCAACTCGAAAGTCAATCGATTGTACTGTTGAAGCAAATCGTCGAAATATAGAGAATCCTTCAACTTCGCCTCGGCGTCGGAGACGTTAAAAAGCTCCGCAAAGAAGTGTTCGGCCTCTTTCCCGGAAACTTCGTAAGGAATCCAACGATCCGTAACAGTCGAAGTCAGCTGATTAGCTCGCAACGCTCTAAAAACGACGTCTTTCGACAATAATTCCAGTTCGGCGACAGACGAATACGGCTGATTCTTCAGTTCCGATTTGGCGCGAAAAACTAAATAACGCGCTTTAACAGGTCTGTCAAAAACGACGAGCGCGCCGTTTTGCATTTCGTCCTCGCCGCCGTTAAAAGCGCCGCTGACAATCGGCGTTCCCAACTCGCCGCTCCAATCTCCATTGTCGACGAATTTGACGTCGACGTCGTCAGAATCGTTTACGGACGAAAACGCGTACGCTTCATATTCGCCGACTTGCCCGTTGCGATTCCCGTCAGCTCTGGGCCAATAACGAAATCCTGTCAATTCATATGCGGAACCGAGATCGACTCGAAGTTCGAAGGGACGTTCCGGATCATATCCGCGCGAAACTTTGCGTTTAGGATGTTGATCAACGCACCCGCAACTATAGCCGCAGGAGATTTGAATTGGCGAATATTCGAAGGGGGCGTTTGAAAATTGGGAATGCCAAAACGATTTTCGATCGCCGTCAAACGCTTTGGTCGCCTCATAACCTTCGTTTTCAGAGTTTGTCGAGACATGAATGGCGACGACTTTTGTTGAATTTGAGGCGTCAACCGCTTCTGACGTATCTGAAAAAATAAAGCCGGAAGTAATAACACACAAAAGCGACAAAAGCGAGTATCTACAAACTCTCAAAAAAGCGCGACTATGTGGAACCATTGATTGTCCTCCCCAAAAGGCGACAGTAAATAACAGTACGGGCGTTTCAAACTTTGAGTTTCAAAAAACGGGCGACGTCAAACGTCAAAAAGCGTTCGCGATCTTCAAACCACGACGTCGCCTGTAATATTAGCATGTCGACAAGTAAAAAACAAGAAAAACCTTCGAAACAATTAACAAAATAAAAAAGGAAAACGTCCCCTTGAAAAAAAAAACGAGGCAGGTAGAATGAAGGGAGTCGGCGGAGGTAAGCTTTTCCGATTGTTGAACGGCTTTCAACGAGACCCCCTGCAATGGGAGGTCGTGAACCTGGTCAGGCGAGAAATCGAGCAGCCATAAGCGGTTACTCTTATGTGCCGGGGTTCTCGTTGAGGGCCGTTTTTCGTTTCTTGCGCGTCTATCGTTTAGACGTCGCGACAGAAACACGGTCGTTTTAAACAAGAAGTATTGTTTTTGTAGGATCCTGCTCTAGTTTTTCGCGTAAATCTTTGAGGAGTCGCAATGAAACGTTCTCGACAAGAGTCTTCCGGTTCTGACGCGTCGGGTTTTCTCTTTGCCGCAAACCCAGAAGAAACGCAAGAAGAAAACAAGACGGAAACCGCGAGTTTATTTGAAGCGACTCAAGGACAAAGTTTATTCGAGACGACTCAAGATCAAAGCGTCGAAGATAAAAAGACTGCGAAAAAAGCTCGAAAAGAGTCTAAACCGTCTCAAGAGGAAAACGACTGTCCCGATAGTTCTTCTTCGGCGGCAGACGAGGTTCCTGACGATTTGTTTGCGACAAGTTCGTCAAAACCGGAGACTATTCCTGAAGATCGCTCCGATGAGAAATCGGAACCGACGACTTCCGTCCAAGAGGCAAAAACTTCATATTTGAGCGCTCGGGACGGAGTTAAACCGAGTTCGTACCAGGTTGTGGCGCGACGCTATCGTCCGCAAACTTTTGACGAACTTATCGGCCAGGAAACTATCGCGCGCGCCTTATCCAACGCCATCGAAACCAATCGCGTCGGTCACGCGTATCTATTCACCGGCGCGCGCGGGGTCGGCAAAACTTCCTGCGCGCGTATTTTCGCAAAGGCGCTCAACTGCGTCCAAGGGCCGACGACGCGTCCGTGTTTGAAATGCGACAGTTGCGTAGACGTGGCGACGGGCGACGACGTCGACGTTATTGAAATCGACGGCGCCAGTAATCGCGGAGTCGATGAAATCCGTCAGTTGCGTCAAAACGCGACGATCGCTCCGACTCGTTCGCTTTATAAAATATATATCATCGACGAAGTTCACATGCTCACGCGCGAGGCGTTCAACGCTCTTTTAAAAACGCTTGAAGAACCGCCCGCTCGCGTTAAATTCATTTTCTGCACCACCGAGCCTAACAAGATTCCGATCACGATTCTGTCCCGATGCCAACGTTTCGATTTCGGAGGAATTAACGGCGTTTCCATCGCCAAACGTCTTGCTCAAATAGCGGAACAGGAAGGAGCGCAAGCGGAAGAAGGCGTGTTCGACGTCCTTGCTCGACGCGCCAACGGTTCGATGCGCGACGCGCAGTCGTTATTGGAACAGCTTTTGTCGTTCGCGCCGAAATTTATCTCTCAGTCCGACGTCCACAATATGCTCGGTTCGGTCGACGACGCCAAAATATTCGCCATTCTTGACGCGACCGTTCGTGCAAACGCCGCCGACGCGTTCAAGATTCTCAACGAGGCGGCCGATCAAGGCGTCGATTTCGGGGCGTTGATCGAACAGGTAATCGGTGTTTTTCGCGACCTAATGGTCGTAGAATGCGGCTGCGGCGTTAAGGAGCTAATGTACTCTCCGGTCGCGCGAATCGAGGAATTGCGTCTCGTCTCCCAAAAACTCGGAGCGCGGCGAATTCTGGCGTCTTTGCAAGTCCTGGATCAGACGGCTCAACGTATGCGCGTTAGCGCTCAATCGAGAATTCTCGCGGAACTTGCAATAGCCCGGCTTTGTCAACTGGATTCTTTCCAGAGTATCGAGTCGCTAATCGCTCAACTCAAACAAGGCGCGATACCTAATCTTCGCCTAGAAACGACCTCTCCTTCTTCCGGTTCGCCAGAATCGGAGGAATCAAAAAAAAAATAAAGACGTCTCTTCTCAGCAGGAGCGACAATCTGCGCTGACAGACGATTCGGCGAACAACTGCAAACCGGAAAATCCGGCTCCTCAGAGCGTTTCCAGCGAGAGTCGCGAGGTCGATTCGACGCGACTTTCCGCGTCTCCAAAAGAACCCGCGAATAACAACGCCGAGTGGCTATTCTATTCCCCGGACGTTTTGACCAAAATCTGGCTGGATTTGACAAAAACGCTGGAAGAACCCGTCGCGAGCGACGCGGCCTCTTTCGACGTGATTCGCACGGAAAGACCCAATCGTTTCGTCGTTTTATTTGCGAGCGACCGAACTCTCCAACGAGATTCCTGCGCAAAGAACGAGGAATTAATCGTCGCCAATCTGGAAAAAAGGCTCAATAGTTCCGTTTCTTTGACGTTAGTAATCGATCCGTCGATTTCAAATCCCTCGTCGGCTAAATCGTCTTTTCGATTCCCACGCCGCGATAATCCGGAAGGCAACGTTCAGTCCTTTCGTCAGACGCCCCAAAACAACGTTTCTCCTGTCGCTCAGAACGCTTTTTCGGAGAAAAGGAACTACGGGGGCGCCGGTCAAACGCAGCGCGTTAACGCTCAGAATCTAAGACGACAATTTGAACAAAACGAAGTCGTTCAGGAAATCAAAGAGGTTTTTGAGGCGGAACTAGGCGAAATCAAGAAATCCGCTTCCAACGCCCAAAACATAGGTTACCCCCGCGAACGCTATGAAAACTAACGGAAGCGAACTTCTCTTTATCCCGGAAATCGTAGGTTTAGACGCTCGTTCGTCGATTATGCGAATTCCGCCCGAACTCGACGTTCCTCTTACGCCCAGGGTAAGAAAACTTGTTGACTCGCGAGCGTTTCGACGTCTTGCCAATATTTCGCAACTTGGATTTGTGCGTCTGGTATATCCGGGCGCGACGCATTCGCGTTTTGAGCATTCTCTTGGAGTTTATCGTCTAACTCTTTTGCTCCTTAAAAGACTCGCTCACGACGAACGTTTTGCAAGCGTCGTAAGCGTTAAAGAAGCGGAAACGCTCATTCTGGCCGGTCTGCTCCACGACATAGGGCACTTCCCCTACTGCCACTTGCTCGAAGATCTCAATCTTCCCGACGCCAAATCTCATGAAGAACTTGCCGACGAATTCCTTCATGGCGAATTAGCGTCCATGATTCGCGACGATTGGGGAGTCGAACCGGAGCATGTAAGCGACGTGCTCATGAAACGCGATCCCGTTCGACAAAAAGACGAATCTGATTCTGGATACGACCGTCGTAAAAAAGCTTTTCATCTTCTCGCCAGCATTCTTTCCGGCCCGATCGACGTGGACAAAATGGACTACCTCATGCGGGATAGTCACGCCGCCGGGGTTCCTTACGGAAAGAACTACGATCTTGATCGTCTCGTGGGAAGTATTTGCCTCAACGAACGGGGAGACGGAGTCGCTATTTCCAGCAAGGGAAAGACTGCCGCCGAATTGATGGTTTTCGCGAGATACGTTATGTTCAGCGAAGTCTACTGGCATCACGCGGTGAGATCGGCGACTGTTATGTTCCAACGCCTTGTCGACTGCGTCGCTCACGAAACGGGCGCGTCTCAACTCTTCGACGCGTTGCGTTCGAAGTCAGACGTCGAAGTTCAAAATTACCTTTTTAAGCGACGACTGGAAACCTCCGGATCCGACTCTTTTTCTCGGGAAGGACAGGCGCTTTGGCAAGGGCTTTTCGGAGAACGACGCGTTTTATTCAAAAGGGTTCGCCAATTTAGCGCGATGGAAGAACCTGATCTCTATCGGCGAATAGCGGGACGGCCCTACGTTCAAATTCGAGAGCTTTCTAATCGACTGACAGACTATCTTTCGATTTCTTCTACGGACGTTCTTATCGACGCTCCGCCGGTCGACAAAGAAGTCGAATTTAAAATCGACGTTTTCTATTCTGATGAAAACGTTTATCGTTCGTTGTCGGACGTTTCTCCCGTAGTTCGCGCGTTAGCGAAAGAACAGTTTGACGACTATGTCAAACGAGTGCGTATTTTTGCCGCTCCGGAAGTCGCTCTACCATTACGATCGATAAAGACGCTTGATTCGACGCTGAAACGCGCTTTAGACGACGTCGATTCGCAAAAACTTTTCGGCGCGCCAAACGCGTTCTGCAGCGTTGACAAAAATTGAAAATTATCGCTGGAATTCTCAGCAAGCAGTTTAAAACGAGAATTAAAACGCTATACTGTAGTTTGAGGCGTCGGGAATTCGAATTTTATCTGCGGCGTTTTACAAAGTTTAACATAAGGGTGTTTAGGGACCGTTCATGGGCGAAGGCTCTTCCAATAACCAAACGCGCGCGTATTTGATGAAGCGTTTTGAAACGCTTGGGATTCATCCTCGCGGAAAACTGGGGCAGAATTTCCTGATCGACCTGAATCTGCTGCATTTGCTGCATCAGTCGGCTAATCTTGAGCCAAACGACGTCGTCCTTGAAGTGGGTACGGGAACGGGCTCGCTAACCGGCGCGATGGCGCAGGAAGCGGGCGTTGTAATCACGGTCGAAGTCGATTCCGTCATGCACGAAATGGCGAAACAGGAGCATTGGGATAAAAACAATATTCGTTTTTTATTCGCCGATATCCTCGAAAATAAAAACCGACTCAATCAGGAAGTTTTAGCCGTTGTGCGCGAAGAATTGGCGAAATCGCCCGATAGAAAATTCAAGCTCTGCGCCAATCTTCCCTATCAGATCGCGACGCCATTAATGTCGAATCTCCTTTTGACGGATATTCCGCCCGTTTCGATGACGGTTACGATCCAAAAAGAAGTAGGCGATCGAATCTGCGCGAAACCACGAACCAAAGATTACGGAGCGTTAGCCGTCTGGATGCAGGCGCAATGCGATTGCCGAATCGTCCGGATTATGCCTCCGAGCGTCTTTTGGCCTCGACCGAAAGTGGATTCCGCTATTGTTCAGGTCGTGCACAATGAGAAAAAACGCGCCAAGATCCCTAATCTACGGTTTTTTCACGAATTTGTTCGAGCGCTTTTCTTCCATCGCAGAAAATTTATCCGTTCCGTTCTCTGCAGCGCGTTTAAAAATCGCGTCGAAAAGGAGGTTGTCGACCGAATTCTCGACGAAATGGATTTAAAGGGCGAAATACGTGCGGAAACGCTTACCGTCAAGCAAATCCTCGCTTTGTCGGAAAAGTTTCGAGAGCTTTTCCCGCCGGAAGAGCAAACGGTTTTGCCCTGATCGTTTAACGGACCGACGGCGTAGCGCCTCCTCCTCAACATAAACGCAACTCTCTATTGCTGAAGGATATTAACATGAAACGTTTCGCGTTGCTACTGTCGACGTTCCTGGCGTTAACGTCGTTCGCATGTCGGTCGTCCCTGGGATTTGAACCTGTTCAATCGAAGTTGCTGAGGGTTAGCTCCCAGCCGCAAGAGTTGTCGGTGGAATTGGACGGAGCAAAGGATCTCTATCTCTTCGCCGATTACGGCGGAGATTCCTACGATTGCGATCAAGCGATTTGGGCCAATCCGAAATTGATCGATAAAAATGGGAACGAGACGGATCTTACGACGCTCGCTCCTGAATCTGCACAAACAGGCTGGGGGCAATTAATCGTCAATAAGAACCACGTTGGAGAAGCGCTTCAAGTCGGCAAAAACGTCTATGAAACAGGTTTTTGGGCTCACGCGCCTTCTTTATTGCATTTCAAACTTGACGGCTCCTACGAACGTTTCACCGTTACCGTCGGACTCGACAAAAAACACGCGATTCGCGGATCGGTCGTTTTTCACATACTCGACAAACCGACGGAACTTCCCCCCCCTGAAAATTATAAAAATCTCAACGTGTCGGCCAAGTTAGCTTTGATCCCCCCTTCTACAGAATCGGAGCTTTCCTTTGACGAACAAGGCGCGCAAAAACTTCTGGACGCCGGGGTTGAAGAAATTATTTTCACTCGTCGATACACCTACAATTCCAACCACGTCTACACGGATCACGTCAATTGCGACTGGCTTCCCGGCGCCGGTTTCTGCGTTCTCAATCTCAGAACGGGCAAAACGCGCGATCTTCTTTTCAACGAGCTCCACAACGGCATGATTCAACG
>JAFZNK010000195.1 GCA_017550965.1 Thermoguttaceae bacterium
ATGGGACAGATAGACCACTCCGGGCATTACCATATGATCTTGCTTAACGTCGCTAAAGTAATCGTCCAGATACTTTTCCAGTTCGTCAACGGGTATCTTGCCATATTGTTGCGGGAGCGCCAGAATCTTATGTCCGTTAGACTCGATGGCGCCCGCCTCGTGAGTATTGACATGTCCCGTTTCGGCGGCAACGACTCCATGATAGGATCTCAGCAATGCGTCGATTACAACGGCGTTCGTCTGCGTTCCTCCAACAAGAAACTCCACGGCGGCGTCTGGGCGCCCACAGGCTTTTCTAATCCTGTTCCTAGCGGATTCACAGATCTCGTCGCGACCGTATCCTATTGTTTTTATCATATTGGTTTCAATGATTCTCCGCAAAACGGCAGGATGCGCTCCTTTTGCATAATCACAGGCAAAGTTAAGTTTATCTTTCATATTATCGTTACCTACTCGTCGACTTTTTCTGAGTCGAATTACGGGCGCCTCTCTAACTAAAAGTTTTTTTAGAGATTACCCTATGCTCAGATTTTTCCCATCGCTGCGCGAAGAAACATTTGGTCCTGTTGCACAAAATCAAAGCCCGACGAACCGCAAGGATTCCTCGGGCTTCTTTCATAGCGCAACCGTCTACAACACCGTTGGCTTACGCCGCTTGCGCTGGCGCGGCCGGCTGTTCGGCGCCCTCGGCGGGCTGCGGAGTCGCATCCTCTTTCGTAGCCGGGGGTTCGACGGGCTCAGCGGGCGGATCGTAGTAATAGTCCCAGAGCGACTTCATGGTTTCAGTCGGATAGTCGGTCGCAAAGGAAGCGCTTCCGGCGTCCATGAGAATCTTATAGGTTCGATACTTATCGCCGTTTTGCCATGAGAGCGTTTCGAAAATCACGCCCTTTTTGCGCAATTCGGTTCCGCAGTATCTCAAGACTTCCGGGGTCGGCTTGACGTTCCCCTGCTCGTCGACGACGACGTGCACCTGGAGTCCAAAGAGACCGGCGAACCCTTGATCGCGTATGACGTTAAATCGATCGACGAGATCTTCCGGCGTGCCCGACCAGGTCGTCGGCATCCAGAGCATCGCCTTGGAGCGCGGCGCGTACTTCTTCCATTCTTTGATTTCGTCGTAGTTTGAGGACGCCATAATGATCTGCGGATGAACCTCGCGCGTGGCGTCGGCGAGAATTTGGAAGTCGACCTTTTTAATATCGAAGAAGATCATACGCTGCGGGTCTTCTTTTAGCGCGGCGATCATCTCGGCGAGATCCGCCATGCGCTGACCGCAATATGCTTCTCCCTTATAGGAACCGACGTCAAGCTTGCGGCATTCGTCGTAAGTAAAGTCCTTAACGCCGAGCTTGCGCGTCTCTTCGTCCGCGTTGGGAATAATGCGCTGGAAATTATTGTCGTGGAAGGACATAATTATTCCGTCGCTCGTCATACGGATATCCGCTTCCGGAACGAGTCCTCGCGTCCACGCTTCGCGGAAGGTTTCGAGCGTTCCTTCCGGTCGCTCGTTCCCCAAGCCGCGATGTCCTTGCACGACCACTTCGGAATACGGGATATTATCGCGAACGTTCCAGTCTTCCGGCGAGTTCGCATAGAATTCGTCGATCGCTTGATAGGCGCAGTCGGGTCGGTCCGTACCGAATCCCATCGAGCCCAATTCGATCAACTGCTTATAGAAGTCGATATCGGTCTCTGCGTGCGGGCAATCCTTCGTTCGCCACGGCATGGTCTGGAACTCGATCCCACGAGCGCGACATTCCTCAGCGCGGGCGCGAATGCATGCGGGAGACGGACGC
>JAFZNK010000196.1 GCA_017550965.1 Thermoguttaceae bacterium
CGTACTTCTTTCCCGCTATCTTGTACTCTTCGAGCGCTTTCGCCGACGCTTCGTCGACTACCGACGGAGGCGCTTCGCCTTCCCACTCGGTCTTATTGATGGAAACCTTATATTTCCCAACGGGCGCGCCTTTGTACTGACCGTGAGTAACGATCGTGGCGACGCCTTTGTCGTCGGTCATGCCGCCGCAAGTCCATTTCATGGACGCGTCCGACGACTTAAAATTAATCGTCGCACCGGCGAGAGGGGCTCCGCCCTGGGTTACGGTCAAGGTCGTCGGCTGAAGATCGGGCATGCCGTCGGGCTTCTTTTTGCCGCAGCCGATCGACGCGAGAACAAAGAAAGCGCAGAAAGAAAGAACAAGCGCTTTTTTCATAGTGAGTTTTCCTTATTTCTTCGCGCGCTTGAACGCGCGCCTTTGTGGAACGTCCGCTCCTTTCGACGCTCTCGACGAGCTTAAAAAGAGCGGACGCAGATTTCAAAGAAACTACGAGCGATTACGATCAGTTCGAGATCGTTTCGCCGCCCATCGGAGTGCCCATGGCGCCCCAGACGCCGTAGGGGCTCTTGCCGGTGCACTGGGTGCTCGTCGCGGAGATGTTGCCGCAGTCGATCGTGTCCGAAACGAATCGGACGGAACCGTCGAGCATGCCGCAGTTCACGCCGCCGCTGTGATAGCTGTTCGGCGGATAGAGGCTGCCCCAGTATCCGGTGGAGGTTGCCTGGCAACTGGGCGCGTTCGGAGGAAGAACGGTGTGGAAGCCGTTCCACGGACGACCGTCCTGGAAGAAGTGTCCGCGCCAGGTGTCGCAGGTGGAGGACAGCTGGGTGGGGTCGGTGGGATTGCGCGCGTTGTTCAAGCAGACGTCCGGATGGCAGTCCAGGTCGCCGGTGTAGAAACCGGACGGGCTCGCGGAACCGCCCTTGACGGCCGCGGAGTAGTTGCCTTCGGGGGTGCTGCACGTTTCGCTCACGGCGACGGTGTTGGAGGTTCCGTCGGTGCACGCCGCCATCGGTTTCCACGAGTACTGATGGAAAAGACCGCGTCTTTCGCATTTCTTGGCGTTGTTGCCGACGTAGTTCGGGTGAGAGTACGGAGCGTCAAGTTTGCTCGTTCCGTCGCCGAGCGAATAGACGACGTTGACGCGCGCGTTGTCGGCGTGCGTCGACGGAATCCCGCCCAGCGGTTCCGACGGACAGAGAATCGTGGTAATGCGGTTTTTCACCGTATAGATTTCGTCGTAGAAGAAGCCGGGGTTGCTCCAGACGCCAGCCGTGCCGTCTCTCATCATTTTGTCGATCTGCAGGAACCGATCGTAACGCGCCTGCTGTTCCATGTAGGGAAGAAGCGGCATCGTAACGCTCCACGGAGCGTAACCGAGAGAATAACTCCCGCCGTTCCACCACATCGAGGAAAATCGCGACGGAGCCGGAAGAGCCTGTTGAACGTCGTGATAGTTCTGCAACGACAACGCGACTTGTTTCATGTTGTTCGTGCATTGCATACGACGCGCCGCCTCGCGAGCCGCCTGGACGGCGGGGAGAAGCAAGCCGATCAAGATGCCGATGATCGCGATAACGACCAACAGCTCGACGAGGGTGAAGCCTTTATACGCTTTCCTCTCGTCGCAGTCACTAAAAAATCTGCGCATATGAAGTCTCCAATACGTAAACGTAAAAATCGCCATACGCTTTCGTTCCTGACGAAAGCAGTACCTGTTTCGAATCTATTTCAAACGCAATTTTGCGAGGTTTGGAAACTCAAACGATTCCAAGCCGTCTCCATATTATAATCAGACGCGGACACAGTGTCAACGTAGTATCAACAATTGTGTCGACAAAATATAGAAATTTTCTGAAGATTTTACCAGGTCGGCGCGCAACGGCGCCGCGTATAAGAAAACGAGTTAAACAATATTAGAGAATTAACGCCGCGACGCAAAAGACCGTCGCCGGATTTTCAGGAGGCGTTCGCCGACGGAAACGCGGAAAAAAGCTCTTTAAAGAGAGCGTTGAAGAAAGCGGGCGGCGCCGAAAACGCCGCGAAGCAGAAGAGCGCCCGAAGCGACGCCTTGCGTCGACGTCGCTTCGAGACGATTCGGACGTCAATTTCGAGACAGCGTTCCTTCTTTGAGATCGACGGGCGCTTTCGCGCGTATGACGTAGCGCTGTTTCTTGCCGGTCGGGGTGTAGGGCAGCTCGTCGACGAACTTGAAATACCTCGGCGTGGTGAACGCGGAAAGGGACGGGCTTTCCAAACAGAACTTGAGCAATTCGCGCACCGTGAGCGCTTCGTCTTTTCGAACGACGTAAGCGCACAACGCCTGACCGCGCGTCATCTCCGAGACGGGCACGACGATGCAGTCGCTCACCGCCGGGTGGTCGCAAATCGCTTCTTCGATCGGCTGCGGATAGATGTTCTCGCCGGCGGAGATCATCATGTCGTCTTTTCGTCCGACGATCGAAATATATTCGTCCGCGTCCCAGGTGGCCAGGTCGCCGGTGTACAGGTACCCGTCGTGGAACTTTTTCTTCGTCTCTTCGAGCTTATTGTGATACCCGGCGGTCGTCTTGCTTGTGCAGCGCACGACGACTTCGCCGAGCGACTTGCCGTCTTTGGGCGTCAATTTCTTCGGATCGCCGAACCCGTCTTCGATCGGCTCGACGAGAAAGACGTCGTCGTCGATACTCGCGCGCCCCGCCGTCCCCGCGCGTTCGGGCAGATCTTTGGAATCGAGGAACGTGCTCAAAAACGCTTCGGTCGTGCCGTAACTGTTGATAAAGTCGACTTTCGGGAACATGCCCTGCAAATAGACGTACGTCGCTTTTTCAAGGTCGCTGCCCATCATGACCAAAAGGCGCACCGACTTGATCTCCGCCTGGATTTTTTCCTGTTTGCGCGCGATCATGACCGCCGCCGACGGCACGCCGAGCAAAATCGTCACGCGGCGTTTCTGAATGTTCTTCAGACACGTCGTCGCGTTAAATTGGCGCAAAATAACCACTTCGCCGCCAAGATGCAGCGTCGGGGTCATGCCGCCGTGAAAACCGCCGCGATGGAACCACGGCGTGGTGTTGATCGTAACGTCGTCGGAGAAAATAGGATAGCGCATGGCGACTTCGTGCGTCGACATGAGCTCGTTGAGGCGGCTGAGAGGCACGCCTTTGGCGCGGCCGGTCGTTCCGGACGTATAGAGCCGCACGCTCTCGTCGAAAATCGAGACGTCGGCGCCGCGTTCGAATTGTTCGGCGCTCGACTCCGCGTAGTAATTTTCAAAATCGTCGCTTTCGAGCGGATTGGCTTCCAGCGCGCCGACGACGATCGTCTTCGGGGGAATATGCGTTCCGTTTTCTTCGGCGCGAACGCTCGCTTTCACAATCAGGTCGACAAGTTCCGCGTCGTAGACGAGAATCTTCGGCTTGCTGTCCTCAAACGCGTACGCGATCTCGTTTTGCGACCAGTTGTAATTCAACGGGTTAAAGACGGAACCGATTTTTTCCGACGCCAGATAGCAAATAATAAACTCGACGCTATTGTACAAGACGACGGTGAAAACGTCCCCTTTTTGGAGCCCGTCGGCGCGCAACGCGTTGGCGAGTTTATTCGCTTCTTCGTTTAATTCGGCGTACGTAAGCGTTTTATCGAGGACGGGGTCGCTTATCGCGACTTTTTTGCCAAAGCGCCGCGCGTTGCGTTCGAACGCCATGAGAAAATCGTATTCTCGTTCAAATTGAGTTTTGATCGCCGAAAAATGATCGTTATTAGAGTTAAGGCAGGTTATGTCGCTCATGAAATCACACTACTCCAGTAGACGCGAGAACGCGTCGAAAAACGCCGACGGCAATCGGCGCGAAAGAAAACGAAACCGATTATTTGTCGACAAGCGCGAAGGAAAGTTGCGCGCGAACGCATAACTTACCGTCGACAAACCCCTTGCACGTCGTAAAATAGAACGGCTCTTTGATACGGTCGACTTTGCATTCGGTTTCAAACAACTCGCCGGGAACGACCGGTCTTTTCAGACGAACGCCGTCGAGCCCGACAAGATAAGGACTTTTGTTTTTAGGCACCCCGTCGGCGATGAGAAACGCGGTCGTCTGCGCGAGAATCTCGCATAAAATCACGCCGGGCACGACGGGCGCGTCGGGAAAATGACCCTGAAGGAACCATTCGTCTCCCTTAATCAGCAATTTGCCGCGCGCGACTCCGTCTTCAAGGGAGGCGGAGTCCAACAGCAACATCGGCTTGCGATGCGGAAGGAAATCTTCGACGTTGTCGACTTGCATAACGCTGTTCCAATCGAATAGTAAGGAAGACGGCTCAAACAAACGGACGAATCGCCAGACACGCGTTGTGTCCGCCGAAACCGAACGAATTGGAAATCGCCAAATCGAACTCCGCCTCGCGTTTCACGCAAGGTGTGTAATCGAGATCGCATTCGGGGTCGGGCTCGAGTAAGTTGATCGTCGGGGGCGCGACTTTCTCGCGCAGCGCCAACACGCACGCGATCGCCTCGACCGCGCCGGCGGCGCCAAGCATATGCCCCGTCTCCGATTTCGTCGAGCTAATCGTAAGTTTGCGCGCTTCTTGTTCGCCAAAAGCGAGTTTGAGCGCGTTGGTTTCCATCGCGTCGTTGAGGGACGTGCTCGTTCCGTGCGCGTTGACGTAGACGCGTTCGCCGGCTTGCCAATTCGCCTCCCGGAGCGCCTGAACGACCGCCTGCGCTTCGGTGGAGCCGTCCGGTCTTGGCGCGGTCATATGATACGCGTCGCACGTCGCGCCGTAGCCGACCAATTCGGCGAAAATCTGCGCGCCGCGCGCTTTAGCGTGTTCGAGTTCTTCGAGGACGAGAACCCCCGCGCCTTCGGCGATAACGAACCCGCAGCGGCGCTTGTCGAACGGAATCGACGCGGCGTTGGGATCGTCGGCCGTGCACAGCGCTTTCATCGCGTTAAACCCCGCGACGCCGACCTCGGTGATCGGCGCTTCCGCCCCGCCCGTGATCACGACGTCCGCGTAGTTGTGGCGTATCGCGCGAACCGCTTCGCCAATCGCGTTGGTTCCGGACGCGCACGCGGTAACCGCGGGCGTCGCCTGGCCCTGGCAGCCGTATTTAATCGCGATTGTTCCCGCGGGCATATTGGCGATCATCATCGGAATGAAGAAGGGCGAGACGCGACGCGGCCCCTTCTCGACCAACTTGCGGCAGTTGAGTTCGGTCGTTTCGAATCCGCCCACGCCCGAGCCCATATAGACCGCGGCGCGAAAAGGATCGAACGAGCCCAGAACGCCGCTTTGTTCGACCGCTTCCTGAGCGGCGGCAAGCGCAAATTGCCCGCTGCGGTCGGTATGAGAAGCCGCCTTAACGTCCTGATAGACCAACGGGTCAAAATCGAGAACTTCGCCGGAAAACTGAGAACGGGATTGAGACGCGTCGAAACGCGTGATCTTGTCGATTCCGCATTTCCCTTCTTTCAAACTCGTCCAAAAAGCGTTGACGCCGATTCCTACGGGCGTAACGGCGCCCATGCCGGTAATCACGACTCGTCGATTCATCTTTTATTTTATCCTTTCGAACGTCAACCTGCGTCGACGTCGTATATTGTGCAACACGTCGCCCTGATCCGCGCCAAAAGCCGGGGACGTCAGTCCCCGGATGGCGAACAATTAGGCGTCGCCCCAATCCACGCCAGCGAATAACCGTCGTCAACATGGCATATGCCGATCCCGCCGCCGGGCTACGGGGCAAAGCCGACCAACGGGAGGCGGTTCTAAAAGGCCCCGGCGTCCTTTAGAAGACGGCTTGCGAACTGTAGTTTACGCGACGCCTTGTTAGGGAATCGTGTGTTAAGGCTCCGCCTTGTTTGCCTGCAGCATCCGCGCGACTTCGCGCGCTACCGCTTGCGGCTCTTATAGCGCGGAAGCGCGAACCGCCTGTCCGGCGCCGGACCTATTCGTTAACCGCCGCTTCAATTTCGGCGACGACGTCTTTAATCGTCTTGAGTTTTCGGGTCGCTTCGACTTCGACGCCAAGTTTCTCTTCCAAATCCATCAGAAGTTCGGCGGCGTCGAGCGAATCGATTCCCAACTCCATCAACTCAGTCTCCATCGTTATTTCAGAAGCGGAAATACCAAGGCGCTTGGCGATCGCAAGCGACACTAACTGGAACGTGTCCATCATTTGCTACTCCATTGTACGCTAAGACGGAAACGACGCAACGAGACAAAAACCTTTTTTATCTCAATCCCTGCAAAAAGGCGCGCGTTCAATTTCAATTTCCGGCAGTTAGCAGGCGCTAACCGCGCGACGCTTAAAAAAGGTTAGCGCTTGCTAACCTCGAGAGAGTATACACGACCTCAAAACGAACGTCAACGGACGCCCGACGAAATTTTTCGCTTTTTGACCGATTCGAAACGCAAAACCGCAACTGTTCTATCGGCATATTTTGCGTAGTTTTCCTATTTCTTCATTTTCGTTTCGATCACGGGCGCGCCCAGATTCGGCAGATCGAATTCCCGATCGATCGCGAGGCGAACGTATTCCATCGTTTCCTCGCAATATTTGAGTTCGTAGTTGGCGAACATGAGCGAAGCGCCGTAGATTATCGAGCGCACGAGATACATCTTCTTCTTCGCCTCGGCAAGGGGCATGTTCGTTTCGTCGCAGAATTTCTTGATCAGTTTTTTCGAATGAGCGCTCAAATCGGCTTTGACGTCGAGGTATTCCGAATCGAACGTCGCGTCGTGAATCATGAGAATCGAGCGGAACTGCGGGTTCTCGACCATAAAGCGAATGAATTCCAGACTCAATTCGACGAGACGAACGCGAAGCGGCTCGTCGGCCAGGCGTTCCAATACGATTTCCTGACGTCGAAACCAGACGCTGTTGATGTGTCGAAGAATCGCTTCGATAATCGCCCTTTTGTTCTTGAAATGCTTATAGGGCGCCGCGCACGACAAGCCGCACGCGGACGCGACGCGTCGAAGCGAAAAACGCGCGAATCCGACCTCCTCCACCTCGTCTAGCGCGGCGAGAATCAGGCGTTCGCGAACCGACATTTCGCTTTCCGTTTTCGTTCCGGAGGAAGCGTCGTCGACGAAGTCCTCGGGCGTTTGCGAAGAATTGGATTGAGCGGTTTTCTTTTTCATCGTATGTCTCGTCGTCTAAACGCCGCGGCGGTCGCGCGCGTCAAAAACTGGCTAAAAAAATTCGTTCCTTCGGGCGTCGGTCTTCCGGCGTCCCAAGACCTATTCGGACGCTCCCAGGAGGTTGAACTGATCGCAAATCACGCGCGCGACGTGATTTGGATTAATTCCTTTTTCAAGAAGAACAAAATCCTTGCCCGCGTTCCTGACCGCGTCGGCAAGTTCGTCGATTCGCCTGTCGGCTCCCTGGGGAACATGGACCAAAAACAACCTGACGTCGGGATCGCGAAGACACGCGTTAAACACGTCGGGCGACGTCAAGTTGGATCTCGTGAACCAGACGAGTTCGACGTCAAACGCTTTTTCGATCCTTTCGCGCGCGTTCACGTTGCGGTCGTTCCCGATAAACGCGACTTTGCTTCCGGCGTAACGCTTGCGCGCCGCCGTCGTTTCCGGAGAGTCGGGGCTCTTGTCAACAATATCGAAGGCGAACGCCCCGACGCTCTCTTCTTTTCGAACCTGATTCAATCGGATTTCCTGAACGACCCGTTCAAACGCAACCGTCATATCCGCGCCGATAGGGATATCGTCGACGACTTCCGAAAGGATCGCTCGAAGCGACAGGGACGAATAGGGCTCCCCGAAACGATCGCAAAGCTCCGTCGTCGTCGCCACGACTTTGTTCCAGTCGTCGACGTCCGTCCAATCGGACCGATGCTGAATTTGAAGAACGTGATATTTCAGTTTCTCCAGAAGCTGTTCGCGCCCCCGGATCCTGGAAGAGAGGCTCCGATACTCCTCGACAAGCGCTTTGTGATCTTGTTTCGCTTTGGGAAACGTCGACAAAACGACGTCGTAGTCCCATTGCAAACGACTGGAACCGCGCCCGTTAAGCTCCTCCGAAATATTCGTAAGCCAACGACGAACGGCGGACGAGCGTCTGTCGAGCCCCGCGGGGATACCGTATTGACGAAACGCCGATTTCAACAAGCAAAAGGCGTTCGCAAGATTCTGCATGACGCGTTCGACAAACGCCGCGGAAAAGAACTGACGACTCTTCCAGACTTTGTCCGTCAGCGACAGAGCCTCGCTGAACAAGCCGTAAAACTCGCCCGTTTTGAGGAGTTTTTCGGGGGACAAACGGTAGTCTCCGCCGCGCGGCCACAAATAGACGTCGAGTTTTGTCGCTTCTTCGAGAAGCTTGTCGTTCGCGCGACGAAGTTCTTCGGCGTAGTACGTGTCCGCACGGTCGAGAGACGCGAGTTTCGCCGTCGTCTCGCATTGCCGACTCACAACGTCCGCAAATTGCGCTAAGGACGCAAATTGTTCGGAATCGTCGCGCGTCGTATAAGAGGAGAAGTCCGTCTGCTCGTCGTCGCCAAAACCGGAGCCAAGCGTCAAATGCGAAACGGCTTCGGTCGCGGTCGCGGGCCGCATCTCCGGATGATCCGTATGATAAAGCCAAAGGCCGTTCTCGTCTTCGGCGATCAGACGCAACTTGTCGCCAAGCGCTTCGCGAAATTCGTCCGGACGCGTCGCGTAGAACTCGTTCAAGCCGGGAAATTGACGGTCAAGACATTCGGTCGCTTTGAACGCGGAATATTTCAGCCCGTTTTCCAGGAGAAACGCTTCAAGTTCCCGGTTCCACTCGGGCGCGGATCGCGCAAATTCGGAATAAAGGTCGGGGGAGCGAATCAGATCGTCGACTTCGTCCGACGCCGCGGCGTCGACGCGCTCCTGCGACGCGGCGCTTCGATCGACGTCGAACGCGGACGCCGGGGCGTCGACCGGCGCGACGGGCCCTTCCTCCGCGATTGGGGACGTCGTCGTAACCTCAATAGGCTCGAACGTTTCCCGATCGACCGGCGACGCGGGCGTCTTCTCTTCGATTAGCGAAAGTTCTTCCGGTTCGTCGTCGTCCGGTTCGCCGTCGGGCATAAGCGCGCCAAATTCCTGCGCCCACTGGTCCCAGGTTCGAAGATTCAACTGGCTCCAGTTCACGCCCTCTTTGGAAAGAAGCTCGCGAATACTCAAAACGCTTTCCAACGAGAAGCCCAGCTCGTCCGAAAGAGCGTCTTTTTCTTTCGAATCGCCCATGCGCAAAAGGACGCGGCGCGTCCGGCCGGCGATTGAACGAAGGAGATTCACGGGATCGGGGATTCCGGTCATGAAGACGATTTCGTCGGGGGGCGTCGACGACGCGGCCGCCGCGTAGATAATCGTCGCGGCCTGAACGTCCTCGTCGTCGGCGGGAACCGCTTCAAATCCGGCGCCCAGGAAAAAAGGCGCCGCCGCTTGTCGCTCGCCGCCAAGCGTAACGACGCGGCGCGCGACGACGACTCCGCGATCCGAGAGATTCTTCTCGATCGCCGAGCGTATCGAGTCGAGCGCGTCGAGATCAAAAGGTCGCTCTAAAATCTTTCCGGACAAGACCAATAAGGCCGTCTCTGTCATATCGTTCTCTCCGTCGTTGATGGAACGTGTTTGCGCTATTCAAAAAGGAACGGGGCTGTTTCGTCACAACGCGCGGTCGCTTCGATCCGCGCGCGCGGCGTTATCGAGAAGCGACAGCTGGTCGCAAATCGAAAGGGCGATGACCTCGGGATTCGTCCCTTTCTTCTGGCGAACGTAATCTTTGTTAAACTCTTTGATTAACGCGACCAATTCCTCGGAATGTTTATGACTGCACCAGGGAATGTAGACGACGAACAATTTAACGTCGGGATCGCGCAAATAGGCGCCGAAACGCTCAAGAGAATCGCCGTGGTCAAAATGAGACCATTCGACTTCGACTTGAAACGCCCTTTCGAGACGCTTGCGAAAATGATCTTGAGGAGTTCCCCCGATAAAAACGAGTTTGCTTCCCGCAAACCGCTTGCGAACCGCCAGAATCGCCTCGGAAGGCTCGGCGGGGCCGACGTCGGGTTGAAAAGCGTTCGCCGCCTGCGCCTGCTCGTTTTCGACGTACTCGTCGATCGCCTGCACGACGCAGCAAAAAGCGTCGGTCGTTTCGACTTCCTCGGGCGTCAGATCGACGAGCCCCATGAGAAGATCGCGAAGACGAACGGACGAATACGGCTCGTCGAAACGGTCGCAAAGTTCCGTCGTCGTCTCGACGATCCGGGCCCAATAATTGAGCGCGTTTTCCGGTCGGGACTCTTTGAGCGATTCGACGTAATACTCCAGTTTTTCCCACGCTTTTTTTCGCGCTTTGTTAAACTCGACGCGCCCGACGACCTCCTCGCGCGTCGCTTCGCATTCGTCGAGAAAACCGGCGCGATCGTCCAGCCGGACAAACTCGTCCCGACGCATATGGTTAAGAGGACGACGGAGGTCGAAACTCTCGAGAAAATAACGAAGAAGAGAAAACGCTTCCCGCTGGGGCCCGTCGACGCCCAGCGGTATTCCGACGTCGCGCAGGATCGTTTTAAGAAGGCACTGCGACGTCGCGACAAGTCGGCTCGCGCGAACGACTAATTCCAGCGGAAGTTCGGCGGCGTTCTGCGCGACCAGATCAAAAAACGACGTCGATCGTTCGAGAAGGTCGTATCCGTCGGCCAACTCGCGCAGAACGCGCGCGTCGTGCGCCAGAGGACTGCGCTCCAGCCACAAATCGCAACCGAGCGCCCTTCCCTTCGCGGCAAAATCGTCGTTAATCGTCTCGAAAAAAGGCGAGTTTTCCGGATCCTCTTTACGTTTGGCGAGCGCTTCGCAGTAGTCGCGCGACAACCCCGCGCGCGCCGATATTTCGGAAAAAGTCAGCGAAGGAGGAATCGCGTAATTCGTTTGATTCGAGTAGTCCTGCTCTTCGCGCTCCGCCTGAGAGCCGACGTCCAACCTGGTCAGCGCGTCGGGGTCCGGCTTAACGGCCGGATGCTCCTTGTCGTACAGGAACATCACGCCGCGGTCTTCGACAAACAGATACAGCGACTCGCAAAGCAATTGGCGGAACTCGTCGCGATACTTCATGCTGAAATTGCACAGACCGGGAAACCGACCGTCGAGCGCTTCGGCGACTTCGATAGCGGAACAGCGATGATCGCGCCCGGCAAGATAGTCGAGAATCGCCTGGTTCCATTCGGGCGCGAGTTCGGTAAATTTCGCGACGTTTTCCCGACGCATCGCTTCTTCGTACGTGACGGCGACGCGCGGTTCGGGGGGCGGAACGACTTCCGGTTCCGGAGCGGCCGGGGCGGGCGGCTGCGCGGCGACGATCGGTTTCGGCTCGAACGCGCCGCTGAGAAGCATGTCGATTCGATCGCTCCAGACGTCCCACGGAGCCGACTCGTGCGCGTCCCAGTCGCAGCCGTGGTTCTTAAAGAGCTCGCGAACGTCGAGCGTCTGACAAATCGACTGTTGAAAAGGCCGCGACGACGGCGCGGCGTCGTTGACGCCGGGAAAACGGAGGCTCGTCAACTCGACGCGCCCGGCGAGGGACCGCGTCAAATTCACGGGCTCGGCGTTCAGGCCGAGCGCGAAGACAATTTCGTCGGGCGGATTCTCCGAATAAACCGCCGAAAACATCGCAAGAGCCGTCTGCACGTCTTCGTCGTCGGCGGGAACCGTCTCAAACCCCGCGCCCAGAAATATTTGGGCCGCTATGTGGCGCATGGAGCCGAGCGTGACGACGCAGCGCGTCGTCATGACGCCGCGGGACGCAAGTTCGTCTTCCACGCATCGACGCAACTCGTCCAACGCGTCGAGCGGAAAAGAACATTCTAAAAGCTTGCCCGATATGATGAGGACCGCTTGTTTTTTCATTTGTCGTTTGTCTCCGAAGTCGTCGATAAAAAACGACGATCAAAGGACGGCGCGGAGCGCTCCGAAAACAGTCGAAAAAGAGATCGAAAAAGGAAAACAAGACGCAAACGCTCCGCCTCCGGACCGTCGGAGCCGACAGGCGGAACGTTGAAAAAGCGACGTTAATTACGGAGCGGGAACCGTCGCGAGCGCGCGTTCGACAAACGACTCCGCAAACGAACGCGAATCGTCGCGTCGATTGTTTTTCGGAACGAGTCGGTGCGCCAGAACGCAAACGGCGAGCGTTTTGACGTCGTCGGGAATCACAAAGTCGCGGCCCGAGAGAAGCGCGTACGCGCGCGCCGCGCGAGCGAACGTCAGCGAAGCGCGAGGGCTCGCGCCGACGAGCAGTTCGGAAGAATCGCGCGTCGCCGCCACGACGTCGAGCAGATAGTTCGCGATCGCGGGGTCGAGTTTGACGTCCTTCACGGCCTGTTGAATTTCGCGAACGTCGTCGAGCGTCAGGACGGGCTCGATTTTGTCGAGCGCGTCGCCGTTTCCGCACACGTCGAGAATCGAAAGTTCCGCCTCGCGGTCGGGGTATCCGACCGAAACGCGCGCCATGAAGCGGTCGAGCTGGCTTTCCGGAAGAGGATAGACTCCCTCGTATTCGATCGGGTTTTCGGTGGCGACGACAAAAAAGGGATCGGGGAGTCGATAGGTCGCGCCTCCGACGGAAACCTGGCGTTCGCTCATCGCTTCGAGCGTCGCGCTTTGCGTTCGCGGCGGGGTGCGGTTCACTTCGTCGGCAAGAACGACGTTGGCGAAAACGGGGCCTTGCAGGAACTGAAATTCCTGCGTCTTCTGATTGTAGATTTCTCCCCCGATCACGTCGGAAGGCAGAAGGTCGGAGGTAAATTGGATGCGGGAAAACGTCGCGTTAAGACTTCGCGCAAGCGCCTGGCCAAGAAGCGTCTTGCCCACGCCGGGCACGTCGTCGATGAGAAGGTGTCCTTCTCCGAAAAACGCCGTAAGCGTCAGTCGGATAATCTCGGGCTTGCCGATAAAAACCCGTCCTATGTTCTCCTCTAAACGCTTGATGTTCGAACTGATCGCGCCCGCGTCCATCGTCTCGCCCCCTTTCGTGGCTCTCAAGGTTAAAACTCAAAGGAACAAGCCGCAGCCGTCCTTTGTTCCTTACCTATTTTAACGTATTTCAGACGCGTGGCAATATTTTTTCAGAGAAAAAGAGCGTATTTGAAACGCGACGTCCGACGCCATAACTCACGATTCCCCAACAAAGCAGCGCGTAAACTACAGTTCGCAAGCCGCCTTCTAAAGGACGCAGGGGCCTTGTGCCCCGGAGTCCGGCGGCGGGTTCGGCATATACCGCGTTGACGACGGCTCTCTTGTGCCCCGGAGTCCGGCGGCGGGTTCGGCATATCCGCCGTTGACGACTGCCGTCCTTTTGGCGACAGCGTGAATTAACGAATATCCGTCAGCGCGGGATTTCCATAACAACGAGACTCCCAAACACAGGCTATTCCTGACTTTCAGAACCGCTGATCGTTTGAACGTCTATCATTTGAGGCGGATCCCACGATTCCATCAATTCCTGCGCTATTTGACCGAGTGATTTCGGATTTTCGCTTCCGTTGCATGCGAACGGCCCTGCATTACTCAGCTCTTCCACATACATGTCCCAACAATATGACGCGTACAAATTGCAGGCAATAACTTCATGGACAATTTCACGAGGATATTTTTCACTCATTTTACGTAATACGTTTTTTCTTTTGGTAATACCTGTCCATCCTGTAAAATATTCGTCTATCTCTCCATCTCTTCCGCTCTTATCTTTCAACGATTTTATATGCTCGTAGGCTTCCGACTTATTCTTAAAACGATGCATCCTCCTGGGTTCAACGTCGCAAGACGGAAATGCGATTTCGTCCTCGTTTACGTATTCGGCGATAATCGATAGCAACCTTGGAGAAATATCTCCGCGTTGCGAGTGGTATTTTTCTCGAATTGAGACGTCAAAAACCCCCGCCGGGTACTGAAGCGACAACCAACTCCGCGACTTCGCCGCTTCTTCCCATGCCTCTCTGTCAACAAGTCGTTGCTTCTCCCAAGGAAATGAATAAATGTAAAAAACCGTTAAAATCAACGCTTTTTCTTTTGTTGACGCTTGAGGAATATAATCGACGCACAAGTTGATATCTTCAGGCGTTGCGTTAAAAGCTAGTTGACAAAAATTGTAAAAAAGCTCGAACGACCTGAAGTCAATCTCATAACGATAGTAAAAGCAAGGGGGCTTGTTTTCTTTATTGAAATAGGAAAGCGGTCCGTCGCGAGCAATGAAATCTATTGGAAACACTTCCATTTTATCCGCCGTCTGTCGAAGTTGTTCCACGTAGGAAGATTCGGGAACAGGTTCTTCGCCTTTCAAGGCGGACGACGTTATAAGCGTCAACAACGCCATAAGGAAGAAAAAGAGCTTTGTTTTCATATCGACGTCCTAGTTTCATAAAACGTTTAAAAACTTTATTTGACAAAGTCAACGCGCCAATATAGTATCCTCAAATCGCCGCGTCGCGTCAATAAACGTTTTGGCAAAATTTGCGTTCGCAAATTTTACCGTCGCGATCACGCGACGGCTAGCCGCGCGTCGCGCGGAACGCTTTGCCGTTGTCGGCGGGATCATGAGCCGCAACGAAACCTGCGGCCCCAACGCTCGAAGACGCGTCGTCGTCAAACGCCCTCTAAAAAAAGGGCGTCGTCCATGGAGACGGCGCCCTTGTCGCGTTTTAACGCTTGCGTTTGCCAATAATCCGTCGCGGACTATTTCGGCAACAAGACGGTTTTGTTTTCGTCGAAGGAGACGTGTCGCACGTCGCCGCCGTTGATGCGGTACGCGATGCGCAGCGTCTTGACCTGATTAGGCGACGGGTCGCCGAAATAATCGTTGTAGACGCCGGCGATTGTAATCAGACGCGAGCCGTTGAAGTGTTCGAGGATCTTGTCAAGCACGTCGACGCGCTTGTCTTCTTCCTGAATACCGTAGTTGGCGCCGACAATCTCGACTTTGATATTGTCCTTCTTGACTTCTTCCAACGCTTCTTTGACCTGTTCTTCCGCGACGCGTTTGTTCGGATCGAAATTCGGATCGGCGTTCGGGAGGAGCTTCAGTTCCGGCAGGAACGCGCTTGTGTCGCCGTCCTGACGAATGTTGAACCGATTGATGATCGGCGCGGTCGCGATACGCGGGCGAATCTTCGGCGCGGAATTAATCGCGACGGAGTCGGGGTCGTACATCTGACGGATTTCTTCGTCGCCGAGGTACGGACCGTTGCAGTCGACCCACGCCATGAGGCGTTCGGCGTCTTCCGGCGCGATCTTCACGTCGTGGTGTTCGCCGCTGCACGCGTTATGCACGAGCTTGCTGACCGGGGAGTACGCAGAGTACGGCGGGAGCGTCTTGAGGTTGTCCGGGTCGTTCGCGCCGTACGCTTCGACGATGAACAGGCCCGCGATGTTTTCCGGAACGTTGCGTTCGTCGCGCGCTTTCGCGCCGCCCCACGGGGTGTCGCCGTTGACGAACGTCATGTACGGCTCGGTGAACGGGCTGACGTCGTCGGGTCGGTGATGAACCCAGCCCCACCAGCCTTTGGTGGAGGGACGGTACGTCATATTAATCGTCTGATACGCCTTGTTTTCGGGATCGCCGTGGCACTTAATGCAGTACTTGTCGATCACCGGATCCTGGACGAATCGCTTGTACCCGATCGACTCTTCGACGCCCCA
>JAFZNK010000197.1 GCA_017550965.1 Thermoguttaceae bacterium
GATGGGTCGACATTGGTACACCGCCGACCCCGCGCTTCGCGTTTTTTACGTCGATCGGGACGGCCCAGGCTCCACCGGACGCCGCGAGCTTTTCTCGGAAATTGAAATTCGCGGGGGAGTCGACAACTGGTACGTTCCCGTAGACAATCCGCCGAGTCATTTCATGGTCGAACTTGGCTACCGTTCGCGCGACGGTCAGTTCTTCACGTTAGCGTCGAGCAACACCGTGCAAACGCCGCAACGATTCGTCCACGATTCTTTCGGACGATCCACCATCGACGATCTCAACTCGCGCGTGAGGTGGGACGCGTCGGCTTCCGGCGCCGGAATCGGCTACGCCGTCAAGCCGGCAAGCGCGAAAATCGGGCCGAAGCCCGCTCCGTCGGAGGCGTTTCCGGTCGCGACGGGATTTAATCGGACGGACGTCGACGACAAGTCCGTTTCCGACGAGTTTTACGTCGACGCGGAAGTCGTCGTCAAAGGGCACGCGGCTCCCAATACGAGCGTTTCGATCAAAGACGAGCCGATCACGCTGCGTCCCGACGGGACGTTTTCCGTGCGTTATAGCCTGCCGGAGCGTCGGCACGTCTTCCCGGTCGTCATGTCCAGTCGCGACGGCATGGAAACGCAAACGATTGTGCTTTCGGTGGATAGAAACACGAAAAAACTGGATCCGGTTTTCAAAGAGGACGACGAAGACTGAAGTTCTTCTCCTTCGTTGGACGTCATTAAGAACAGCGACGTAAAGTGGACACGTTTCGACGACTAGAAGATTTTCCCGCGCGACGTCGACGTTGCGTCGTCTCGATCGGCAAATTTGACGGGCTGCATCGCGGACACGCGGCGATTCTCTCGAAGGTCGTCGAAACGGCGCGTTCGCTCGACGCGTCCGCGGTCGCGTTTACGTTTGATCCTTCCCCCGCGCAGGTTCTGCGTCCGGAAACCGCCGCGCCTCCTCTGTGCGGGCCGGACCAGAAAATCGAGTTGTTTGAATCATTTGGGCTCGACGCGTTGATTCTCTTTCCGACGACGCGCGAATTTCTCCAGACGAGCGCGCGCGATTTCTTCGAACAAGTCGTCGTCGATTCCCTCGGCGCCGTCGCGCTCGTCGAAGGAAGCGATTTTCGATTCGGCTCCGATCGCGGTTCGGACGAACAGCTTGCTAAACTGTGCCGCGAGCGCAAGATAAGGCTCGATATCGTCAAGCCCGTGGAAGAGGGTGGGGCGTGCGTTTCAAGCAGTCTCGTTCGGAGTTTGATCGCCTCCGGAGACGTCGAAAGCGCGCGCGAGCTTCTCGGTCGTCCCTTTGAGACGCGCGGGTTTGTCGAACGCGGCGACATGCGCGGTCGAACGCTCGGCTTTCCGACGGCGAATCTTGGCGCGTCGGGCGTCGCGCTTCCGAAGTCGGCTCTGTACGCGGCGGCCGCGCGTCTTGAAGACGGCTCCGTCTATCCCGCGGCGGTCAATCTTGGGGGCAATCCGACGTTCGGCGTCGACGCGATCAAAATCGAAGCGCATCTCCTTGATTTTCAAGGCGATCTTTACGGCAAACCTCTTAGCGTTTCTTACTTGCAAAAAATTCGCGACGTCGTAAAATTTAATTCTAGAGAAGAGCTGATCGCTCAGATGAATCGCGATCTCGAGGCGGTTCGCGCGATTTTCAGGCGTTATTTTCCGCGCGCCTGCTGAAAATAATCAAACGCGACGGGCAAAAATCGAACGACGTCCGACGCGACGGCGCCGCGCGAGCAAATCGTCGCGCGCAACTCCGCCGCAAGGCCGTGCAACGCGGCTCCCAGCCTGGCCGCGTCGAAGCCGCTCATCCCCTGCGCGAGGAGCCCCAGAATAATTCCCGTAAGCGCGTCGCCGCTGCCGCCCGTGGCAAGATTGGCGTTTCCCGTTTCGTTGACGCGCGCGTCAAGCGGCTCGAGACGCGAATCAAGACGCGCGACGATCGTTTCGCGCCCTTTGAGGACAAGCGTGAAATCGCCCTGTAATTTCGATTCGTGGAGACGCGCCAGGTATTGAAGCGCTTTGACCGCGCTCGCGATTCGCTCTCCGCGATCGGGGCCCGGTTTGACGCCGAAAAGCCGTTCGAATTCGCCGGGATGAGGGGTTATAATTCTTTCGGCGCGCGGCGCGTCGACGAGGCGGATTCCCTTTGCGGCCAGCGCGTTGAGCGCGTCGGCGTCGAAAACCGCCGGTTTTTCAAGAGTTGCGTAGAGCGTTTCGACAAGTCGGTCGAGCGCGTCGGAACGCCCCATGCCCGGCCCGACGGCGACGGCGGTCGCCTTATTGAGTTTGTCGTTCGCCGATTCCGACAGATCGACGAATCGACCTTCGGCGTCGCACGGACACGGGATCGTCGTATACTCGCGTTGGAATTGCGCGACCGTCTCTAAAACGGCGTCGGGGACGATCAGTTGCGTCAGCCCCGCGCCGGCGTAAAGACAGGCGCTTCCCGTCAACGAAATCGCGCCGCTCATGCCGCGCGATCCTCCGACGGCGACGGCCGTTCCGAACGTTCCCTTGTGTCCGGATTCCGGGCGCGCCGGCAGATCCGGGAGAGAACGCCAGAATTCCGTGCGAGGTCCGGTTTGTTCGCGTCGCGCCCGGTCTTTTAACTGTTCGCGCGTCGTCGCGTCAGGAACGTAGGATTGCATCGGCGCCTCCTCGACATTTTTTTTTGAAACGAATTGAGTTTTTTGTCCCTTAACTATTATACGACGTCGACGACTATATGGCAATCTTCCCCGTAATCATGGCGGGCGGACCCGGCTCGAGGTTATGGCCCGAGAGCCGACGCGCCTGTCCCAAACCGTTTCTGCCCCTCCTGAACGATTCGCGCTCTCTCTTTCGCGCGACGCTTGATCGACTTGGCGATCTCGCGCCGAACGACTCGCGCTTCGTCGTCGCGGGCAAAGCGTTTGCTCCCCTTGTGTTTGAGCAGGCGCCTGAAATACCGAAAGAACGCGTTTTGCTCGAGCCGATCGGCCGCGACACCGCTCCGTGCGTCGCCTGGGCCGCGCTCGAAGCGTTGCGGCTCGACGAAAACGCGACGTTGCTCGCCTTGCCGGCCGACGCTTTTATCGAGCCGGACGAAGCGTTTCGCGCGACGGCGCGCCGCGCCGTCGACGTCCTCGAAGCCAACCCCGACGCGCTCGTTACGCTAGGCGTCGAACCGACGTTTGCGTCGACTTCCTACGGTTATATCGAACGCGGCAAGCCGACTTCCGACGGCTGCGGGTATCGCGTCGTTCATTTTCAAGAAAAACCGAAGAAAAAGGCTGTCGACGATTATCTCGCGTCAGGGCGTTTCTTTTGGAACATGGGGATTTTCGTCTGGAAAGCGCGCTTATATTTGGATTTGCTCCAAAGATTCGAGCCCAGGTTTGTTTCGACGTTAAAAACAATGAGCGAGCGAATCGACGCGTCGCGCGGCGTTGGGAAGCGTCCCGACGACGATTTGGAGTTTGTCAAGGCGTTTTCGCACGCGAAAAAGATTTCCGTCGACTACGCGGTTCTGGAACGCGCGGAAAATATAATCGTCGTTCCGACTTCCGATTTTCGGTGGCGCGATCTGGGCTCGTTCTCCGCGCTGGAAGAACTGAATCGAAGCGTCGCGTCCGGCGAGAACGTCGTCGTCAACGCCGCGTCGATTGAAGAAAACGCGCATGGAAACTACGTCCGCGTGAAAAGGGGCGGCGACAAATTGGTCGCGCTTATCGACGTGAAGGATCTTTTGGTCGTGGAAACCGACGACGTTCTTCTGATCGCCAAAAAAGGAAACGACAAAGCTCTGAAAGATTTCGTCGAGCGTTTGAAAAACGAAGGATTGGATCGTTTCCTATAGTTCGCAGCAGGAGTCGCGGCGAACGTTTCTTTGCGCATACGGCCGCGACTCGTCTTTTCCGCGTATAACGCGCCGTTCTCTTGTCTCTCTTATTTGCGTCGAACGCGGTTCGAAAACTCTTGTCGCTTCGAAATAGTCGCCTGTTTTTACAGACGGTCTATTAACAGGACCTCTACGAAGATGTTGAGAACCCCCTAAAAGTAGTAGGAAATAACTGACTTCTTATCTAAATTAACAGAATTTGAGTCGATTTGTTCTGAAAAGGGCAAAAAAATCGTAAGATTTTGAATTAAGACTGAACAGCGGTAAAAGAAATGTCCGATAGTAGGGGCACAGCCGTTAGCAGACTGAAAAGGAATGCAGTCTGCTGAACCCCATTGGATGATTCATGTGTAAATAGAGGTGGGTAAAAGACCATGTCTCGAAGCATCAAAATGATTATCGCCGGCCTTTGTTTAGCGTTGGCGACCACGTCGACCGCTTCTGCCCAAGTTTCGCAGATGCGATTTTTTTCACCGTTCCCAGACGATCAGTTTGGCGGCGGGATCTACGAACACGAAGGTTTGTACGGAAGCATCAGCGCCGGCGTTCTGAGCCTCTCTCAGCCTCGCGACCAAGTCGTCGGCAGTCTGAACGGCGGTCAGCAGTACGTTACGAACGTTGTTCCGAACGTCGGATCGGAAGGAGCTTCCACGACGTTTACCTATTCCGAGCAAGTTAATCAGATTAACACGTCCCAATTCCACGCCGACTGGGAAACCGCCACGCGCTTCACGATCGGCAACCAGGACGGGCATCACGGCTGGGAATTTAGCGGAACGATCGTTACTCCGCAGCGTTGCGACTACGAAGGGATCTACGGCGGCGTCGTCATCGAAGACCCCGCGGTTGTCAACGTCAGCAACTACAACCTTAGCGGCGCGTCGGGCAACTACTACGTCTGGACCGGCAACAGCTATCAGCTTCTCGATCAACAGGGCGCCGGTAGCGTCAATCAGATCGGCCGCCTGTGGATGATCGTCGGGCTTGACCAGGTCGGTTCGTCAAGCACGAGCTATAACAGCAATACGAACAACAACAGCAGCACGAACAATTCGGGCGTCAATCGCTACGCGTTCGTTCCGATGCCGATCACCTACGAGGCGTTCCATATTTCGTCCAAGGTCAACACGTGGACCGTCGAAGCGATGTACAACTATCGTTTCCATCCGTTCCGCAGCGGCACCCTTGAAGCTCTCGCGGGCGTTCGTTACACCGCCTTCGAAGATCGCTTCAACTTCTTCGGCCACGCGAGCACGAAGAACGAGTCGAGCTACTCGATCACCGAAGTGAGCATTTTGAACACGAACACGCAGGGTTCGGGCGACAATCAACAAACGCAGACCTCGCAAACGTACGGATCCTACAACTACAACACCGCCAGTTCCCGCGGCGCCGACCTCGGTTACTCCGACTGGAACTTCAAAGCGGACAACCATATTGTCGGTCCTGAAGTCGGATTGCGCTACACGCTGTCGAACAATCGTTGGCGATTCAGCGGCGAAGCGAAGTACTTTGCCGGTTTCAACCGCCAGAACATCTACGGTCACGGCGCGCTTGGTCTGAAAGCCATGTCGGACAACCCCGGCTCCGGATCGAACAACAATAACAACAACAATAACAACAATAACA
>JAFZNK010000198.1 GCA_017550965.1 Thermoguttaceae bacterium
CCGAAAAACTTTTCGCGATTCGAGACAAGGTTCGATTGAAGCAGGAACTCGACGTCGGCGCGGGAAGGTTCGGGATTGGCGGCGACAACAGGTTCGATCGGAGCGTTTCCGATCGGTCGATCAAAGACGGGGGCTCCCTCGCTCGCCAATCGAGTCGCGAGTTCCGCAAGTCTGTTTTCGGGGCCGACGAGAAAACCGCCCAAGAGTTCGTTTGGAGAAAATCGGGCGTTTTGCGACCGATCGTTTCCGTCTTCGTCGTTCGTTTGAGGAAAGACGGGCGTTTGCAGAATTCGATACAAATCTTGAACGTCTGATTTCATGGGGCGTCTCTCAGTCGCGAACGGTGAATTCGACGTCAATAGCGTCGTCTGACGGCGATTGGTCCTCCGAATCGGCGTTGCGCGCCTCTACGTCGATCGTATTGTCGTCGTAGAATTCGCCGCCTTGATCCGAGAAATTTCGATTGGAGTTGAAGCTGTACGTCCGAAAAACGGAGAACGGCCCCTGCGATTTTTCGTACACGTCGAAACGAATTAACTTGAGCGCGGCAAGAAGCAGGCGTCTCGTCCAGGGAACGATCACAATCAGGCCGAAAAGGTCCGAAATAAACCCCGGCAGGAGCAGAGCAAACGCGCCTAAATTGCCAAAAAGGTAGTTTTCAATCGAGTTCTGAGTGAAATTATTCTGACCAAACACTTGCCAACGACGCTGAGCGCGCAACAAAGCGTAGCCCAGGAACGACGTCGCTAGCGTCGGCAGAACGACCCAGTCCCAACTGCCGGCGAGCCTTCCAACCAGGATAAACAACGCGATTTCTGCGATTGGATATGCTAAAAACAATAAGTACATGCGATTTTCCGAGGGCTTCCCTAAAGACAAGGGCGACGTTTTCGTCACGCGTATTATAGCGCAAATTACGAAGTCTTCAACGCTCTTTCAACGTTTCAAGACAGGTCGGATCCGAAGAATCCGCAAACTCTAGTATGAGGAATCTCGCGCGGTTCGCTTTTGTCGCGCGCTTTTTCGACCCTTTTTCAGTCTGACGTTGATCATGAATAATAGTTGTAATCGATATATTTTAACTAAACGTCAAAAAAGTTAAAAAATGCTTAACGCAATAAATTGCTATGGTCGATATGAACGTTAAGGGGCGTACCCTAATAGCGTCCATTTAGAAAGAAGAAGTCGCAAAATGATTACCACATTACTTAAATCAAAACGCGTCGTTCGTGGCGCCGTCGTTATGGCGTTTGCGACGATTGCGTTTGTCAGCGTTGAAAGCGTTTACGCGCAAATAGCGGGTTTCGCTTCTTCTCGCGAAGAAAATGCGGGCAAAGCGGAAAGCGGCGTGAGACGCGTCTTTAACTTGAGCAACCCGTTTAAGCCCTCGGTTCCCGATTTTGCCGAACAGAATCAGAACGTTCAGCAGATACCGACGTCCAGACCCACTCCAAGCGAGACGTCTCGTCCTCGTCAGTACACGACGACGTCCGAGCCCAGGTCTGCGACGAGTTCTCGCACGATTTCGAACGCCAGGCCTCGAAACGAGTCTGCGAGGCGTTCTACTTCAAGAATTCCGTCGAACAGAGCCGCGTTAGCGCTAATTGACGAACTTGAAGAAGATTTCGAAGAGTCTCCGTCGGTAACCAGACGTCCTGACAGGATCGAGAGAAACAGCGTTTCCAGCAATCGTCGTAGTTTGCGCGAGGGACGCGGCCTCGACTCTTTGGAACTGCTTGACGACGAATCCGGCGCGGACGATATCGGCGACGCAGGCGTTCCGAAATCCAGGAAAGCTTCCGACGTTATCAGCACGGAAGAATCCGATTCCAGCATGATTGTCGTTGAAGCGAACGCCGACGAAGAGGAATCCGGTCTTTTGGAGGTTTCCGAATCGAACGACGTTTCCGACGCTTCGACAGAATCGAAGCCCGCGGTCCTTGAATCGGCACCTTCGGGCGAAGAAGAATCGCCTCAGTCGCTTGACTCTCAGTCGGAAACGCGCTACGAAGCGGACGCGCCGCTTGTCAGATCCGCCGATTTAAGCGCTTTTCCTATTGTTACGATCGAAACCGTCGGTCCTAAGAAGCTCATCGTAGGACAAGAATCGATTTACCGAATCGTCGTTCGCAACGAGGGACGCGAATCCGCGCGGCAATTGGTCGTAACGACCGATCTTCCGGAATCCGTCGAGGCGACGAGCGTCGACGCGCAAGTCGGTTCCGCCGTTTTCGAAGAAGTTTCGGATCGTTCGAACGCAAAACGTTGCGTTTGGCGCGTTGGAACGCTCGACTCGAACCAGGAGCGCGTGATGGCTCTTCGAGTTACGCCGATGAAACGCGTCGCTTTTGAGTTGGTCAGCAACTTCGAATTCGAACGCGCGACCTCTCGCGCCGACGTCGAAGTTCAGGAACCGATTCTCGAGGCGTTGATCGAAGGACGCGATTCAATTGAGTGGGGCGTCGAGGACAAGTTCCGTCTTCGCCTTCGCAACGTTGGAAACGGGGACGCCGAAGACGTCGAGTTGTTCGTGTCGACCGGCGAGAACAAAGCTTCGCAAAAACTCGGGCTTTTGAGAGCCGGAGAAGAAAAAACTGTCGAGACGTCGATTAAGACCGTCGCCGACGATTACTTCACGATTGACGTCGAAGCGGTCGGCTCTTACGGAGTTAAGACGACCGCGTCAAAGAAAATCGGCGTTTTACGCGGCAGATTAAACGTGGAAGTCGAAGCTCCCGAACTGCAGTTCGTCGACGGAGAGTTCGACGCGAAGATTCACGTCCGCAACCTTGGGGACGCGACGCTCCAGCACGTCGACGTCGTCGCTCAGATTCCCGAAGGGGTCGAAGCGGTGTTTTGCTCGAATCAGGCGCGTCAGAATCAGGAGAAGCGCCGGGTCTATTGGTCGGCGCCTTTCCTGCGCCCGAACGAAGAGACTGTGTTTAGCGTAACGTGTCGCGTCGTCAAGGCGGGAACCGCTTGCTTCGAAGTCGTTGGAGTCGATCAGACCGGCGTCGTCGCTCAGGCGGAATCGGCGACGACGATCGAATCGATCGCCGTTCTCGCGCTGCGCGTCAAAGCTCCAAAAGAACCGGTTGCGGTCGGCAAACGTTGCGTTTACGAGCTTGTCGTCGAAAACAACGGCACGAAAGACGCGCAAGACGTGAATTCGGGCGTGTTCCTTGGCGCCGGACTCAAACCGATTGCGATCGAAGGCGACCAAGGCGTCGTGTTTGCGGAAGAGTCGAAAGTTCTGTTCAATAAGATCGACTGCCTCAAAGCCGGCGAAACGGTCGTGTTCCGAATTCAAGCGGAGGCGACGCGGCCCGGTAATCAAAAGGTTCAGGCGATGTTGCAGTCGGCAGCGGAGGACGTCAGCTTACTTAGCGAAGAAACGACTTACTGCTATTCTCGCGTCAGGAAAGATCTTCCGACCAATCGCAGAACCGACGTCCTCGATCCGCCGACAATGACCGCGGACAAACGTTCGGAAGGAGCGCTCAGGAAGTAGCCTTTCAACTTCTGGACGCGGATAAATCAGACTTTAACGTCAAAGCGAATCGTTCGAATTGCGACTTCTCGAACGATTCGCTTTTTTTACGCCAGTACGGATCGGTTATCCCCGATCGAAGGCGATCGTCGCAATTGTTTTTCCCCGGTATTCCGGAAGGTTTGCTATTTTGGCTACGGCGGCAAGGTTGGCGCCCGTGGAAATCCCCGCCAGGATTCCTTCTGTTTTCGCTAAACGTTCCGACCATTCTCGCGCTTCTTCCGCAGAGACGGTTATGACGCCGGAAGGAAGGGACGGATCGAATATTTTGGGGACAAACCCCGCGCCTATTCCGACAATCTCGTGTTTGCCGGGCTTTCCTCCGGAAAGAATCGGCGATTCTTTCGGTTCGACGACGAGTCGTTGAATTTTGGGATTTTTGCGTTGGAGGAATCTGGCGACGCCCATGAACGTTCCGCCTGATCCTGCGGCGCAGACAAACGCGTCAAGGTTTTCGCGCGTCGCCTTCCAGACGTTGGGGGCGGTCGTCGTTTCGTGAATCGTCGGATTCGCGGGGTTCTCAAAGATATCGGGCGACCAAATATCAGGTTCGTCGCTCCTGATTTTTTGCGCGGCTTTTACCGCGCCCGACATGCCAAGTTTTGCCGGAGTCAGCTCGACTTTCGCGCCCAGCTTCTTCAAAAGCTCCAGATTCTTCTTATCGATAAATTCCGGGGCGACGATCGTCAGATTAAATCCTCTCCTGGCCGCTTCGCTCGCCAGAGCGATTCCTTCGGCGCCGCTTGTCGGCTCGACTATCTTCGTTTTACCCGTTAGCAGACCGAGCGCTTCCGCCGAATCGAACATGGCGCGAACAACGCGATCTTTTACGCTTCCCGTAGCGCCTGTTGCGACCGAGTAGAGAAGCGTTCGCGTTGACGAAAAAAGTCTGTCGAGTTCGTAAAAAGTTGGCGTCATCTATCGCTCCGTTGCGGAATATTCCCATCCGATTCCATTGTACTTCCCCTCGGGGTAAAGTCAATAAAGCCGCGTCGCCCCCTTCAACTTGCTAATAAATAAGATATAATACTTGCCGACTTGTAATAATATGGCGTCGACTCATGTTGTTTGGGCAGATTGCGAAGTTTGAAGTCTGAACGCGGACGTCGACGTGTCGATTCCACGAGAAAGGATAGTTATCAATGGCGTTGATCGTACAAAAATTTGGCGGAACGAGCGTCGCCGACACGACGAAAATTCTCGCCGCCGCACGAAAAGCGATTCGCGAAACGCGCGCCGGTAATCAAGTCGTCATGGTCGTTAGCGCAATGGGTAAACAAACGGACCATCTTATCAGTTTGGCCAAAGAGATTAGCGCGCGTCCTAACACTCGTGAAATGGATATGCTCATGTCGACGGGCGAACAAGTAACGATCGCGCTTATGGCGATTGCGCTTGAGTCGCTCGGGCACAAAGCGGTTAGTTTTACCGGCGCGCAAATCGGCATTCGCACCGACGCGACGTATAGCAAGGCGCGAATTCGTTCGATTTCGACGGATCGTATGCGTCGAGCTCTCGGCGAAGGGAAAATCGTTATCGCGGCGGGTTTTCAGGGCGTGGACGACGACCTCAACATCACGACCCTCGGCCGCGGAGGCAGCGACACGACGGCTGTCGCGTTGGCGGCGGCGTTGAAGGCGGATCGTTGCGACATCTACACCGACGTCGACGGCGTCTACACCACGGATCCCCGAATTGTTCCGGACGCTCGAAAACTCGAACGGATCAGCTACGACGAAATGCTTGAACTCGCGAGTATGGGCGCTGGCGTTATGCACAGCCGTTCCATCGAATTTGCGAAGAAATTCGGCGTGCTGGTTCAGGTGCGCAGCAGTTTTAGCGACAATCCCGGCACGGTTATCGGGCCTGAGCCGGAACGCGACGACATGCCCGTCTGCGGCGTCGCCCTGGCGAAGGACGAGGCTCTCGTTACGATTCACGGCGCTCCGGACAAGCCGGGCGTATGTATGAAATTGTTCCAGAAATTTGCCGACGCTAAGATTCCCACCGACATGATCGCGCAGAATTCGAGCTCCAAAGGCAAGACCGACGTTTCGTTTACCGTTCAAAGCGACGACGCGCTTAAAGCGTCCGACGTCGCCGCGAAAGTCGTGACGGAAATTGAAGCGGAAAGTTATGAAGTCGACGAAAACGTCGCGAAGATTTCCGCCGTTGGGCTCGGTATGGAAAAACAGACGGGCGTCGCTCAGAAGATGTTTCACGCTCTCTTTGAACGAGGCGTCAATATTCAGATGATCGCCACGAGCGACATTAAAATCTCGGCGTTGCTTAAACGCGACGACGCCGTCGAGGCGTTGCGCGCCGTCCACGCGGCGTTCAAACTGGAATGCGAACCGACCGACGAAGCGCCGAAAACGCGTTCGGAACTAAAAGCCGACGCCAACGGCTCGCTCGAAAACGGCGTGTCGGCCAACTTGATTTCGCACCTTACCGGAATGGAAGACGTCGTCGTCGAAGGCGTCGCGCTTGACGACAATCAAGCGCGTTTTACGCTTTGCGACGTTCCCGACAGGCCCGGTTTGGCGGCGGAAGTTTTTGACAAGATCGCCGAAGGACGCGCGATCGTCGATATGATCGTGCAGAGCGTCGGCCGCGACAACCTTGCAAATATTACGTTTACCGTCGCTCGCGAAGAAATCGACGCGGTTCAAAGAATCGCCGACGGCATTTGCAAATCTCACGGCTGCAGAGTCGAGTCTAATCCTCACGTGGCGAAACTGACAGTGCGCGGTTCCGGGTTGCGCAGTCATACGGGGCTGGCCTATCGTATGTTCAAGACGTTAGGGGACAGCGGCGTCAACGTTAGCGTGATTAGCTTAAGCGAACGTTGCGTCGGAGTCGTCGTCGACGTGGAACACGGCGCGGTCGGGCAGGCGAATTTGCAAAAAGAATTTGTCGAAGAAACGCTCTAAATTTGATTAACGATCCTATGACTATGACGCCAGTTCTTATCAAACTCTACGACACGACGTTGCGCGACGGCGCGCAGGCGGAAGGCGTTTCGTTTTCTTTGAACGACAAGCTGTCCGTAGCGTATCGACTCGACGAGTTCGGCGTCGATTTTGTCGAAGGAGGATACCCCGCTTCTAACGAGAAAGATCGGGCTTTCTTCGAACGCGTCGTAGAGAAGACTCCAAAATCGGCGATTATTTGCGCTTTTGGAATGACGCGCCGCAAAGGACTTTCCCCCGCGAAAGACCCCGGTTTGGCGCAACTTGTTTCTTCGGGCGTTCCTATCCTTACGATCGTCGGAAAATCGTCGGCTTTTCAAGCGAAGGACGTTCTTTGCGTTTCTCTCGACGAAAATCTTGCGATGATCGACGAGACGATTCGATTTGCCGTTTCTTCCGGCAAGCGCGTTTTTTACGACGCGGAGCATTTTTTCGACGGTTGGAAATTTAATCCCGAGTACGCCTTGGAAACGCTGCGCGTTGCGGCGCGAGCCGGGGCGGAGGTCGTCGTTCTTTGCGACACAAACGGCGGATCGACGCCGGAAGAGATTTCAAGCGGAACGCGCGCCGCACTTGAAGCGACGCGCGAGGTCGACGCCGGGCGGACCGTAGAAATCGGCGTTCACGCGCATAACGACTGCGGCCTTGCAGTCGCCAATTCGCTGGCGGCGGTCGACGCGGGCGCGACGCTTGTCCAGGGAACGATCAACGGAATTGGCGAACGTTGCGGCAATGCGGATTTATTGGTCGTTGCGGCTAATTTAACGTTTAAAAAGAACGGACGTTACGAGGTTCTCAAACCGGGTTCTCTTGAACGCGCGACGGCTCTTTCCCGTTTTATGTACGAACTGACCAACGTCAATCCCAATCCGAGTCAGCCCTACTTTGGAGTCAGCGCTTTTGCGCACAAAGGCGGCATGCATGTGAGCGGAATTAATCGCGATTCCGCGTCTTACGAACACGTTTCCCCCGCGGCTGTTGGAAACGAGCGCCGCGTTCTTGTCAGCGAGTTGTCCGGCAAGGCCAATATCGTCGCCTTTTTGAAAAAGTACAATCTTCAGGACGACCAAACCCTCGACGAGAAGACGATTTCCAGAATTCTCGACAAGGTAACGCAAAAGGAGAATCAAGGCTATCAATTTGAAGCGGCCGACGCGTCGTTTAAATTGCTGGTTCGTAAAGTCAAAGGGGAGTTTCTTCCCAGTTTTAAGCGTTTGAATTTTCAAACGAGCGTGGTTGTAACCGACGTCAACGACGCGTTGACGACCAAAGCGACCGTCGCGACGGTCAAGTTGCGCGTTGGTCGTCGCGACGAGATTCGGCACGAAGTCGCCGAAGGGGACGGCCCCGTCGACGCGCTCAACAACGCGTTGCGTAAGGCTCTGGAAGAAATCTATCCCGAGTTGCGCGACATGAAACTTGTCGACTATAAGGTCCGCGTGCTCAATTCCGACGCGGGCACGGCGGCGACGACGCGCGTTATCATCGAGAGCAAAGACGGCGAAGAACGTTGGAGCACCGTCGGCGTAAGCGAAAACGTCGTCGAAGCAAGTTGGATCGCGTTGTGCGACTCGATCGAGTATAAACTGTCTAAGTCGATTAGTTCCAAAGAGAAGGGAACTCCTTAATTCTGATATTTAGACGAGTCTTTGAAAGAAAAACGCGCCGCACGACGAAATTGTTTCGTTATGCGACGCGTTTTGACTTATTGAGCGAAAAACGTTCGTCTTTGTCGATCAGTCTTTCTTAACGCCCTCTTCAAGAAACTTCATGAAGAATCCGCCGACTACCGAGCGCGCGTGCATGTTGCATTCCTGCGCGGAGTCGGTGTGATACCAGTCGGTCATGGGAACGCGCGGCTCCGTTTTATTGACGAACTTGTAGACGCCGTCCATAAGCGCGTCAAAGTCTTCGCGACTGTCGGCGAGCGTCGCCGTCCAGACTTCCCAATCGACTTTCGTGAATTCCTTGCGCGAATCGAGCGGAAGACCGTATTCGTTCATTACCGTTTTGTAGAAGGCGACTTCCTTTTGCGCGACCTCTTTCGGGAACAGATTCAGGTCAAGGACTTTGTCCCAAACGAGATTATACTTTTGACTCCACGAATTGGGATTATCGAACGTTAACACGTAATGGTCGCCGGTTTCCGCCATTTTCGTCCACTGCGCGGCGAAGTCTTCGGCGGTCTTGCGGAATTTTTGCGCGGATTCCTTTTCGCCCGCGTATTCGCACAGATCGGCGTAACATGCGAGCGCGACGATCGCTTTGACCGAAAGGTTCGCGTTGTGCGCAAGACGGCCGGCGAAGTCGTCGGTGCAGAGCTGGTCTTCCGGATCAAGTCCTTTGGCGATAAGGTATTCCGCCCAACTGTCCAGTTGTTTCCAGTACTCTTTGGAGAAATCGGCGTTTCCGTCGAGTTTGGCGGCGACGTCGCAAAGAATTAGCATATTTGCCGTTTCTTCAACGGGCATCTGTTTCTCTTCCGTTTTTTCGCCCCCGCCGTAAATTTGACCGTTCATTTTCGGGTAATAGCCAAGATCGTGCGGCGCGTAAGGCCAGGGCCAACGTCCGCAGGCGGCGTATTCCAGAGGAGGAACGAGCGTCGCTTTAAGGAGTTCTTTGTTGAACGCGATAAAGATAGGCGCAGTCGGATAGAGAACGTCGACCGTCGCAATGAAACCGCCGCTGTTGTTCTCTTTAGCGACGCACGCTATTTTGCCGTTGGGAAGAACAAGGAGTTTCTGGGCGGCCATGGACTGCGGATAACCGAGCGAACACAGACTTGCAAAATTCTCGCCGCCAAGGGACTTCGCTTTGTTCCAAAGTTTGGCGTCGAATTCCGCGGAACGTTTGCAGAGGTCGTCGTATTGCTCGTCGGCGACGTCCAACATTTCCGCCGTCGTCATTCCGTCGCGACGCCAGTACGCCAGACAACGTTCTTCCATAAACTCGGCGCTGTAAATATCGTCATAGGCGAGAATAAGGCGTTTTGACGTCTCTTTGTCGCCCACGGTTCCGCAATCGAACTTTACCGCGAGAATCGGCCAACGCTCGCTCGCTTTTCGCGGAAAATCGGCGTCGTCTTTTTCAGGCAAAACGCCGTCTTTTAGGAAAGCGGTTCTTCCGGCGACGTCGGACGAGATCGCCGTTTGCGCGGCTCCTTTTTCGACGCCGACTATGAAGTAGCCCCAGTCAATTCTTACGCGGTCGCCGGACTTGCCAAGAACGGGCTGTTCGCTCGTTCCAAGTTTCATGACGTCGAGACGCCCCGTTTCTTCTCTGTTTGCGACGACCTCCTGTTCGACGTCGTCGACGCATTGTTCGGCGGTCGCGTCAAAATAGATCGAAACGTCGTGTTGTTTTCCGTCGACCGATTTGACTGACCACGTCAGGTAGGTCGTCGGGCGCGAGTACGCGTCCAGATCGTCCGGAAGATTAGGATTCATAAAGTTTAGCGTGAGAAGAACGCCCGCGTCTTCAAACGCGTACGTCGTGTTCGTCGCGCGAACCGTCCGACTCGTTTGATTCATTTTGACGGCGAATTCGTCCATGTCGGCGCAACGCCCCATGATTCGATAGTTTTTGCCGTCGATTTTAACGAACGAAACCAACGCTTTAACGTTTCCCGTCCAGTGAACGGGGAAAGAATCCGCCAAATCGTCTGTGTTTGACCAGACGCTGAAATAAGGATCGACCGAGACAAGCGGATTGGCGGGGGCGCGGAGCGGATCGTTCGCCGCCGCGTTCGCGCAGAAGGCGATTAAAACGAGAAAAGCGCCGAGGTGAGAAAAACGAGACATATAACAAATCTCCGTGGTTGTGGTTGTAGCGTTTAGGAACGGATCAATAATAAGGGTTAAACCTTATTGCAGACTCGGCATGGCGATTTTTTGACCGTCTTGTTGCAACGCCTGTTGTTGTTCGTCGTACACGCCGTAAAAAGGAATCAGCGCGTCCATCCAAAGATACAAATCGCGACGTTCCTCGTCGGTTAAGCCGATACTCTTATGATTATCGTCAAGGAGAACGTTGGACAACGGGCTGATATCCGCGCCGCATTCGCCGGGGAACGTGGCGATCTCGCGATAGTTATTTCCGCCCCATTCGTACCATTTGAGATAGTCTCGCAATTCGTCGTAACTTCGTGTGTAACGCGCCGTTTTTTCTCCTGTGAGCGCCGGACCGGCCTTGGCGTTTTCCGATCCGTCGTGACATTCGACGCAACGACGATCCAAAATCGGTTGGATAAAACGCGGATAGGAGAACGGTTTCGTGTCTTCCGGGGCGGGGATCAGGTCGGACGGACCGCGCAACGACGCCAGATTCTGTTTCGATTCGTTTGTCAGCGCCGTCGACGCTTGTTCGTGACATCCGACGCAACCTCGATTTTCGCCCGGCTGAACGTAGACAATGCTGCGCATCGATTGCACCGCGCGCCCCTCTTCGTCGATCGCCTGGAAATAGACGGGCAATTTGGCGGGCACGGTAAAATGCGCGCTTCCGTCTTCTTCAACGGGAACGGTTCCAAGAACGGCGCGCGCGTTGGCCGAGCCCGTATGGCCGACCGTCGGATTGTTGCCGCGATAATCGGGCGCTTTCGGGAGTAACTGAATAACGCGCAGTTCTTTGATCTTACGATCTTTGGGGAACGGTTTGAGGCTCTCGTACACGTTGGAAAGAACAAACGCGCCCGTTTCCGGTTCGGGGTCGTTGGGATTGAGTTTCGGCAAAGAAGAAGGAATGATTTGAGGACGTTCGCGTTCGGCGATTGGAATCGGGTACAGACACGATTCTTCGTTGGCGTCGTTTTGATAAAGCAACTCAAGATTGCCGAATCGGTCTCGATAGTAAATCCCCAGCTTTCCGCTTGTCGTCGTGTTGCTTAAATATCCTCCCAAGGCGTCGTGACTATACGAGGTAATCCAGACGTCTTCAGAAAGCGGCCAGGGGCTGAAGTAGTACTGTTTGCAGACCTGATTTCCAGTTCTCGCCACTTCCGGGGCGGGAATTTCCGGCGTAAGCCATTCGAGCGAACTCAAGTCGTCTTCCGCCGTTTCAGGATCGTATCGAACCTTATTGGGATCGAGCATGACGAGCGTTCCGCCGACGTCGAGATGGTGCGCGCCGGAAATAAACATGACTTTGTTCGAATTGGGAACCGCTTTCGATTGATAGCACGCGTTTGTTTCGAACGTATAGTTTCCGTAGAGAATCGCGGAATTGGTTCCGTCCGGATTGGTTGTCCATAACCCGTGATGTCGGGCCGCGTTGCGATCGACGTAATCCCAGCGCGTATAGAGAACGCGTCCGTCGTGGAGGAATGTCGGTTGCCATTCGTTGGTTTCATGCCATGAAAGACAGGTTACCGATTTGTCGGGGTTGAGTTTGTGAAGCGTGTGAGCGCGCAACGGTTCGTAATGACCGTGGCAACGACCAAATCCGCCGCGTCGCGTCGACATGAAGATCAGCGAGCCGTCGGGCGCTTCGGTCGGATCGAAATCGTCGTCGGAACCGTCGGTAAGTTGCTCGACGGAACCGTCTTCAAGGCTCATCTTGTAGAGGTGGAATTTCCCGTCGACTTTTTTCATGTAATTCGCGTCGAAATCGGGAATATACGGACCTGCCTGCAACGTTCTGACGTCGGTTTTAGGCATGTCGTCAGGCTGAACCTTGGAGAAATCGGCAAACGCGAAATACGCCGTTTTTCCGTCGTAAGACAGGGAAAGCGTTTCGAAAACGCCTTTGGGAAATTTGCCGTCGGTAAGCGACTCGACCTCAAAGGAACGACCGGGATTTTTGAGTTTGTAGACGCCTCCGCCGTTCATGCCGCATTCCTGATAGTAGTACGAAAGAAATTCGTGCAACATTTGCCAGACGAAACGTTCTTCCTGCAAGAAGATAATCGGACGGCCCGAAACTTCGGGATTCGCCAACGCCAGGTCGCGAAGGCGTTGGCGAAGTTCCAAATAACGTTGAATCGTTTCGACGGGGGTTCCGTCAACTTCAAGATATTCTTTGTCCGACTGGAGAAGTTCTCCCAGCTTTTTAAACGCGTCTTCGTCTACCCAATCTTCGCCCGCCGCCCAATCGGCAAAATCGCGTCCGCGAGAGACTGCGGCCTGAAGCGCTTCTTTTGACGAAAGTTCTCGTCCGAAATCGCGTTCCTGACGAATCCAGTCGGCGACGATCGCTTCTTGATAAGCGTACTCCGATTTGGATTCGTCGGCGCGCAAGCAAACGCCAAAGGCGGAACCAAGCGCCGCGACGCAGAGCGCAAGCGCCAAAATTGAACGGTGGGACGTCATAGTTGTTTTCCTCGAAGATTGAATTGTTTTACTAACGAAAACGGTTGCAATAAACCGGGTTAGATCAATGAATTTCAGGCGACCTCATATCCGGGACGGGAAGGACGCGAGATCATCGCGTTGGCTTCTTCTTCCTGGAAAGAATAGGAGTCCTGATCCCAATGGAGCGTCTTGCCCGTCAGACCGCAAATGTTGGCCATGTGGCACATATTGATTCCGGACGTCGTCGACGCGACGTCGGAAATCGGCTGCACGCCGTCTTCGATTGCCTCGAAGAAATTGCGCATATGATCGCCGGGAGTTCTTCCTTTGAGAATATCGTGCTGAATTTCGTTGAGCTCTTCAATATCTTTATCAGTAAGCGTTTCAATGGGCTTGCCGGTGATACGGCCCCGATTGACGCGAATTCTTCCAAGTTCGCCGGTGAAAAGAACGGCGTTTTCACCCGACTTAAGTTGCAACGTGGCTCCGTCCTTGTACTTGAAGAGGAAGTCGAACTCTTCGGCGACGTCGTACCAACCGGGAATATTCGGGAATTTTGCGGTTCCGGAAACCTCGACGGGAGCGTCGTTATATCGTTCCAGCGCCCAGACGGCAAAGTCGATGTTGTGCGCGCCCCAGTCGGTGATCGGACCGGCAGAATACGCCAGCCAGTATCTGAAGTTGTAGAAACACCGTTCCAGGAAATACTCTTCATAAGGGGTCGGACCCAACCATTTGTCCCAATTAAGCCCTTCCGGAATTGGTTGCGGCTTGAACGGTTCTCTTTTATCAAGAACGCCGACCTTTCCGATCGTCTCGTTAATAGGCAGTGAGCAGACGACGTTGATTTTCTTTCCGAGTCTTCCGCTTTTGATAATGGCGGCGGCGAGGCGGAACGTGTCGTTTTCGTCGCGTTGTTGAGAACCGACCTGCACAATCGCGCCCGTTTCCTTTTGGACTTTTGCAATCAGTTTGGTTTCTTCCATCGTCAAGGTGAGCGGTTTCTCGACGTAAACCGATTTTCCGGCGCGCATCGCCTCGACGGCGATTTTGGTGTGCCAATGGTCGGGCGTTCCGATCGTAACGACGTCGATAGTCGGATCTTCGACGATCCTTTCATAATCCTGATACGCCTTGCACTGATTGGGGAAGTAAGCGGCAAATCTTTCGGAGAAGGGAAGATAGACGTCGGCGCAGGCGACGACGGCTCCAAATTCGCCCGCTTTTCGACCGACGACGGTTCCTCGTCCGTCGAAATCCTCGTCGCTGTCCCAGACCCCGGCGCGATATTTGCTCACGCCGATGGCTCCGACTTGAAGTTTCTCAACCGCGCTCTTTTTCTTAACGGGCTGTTCGCTCGAATATAAATAGGGCGTAAAAATTGGGGCGACGCACGTCGCGGCGGAAGCGAGACCGGCGTTGCGCAGGAACTGACGTCTGGTTTGTTTTGTCATGTCAATCTCCAGGAATGAGTTTTGATAAATGAATAAAAAGCGAGAGAACGGCGTTATTACTTATTACTTGTTTTTCAGCGTGTAGGCGCCGGGGCATTCTTTCTCCAAATTCGGCGTCATATCCAGATCGATTTGACCGACGACGAACTTCATCATGTCCTGAACGAAATTCTGAACAAATTCGGTATCCCACTGTTCGTTTCCATGACCGGGCGCGATATAGGCGACGCGTCCTTTTCCTTCCATGCGAACCCAACTCGACGGAAACGCCGGGCGATCGTAACATCCGTTGCGACCGTCCGTTCGCATGCCTTTTGTTTCCTGAACGGTGATCACGTGCATATCGGGATTGAAATTCTTCATGCAATACCATTCGTCGAAGATTTTCGCTTCCGATTTTCCAAACGCTTTCAACGCAGGAACTTGAATTGGTTCGGTAAAACGCTGCGTCGCTTCCTGCATGTCGCCGTGGGTAATGAAATCGCCGCCGACCATTTTGATATATTCGGTGCGTTCTTCTTCCGGCTGATTCTCAAAGAGTTCGCCCTGACATTGCCAGGTGTCGGTCGCGCAGTGGATTCCGAGAAAACCGGTTCCCGATCGAATCGCTTTGAAGAGATTTTTCATTCCCTCTTTGGAAACGGGCGTTCTGTTGTCGACTTTAACGTCCAGGTCGCCGCAGGTGAAGAAAACGAACGCCGCGTATTGACTCAAATCGCCGTCGAAAACCGATCCGTCTTTTGTGCAGTCGACGTCGTAACCGATCGCTTCGCCAAGTTTTTTGACGATTTTTGCCGCTTTGCTCGTTCCGTCCTCTTCGTCGACGGTAGGCGGATGCTCCCATTCGGTAGAAAGATCAAAATAAAGAATTTTTCGACCTGGTTTGTCTTCTGCGAATCCCAGATTTTCAACGTTAAAACTCGTCGTTTCCAAGCCGACGGCGCCAAGTGTCAACGAAATTGTTCGGATAAAATCCCTTCGATTCATGATATTCTCCGCGATTAATTGAGGGGCGTCAGGTTAATAAAAAGCGGTCGAACGCTTTATTCGACTCCCGTCATTATAAGAAATCTTTGTGAAAAAGCAAATTTTTTCTTCTTTGTAGAATTACATAAAGCGCTTGAACGGCTTTTAAAAAGAAGACGGCGGACGCCGCAGGACGTCCGCCGAAGGAATGAAAGGTAAAAGCTACCCGACGAAATTATTCTTCAATAGCGATTTTGAAGAGCGTAACGCTTAGCGGAGCGAGGGTCGTTCCGTCGGCGACATTGTCGATCGACGATTTGACGATATCGATCTTTTGTTCCGAATCGGGATCGTTGAACGCCATAGGGTCGTCGTTGGCGATTTCAAAGCGTTCGCCGGAATTCGCGAGTTTAAGATCGACGTCAAAAGAGAATTTGACGGCTTCGCGCGTCGGATTGACGACGCCGACGGTGAGGTATTTTCCGTCGGCGGTCGTCGCGGCGGCGACGCTGTATGGACGTTTCGCCTCGACCTTAAGCGGGATTTCTCCGTACTCGTTGCGGTAGAGTTTCAGAACAAGACCCGTCGTTTCAAATTGCGCGTTGGTCGCGGACGTTTTAATACAGCCGATAACGTTGACCGTCTGAGCGTAGTTGGCCATCGCGAAAATATCGCTGTTGCGATAGTATTCGTGCAGACCGGCTGCGATTCCAAGACCGTCTTTGACAAAATATCTCGTTCCAAGTTCGCCGAAGACATGCGGACCGTACCAATAGTTCCATTCGTCCATAGCGATACGAATGTCTTTACCCTGGAGTTCGGGGAATTCTTCGCGGTACTTGCGATGCGCGGCGGCAATACGACGGATATTGTTGGGGACTTGATCGACGTGTTCGACGATATTGTCGCGCGTCTGGACGTAGAAGTGCTCGCTGATCCAGTCCATATGGTCGGCGCATTGGCGCATGATGAGTTCGTCCCATTTGCCTACGGCGCCCACGGAAATAAGGGTCAGGTTTGGATCGAACTCACGGAACGCGTCGACGAAAGCGTTGTTTTTAAGCGCGTATTTGTCGGTCGACATGTGTCCGATTTGCCAGTCGCCGTACATTTCGTTTCCTATGCACCAGTGTTTGACGCCGTAAGGTTCCGCGTGACCGTTGGCGGCGCGGATTTTTCCGTAGGGCGTGTCGGCGGCGCCGTTGGCGTATTCAAGTTCTTCAACCGCGGATTTTACTTCGCCGGAACCTGTGTTAACCGCTACGTCAGGATTCGTTCCGAGGTATTGGCAGAAGAACATAAATTCGTCGAAACCGAAATCGTTGTGTTCAATGCCCTGCCAGGCGGGGTTCTTTCGAGGAGGACGACGATCGCGCGGTCCAATACCGTCTTTCCAGTTGTAACCGCTCACAAAGTTGCCGCCCGGCCAACGATAGATCGGCGCGTTGAGTTCTTTGAGAAGCGCGAGCGTGTCGGCGCGCATGCCGTTGATATTATCGGCGGGCATGAGAGACGCGGTTCCGAGACGCGCGACGCCTTTTCCCTGGAACAGAAAGGCGAACGAACCTTTTTCCGTCGGATCGATCAGACCGTCGGCGACGAATTCAAACGCGTATTTGCAATAACCGTCGTCAGCTTTTTCAACCGCTTCTCCAAGCGGGATTTCAATGAAACGCTTGCCGTTGTCGAAGAGGAAACGGACGGAAATTTTTTGTCCTTCGGACGTTTTCGCCCAGACGTAACCGACGTATTGTTTGCCATTTACAAATGAAATACCGTCTTGTTCGACGCCGAACGCCCAGTCGTTTTGGCTCGTCCATTTCGGAGAGGCTTTTCCGACAAAAGCGCCTTCCTGGGCGTGTTCAAATTGCGCGTTTCCAAGGAGTTCCCAGGGATAAACGGCGGGAGCGTCGTGGAATTTTCGATCTTGAAGCATTTCCGACCAGATTCCGCCGTAAATGCAACGTCCAAGATGTTCAATGAATTGCCCGTAAATGAACGGGGAGATCGGTTCGCCCTTTTGACTTGCGTCAATTTTGGCGACGAGATCGTCTTGAGCGAACGTCGGCGCCGCAAAGAGACCGACAAGCGCTGAAACGGCCAGCGAGAGAGTTAATAGGTAATTTGTTTTTTTCATAAAACGAGTTCCTGTATTGAGGGGACTGCTGTTTAGAAATCGGTTGCGTTTTCGCGTCCGTTCAAAGGTCGCGGACGCGAAAACACGTTCCGACGGTTATACTAAAGGCTTTCCGCCGATTTATTTTCCAAATAGTTCTTCGCGCGATTCTTCGTAGATTGTTCTCGCGCCGAAGATACCGCCCGCCATTGCGCCCGGTTTGCCCTGGAATCGAACGCGAACGACCGATTTTTTGTCCGGATTGGGAATAGCGTAACATTCCTCAAAGAATTTGCCGGGACGATCGCGATTGAGGCGCCGTTCGGCGATTTTCCGCCCGTCGACAAGAATATCGAAAACGCGAACGCCGGTTTCGTCGCCCCAGTAGGTAATTACGAGGACGCAGGGCTTTTCCGGATCGACTTTCATGTCAAATTCGAAGAATCCGCCGTCGCGCGCGTCTCTCCATTTTCGACCCATGTGTTCGCCGTTGGCAGATTTTTCGCCTTTGAAATTAGCGTCGCGTTCAGGTTGCATTTCGCCGGGCTGGAAGAATTGTAACGTCGCTTCGGCAAGTTTAACGCGACGTTCGCGCGCGGCTTCATATTCTTTCTGTTTTTCTTTCCACGAGTCGTCGGTGAAGAAATCGAAGTAAACTAAATATCGTTCCTTCGCCGTATAGAACGGAACGAGTGAAACGTCGCCGGGAACGGTTTTTGTCAGCGTCGCTTTTTCAGGCGTTTCAAAGAACGAACGTTTTTTGTCGTTCGCGGCGTCGTCGACCAGATCGCTTGGGTCGCGCGAGTCGGAAACGACGACCGGAAGAACAATCGCGTTGGACGCCGCTTCGTTGGCGTCGACGTCAAATTGAGTCGCGAGAGGCGCGTCGATCGGACCGACGTCCCCCGCGTACAGAACAGGACCTCGGAAAAACGCGGCGACGTTGGGATTGTCAGGCGTCGGTTCGATTTTCCAGTCGGCGAGGAAGGGAAGTTGTTTGGCGGTTTGACCTTTGGACCACTGGGCGCCAAGATCGTAATATCCGCCGTCGACGCCCGCGTTTTCGCCGTCGACGCGGCAGTTGTTCGGAACGCGAACTTTGACGTCGAGCGCTACGTCGTCTTTTGCGTCGACGATTAAAGAACCGTCGGCGTTAAGCGTTACGACGACTCCTTTTTCCGCCCAGTCGAGCGTCGAAGGAATGAGAAGGTTGACGTATAAAACGTCGGTTCCGTCTTCCGCCCTCTTATGGTAGTAGATTTCGCCGTTGTATTGCGTATGGTTTTCCATGCCCGTGCCGTGACAGCAAGTCCAATGCGTTTCGCGCGTCGAATACGTTCGGAAACCGCCCGGCGTGAGCGGGACGTAATAGGTATAGAGGCGATTAAGGTCGTCGGTTTTGTCTATTGAAGACAGGATATGATTGTAGAGCGCGCGTTCGAAGTAATTGACATATTCGACGTCTCCAGACTGCAAATAGAGTTTTTGCGTCAATTTGAGCATGTTGTACGTGTTGCACGTCTCGCATGACGAATCGCTGAAACGCGTACTTAAGACGCCGGGCGCTCCGAAATGCTCGCCGTTAGAATTGCCGCCGATCGCGTAGGTGTGGAATCCGGTTACGCGTTTCCAGAAGAAATTGGCGGTTGGGAAGGCGTTAAGCTCTCCGTTGCCCGCGAGTTCGAAGCGACGCGCCAAGCCGACCATTTTGGGAATTTGCGTGTTGGCGTGTCGATTTTGAAGTTCGTCGCGACCTTCGCTGAGCGGCTTAATGACGGCAAGATCGTAAAAACGGTCGCCCGCTTTGAGATATTTTTCGTCTCCGGTGGCGGCGTAAAGGGAGTAGAACGCGTCGTTTGTTCCGCCGTATTCGCACAGGAGCATTTTTTGCATCTGCTCGAACGTGAGATCTTTTGTAACGTCGATCGCCCAGTCGCCGAGCCTTTTAGCGACGTCGAGCGCTTGTTGACAGTCGCAATAATGATAAGCGTCCAGAAGCCCCGCGCAAATTTTATGAAGCGTGTACCACGGAACCCACAGACCGTTCAGATCGAATCCCTGGGTCCTGATATCGCCTCGAGCGACTTCTTCAAAGACCTTGAAATAATTAGGATCGCCCGCGAGGATTCCGGAACCCGCCGCGTCCTGACACTGCGCGAGTTCCGACGCGATATATTCCGCGCGTTCTTTGAATCGTTCGTCGCCTGTCGAGGCGTACGATTTCGATACGGCGGAAAGATAATGCCCCAGAGAGTGTCCGGAGATCGTTTGCGCTTCCCAACCTTCGTAATTTTTCGCGCGCGGGTCCAGGCCGACGTTTTCGCGCAATCGCGCGATTAAACGGTCGGGTTCTACGCTTAACAGATACTCGGAGTTTTTGTTCTGAGCGTCTTTAAACGGGCTGGGCAGTAGTTTCACTTGCGAAAGTTCAAACGGTTCGACGCTTCGTTTTGCCGAAACAACGTCGTCGGTCGCAAAAACGGGGAGAACGAACGAAGCGACGAGCCCCAACCAGAACGCCGAGGTTAATCGGCGCGAAAAAAACGTGAGCATTTTTTCTCCTTGCGTTATTGAGCGTCGATGGACGCGGAAATTCTATAATAATCGAAGTCTGCCGACCCGCCGGATTGGCTTGTCGCATAATTAAAGAGTCCGAAACGATACCCCATAAAATGAGGAAGCGTGTAGAGCATATGAAGGGACGGACCGATACGTTTCCATTGTTCGCCGTCGAGGCTCCAATAGAAATACGCGTCGTCTTTCCGGTTCGTGAAATCGCAATCAATCTTTAAGAAAACTGTCGAAACGTCGTCGGCAAGGGGAATAGACTCGTTTTCTTTGACTACGTCTTCGTCGATTTTCCTTTTTGTTTCCGATTCAGCTTGAACGACGTAAAATTTTCCGTCGCGTTTCGTAACGCCGACGAATCCGTATTTTCGCTGAAACGCGGTCAATCCGGCGTAGTCGCCGTCGTTGAGTTTACTGAAATCGAGGGCGGTCGTCGCCGACGAAGTCGGACCGAACGTTCGTTGCGTGATCGTGTTGCGCGCCTGTTGAAGCGTCGCGTCGACGCGTCCAGACGTTAATCGCAACCAACCGGGGCGTTCCGTCAACGACCAATAGCGGCAGTCAGGCGCGTGATTCCATTGCCAGGCAAGTGGAAACGCTTCTCGAAGATAGGCGTTTTCCTCTTTGGGCGTCGCGTTCAATTTGGCTACGAGATCGTCGCTACGGTCGAATTCGTCCGATTCTACGATATTTCCGAACGGCTTGCCTTCTTTAACGATCGGCAGGGTCGCGGGCGCTTTTCCGTCTTCGCCAAGAATCGGCCAGTCGTCCTCCCATTTGACGGGAATCAGGTACGGAATGCGCCCAACGGCTCCGCTGTCCTGGAACAGGTACGCGACCCAGTCTCCGTCCGCTTTTTCGACGAGAGTTCCCTGCGCGATTCCTCGATCTTTGAAAATGACGCGTCCTTCGTAGGGGCCCGTTATTTTGTCGGCGCGAAAGATTATTTCCGTTCGCATGTCGCCTTGCGGCCAGGAGATGTTGCAAACGTAATATTTTCCGTTTCTCTTGAACATTTGCGAACCTTCGGCGGATAGACCGATTCTTCCTCCGGCGACAGCGCCTGCGTTGCGAATAACGACGTCGTTAAATCCCCCGCGTTTGAATCCGGAAAGATCGTCGTTAAGTTCGGTCAGGCGAAGATCGCCGACGCCGTAAAGCAAATACGTTTTTCCGTCGTCGTCGAAGAAAAGGGAACAGTCGTGACACATGGGTCTAAACGATTTGACGTCCCATTTGCCGGTTACGTCGCGCGTTGTGTAGATATACGTCTTTCCAGTAGTTCCCGCGAAAACGGCAAGATAGAAGACTCCGTCTTTATATCTTAGGGAACTCGCCCATGTCCCGGCGCCATAAGCGCTTTTGCCGTTGCGCAACGCAAGATCGTCGACGTCTTCGAGAACGTCGTTGGCGTATCCGGCGATTTCCCAGTCGACGAGGTTTTTCGAACGCATGATCGGCACGCCGGGGACCATGTGCATCGTCGTCGAACTCATGTAATACCAGTCGTCGACGCGTAACAGCGCCATGTCCGGAACGTCCGCCCAGATATTAGGATTTGTCGCGTATTCCTGCGCGCAAACCGTTCCGAGAAGAGAAAAACACGCGATCAACGCAAATAGCGCGCGACCGATTTGTTTGGATAAATAGCGTTTCATAACGTCGATCTGCAATAAGTGAAAATATGTCCGCAAGGATTGGACAATCCTTTATTTTTTAAAGATAACTGGCGAAAAAAGCGTCGTCAATGAAAAAGAACGAAAAAAAATATCGTTTTTGCGAAGTTTTTTAGAAAACGAAACGTGAGAAAGAACGCGCGATTTGTTTCGTTTATCAACGAGAATGTTATTTGTAAGTTTCAGGAAATAAATAGTTGAGTTGATTTCAACGACGGACGCTTCGGCGGAGTTTCATTTGCTCTCCGCCGGAGCGTCGGTTCAATCATTCCGTTTGTTCCGCTTCTTGCTCGGCTTCCGTCCGTTTTTTGACGTCGTCTTCAATGATCCACGCGAGTCTTCCCAGAATTCTTGCGTAAAGCGCGGGGATATAACTGATCGCTAACGAAAGAATGACCGCGGCGAAAACGGCGTTTCCAATATTCGCTTTTTCGCCCGGATTGGGAACGACGTAATTATGGACCGCAATCCAAATATTAAGGACGACGACGGCGATTGTTCCGAAGACGAACGCGTACGTGATTCCAAAGAAACACGTCCAGCTTTTTCTCACCCTTTTTAAACTTCGGGCGACGTCTTTGGTAAGCAGCGTAAAGTATGTGTCGGTTTGCATGCACGAAAGGAAGAAGACAGGCGTCAGAAACGCCGTTGAGAATACGAAACCGACAAGCGAGGACAGATGAAGAACAGAAAAGAGCGCCGCGCCCGGTATGCCTCCGATCATGATCAAAACGCACAACCAGAGAAACTGGCCAAGCCCTCCAAGAAAACTATACTCAGGCCAATCTTCAAATTTATCGGCTCCGCTCGCCGTTTCCGTAAAGATATGAAGCGTGTAGGGAGTTGAAAAAACTCCCCAAAGCAAACAGAAGAGCAGGCGAATAACTCTGTCTTTCCAAATACAGCGCAAAAACGCCGTTAACGCGCTTAACTCCTGATGATTTTGAATCATCGTCTCCGCTTCGGAAGAGAGGGTGCGCGTGTAAAAGTGCATGACTAACAGGATTGGAATAAACGCAAACGCCGAGATCAAACCAAGTCGAAACGACGCGCTTGCCGACATAAACGGCTTGAGTAAATTGTCCCAAAACGGACGTTCGGGCAGTTCGCCTCGTTTGGCGACGACGCGTTCGTCGTTTTCATGTTTCGCGAGATCGACGCGTTTACGCTCGTAAAGCTCCGACAGCGAGAAATCGCCAAAAGCGCTTCCGCGATTCTTCGCGTTGTTTTTCTCGTCGGCGTCAGAATGAAGTCGTTCGTTTCGACGCTCGACTTCCGAGGCGTAATCCGGAAGGGGAGTCGGTTCTTCAACGCCGTAAATATCGTTTACTGCGGCGTTCGGCGCGGCGATCGTCGGGGCGTCGCTTGCGGAACCGTGTTGCGCGCGATCGTTTGTCGGTTCGTAAGAGGCGTGGTCGGCCCTCAGCGAATACGCGCCCGTTTGGTTGATTTCCGGGACAAATCGGAATCCGTACTGCCCGTCGGCTTGAAGTTTGAAACCTGCGGCGTCGCTTTCGCTTTGATCGTCTTCAACGATTTCGAGATCGTCGTTTTCGTTGACGTTGGAAGGATCGTCTGTCATTAGAAACTCTCTAACTATTGCGGTAAACGAGGTTTTGGGGTATAATACTCAAAGCGGTCGACGCGGCTTGAACGGGAAATACGCGTTCTTTCCAAATCGTCGCTATTCTACTTTTTATCGGTCGTTTACGCAATAGATTTTCCGCAGAGTTCCCACGACGGAGTTTGAGCGTGTTCAACCCTGAAAAAGAAAAAGGTTTTTTTTAAGAAACGCAGGTTTTTCAGGAGAAACGCCGATAAAACGGAACGCGCGGTTTTTTGGCGGAGCCGTCGGGAGTTGAGCGAACTGACTTTTTAGACATGGGAATTGCGTCCATGAAGAACATACCTGTTGTAAACGACGACGCTCATTCGCGTTTGCCTGAATTGACGTGGTTAATCTTTGAATCGTACGCGGACACGACGACGGTCAATCGGCTCGATCGCTGTCCGTTGCCGAATAAAGAAGCGATCGTCGAAATTCTTCACGACCTGAACGAGATTCTTTTTCCGGGATATCGTCGTCGCGATCGGCTTACCACGTCGAACGTCCTCTATTACGTCGGGAATTTGATCGACAAAATATTCGATTCGCTCAGCGTTCAAATTGCCCGCGCCTTTTGCGGCGGAGGAGGCGTGGAGTCCTGCGAACCGAACCAAAAGATCGAGTACGAAAAAATCGGGGAGAACGTAACGCTGGAATTTTTAAGGCGTATTCCGTCCGTTCGGGCGGCGCTCGCCAAAGACGCCGAAGCGGCGATCAAGGGCGACCCCGCGTGTAAATCGATCGACGAAGTTATTTTCTGTTATCCCGGCTTCGACGCGATCGTCGTCTATCGGATCGCCAGAACGCTCTGGGAACTTGGCGTTCCGCTCATTCCGCGCATTATGACGGAAATCGCGCACTCGCGCACCGGAGTCGACATTCATCCCGGCGCCAAAATCGGCGAGTATTTCTTTATTGACCACGGCACGGGCGTCGTTGTCGGCGAGACGTGCGAAATTGGAAATTGGGTTAAACTGTATCAGGGCGTAACGCTGGGAGCTCTGAGTTTTCCCAAAGACGAGCGCGGAGAACTGGTGCGCGATAAGAAACGTCATCCGACTCTCGAAGACAACGTCGTCGTCTACGCAAACGCGACAATTTTGGGGGGCGACGTCGTGATCGGTCACGACTCCACGATTGGTTCGAGCGTTTGGATTACCAAGTCGATCGAGCCGAACTCAACGGTCGTTATCGAGCGTCCGAAACTTGTCGTCAAATAAGTTCGATAAGAACGAATCAAGAAACAGGAAATAAAGAAGGGAAGCGCTCTTGCGAACGTTTCCCTTCTTTTGTTTATTCGCTTATCGCTACAAAACAAACGTTTCGATCACTTCGATTGAAGATCGAAATCGAACGTATTGGCGCCCTTGACGACTTCCGCTTCAAAACCGGAAGTCTTGACGCTGTTGTATTTCGCGGGAATGACGCTTCTGTCTTCGGTTACGGGAACGTCGTTGCCTTCGTCGTTCTTATACGTTTTTCCCGTCTCGACTTCTTCGAAGCAGGTGAAACTCACCAGATACTTTCCGGGGGTGGTGCCGGCGTCGGCGGCGCCAAGGAGGGTTTGAAGTTTGTAAACGCCGTTGGCGTCGGTCATACCGGAAGCCTCGCTACCGCCGGAACCGTCGGCGGGCGTAAAGAAAACGGTTGCGTTGGCGAGAGGTTGTCCGTCCAAAGTAACCTTGCCAGTAACGCCTTCAGTCTTGATTTTCTTGCCGCCGCAGGCGGGAACGAACGCTACGAGCGCGACGAGAAGAAGAACGACAGAAAATTTTTTAATCATAATTTTTGACTTTCCAACAACGACGATCGACGAAAAACGTCATGAATTTCGGCGACCGTCGTCAATCCTTTGATAATTGTCGACCCTTTACAAAAGTCGACTACCTTGTTTTTAAAACCAAATCACGGAGCGGTTGCAACCGATTCGCCGCCCTGCGGGGTCGCCATCGCGCCCCAGACTCCGCGCAACGATTTGCCGCTGTTCGTATATTCGCCGTCCGGGAAACCGGCGTCCGCCGGGGTGACGGAAATGGCGCCGCAATCGATCGTTTCCGAAACGAAACGAACGGAACCGTCGCACATGACGACGTTGGCGCCGCCGCTATGGTTGCTCGACGCGGACATCATCGAATAATGGCTGGGATCCGGGCTGTTGTCGGTGATCGTGCTGGAGCAGCTCGGACTGTTCGGAGGAAGAATCGCCATAAAGCTGGTGTGAGGAAGACGACCGTCCATCCAACGGCGCCCTCTAACGGCGTAACCGGCGCCTTTGGTCGTCGGCTTTAGCTCGTTTCCATTGGCGCGAAGAGCAAGACACGCGGCAGGGGCCTGGCCTTTGGGCGCGGTCAGATAGGCGACGCCGGAACGAACTCTGGCGTCTTCGGTGGCGTTTTTGCAACAGCAAGCCTCGCTGAACGCCATGGTGTTGCTTGTGCCGTCTTCGATCGTCGACATCTTAACTTTGCCGCCGTAGTGGCCGTTGCAGAAGACGCCTCGGTGATATTTATTGCCGCGGTCCGACCAAACGCACATCGCGCAATCGCCGTAGCAGGTCATGTAGCTGATTTTCGAAATCGTGTCTTCGTCAGTTTCCGCGTTGCCGTCAGAAGGACAAAGGAACGTTTCGATTCTTACGCACATGGGACTGGGCGAGGAAGTGTCGACGCTCAGGTTCGTCGGGCTGAACGACAAATCGCGATTATCCGCGTCGCCTGCGGCTTTAGCGCCGTTGTAGATCTTGGTATAAACGGCGTTTTGTTCGATGAAAGGAAGAAGCAAGCCCTGAGCGGTATAACGATTCATACGATAGGCCACGCCGTCGGTGGCCTTCCAGCGCGCGTCTCCTGTATAACCAGCGGGAATGAAGCTGGTCCAGATCGGATCGCTGAATTGGTTCGGAATACGTTTGTTCGTGTCGTGGAAATTTTGAACCGCAAGACCCAACTGCTTCAAATTGTTGGTGCATTGCATACGGCGAGCCGCTTCTCGAGCAGCCTGGACGGCCGGGAGGAGCAAACCGATCAAAATACCGATGATCGCGATGACGACGAGCAGTTCTACCAGGGTAAAACCGCGAGAATTAGTTTTTTTCATGGCACAAAACCTACCGAACCCGTTGAAAAATCAACAGGTCGCCTAATAGAGGAAAACGGGTCGTTCAAAAGAGCGTCGCGACGCTTTGCGTCGGAAACGCCCTTATAACACGGAGCGGCGTAATCGCAAACAGAAAACGCCGCCTATAACAAAGCGGAATAATTAGCCGCCTATGATACTCTCTTTGACCAAAGTTATAAAAACTACGGGTTCTTTTCCGTTTTAAGCCCCGCCGAAGAGCGACCAAAACTGGCGTTTACCCCGACGCTCTGGCCAACGGAACCCCTTTACGTTTTAATTATTCTAGTATGAGTTTTGACGTCTGTCAATACGTTGACACATAAAACTCAAAAAACGTTCATGAAAAAGGTTCGCTTTTGCGTGCTTGTTTCTTTCCACGGATCGACAAATCCAATAGGAGAGTCCTTCAGCGAAAAC
>JAFZNK010000021.1 GCA_017550965.1 Thermoguttaceae bacterium
AAAGCCGAAGATTAAGTCGCCTTCCTGAAGGTTGACGTCCCCTTCGTTGAACAGGCCCGTCGACGAGACGTTGGTGATCATTACGCCGCCGCTGGGCGCGAAGTTAAAGTCGCCGATCGCCACCGCCTGAAGGTCCGGATAGGCGCGGTCGTATTCTCGCGAGCCGACGGTTCGGACTTCGACGCCAAAAACGTTCCAGACGGTTTGTTCCGCGCGGGTTTTCTTCGGCTTGCCGGCGGAAGAATTCGACGCCGCGACAATCGCGTCTTCTTCGTCGTCGAGTTCCGCAGCCTTTTCGGCGACGGCGTCGTCGGTCGTCGCGCTGGCGTAGCGCTTCGACGTTCGCGAGACTTTGGCGATTTCGACGTCGCGATTCGCTTCTCGAGTCAGACCGCTAAACGCGATCGAAGCCGTCCGCTCGACGCCGTCGCGTTCGAATTCCAGTTCCGCGAAGTCCGTCAGGCCCTTGCCGATGAGCGAACAGGTGAAATCGAGCGAGTTCGTCGTCTTATAGCCGTTGGACGAGAGCAGCACGTCGCCGGGCTTAATGCCCGCGGCCGCGGCCGGACTCTTCGGATCGACCGAATCGACGACGAGACAGTCGTGTCCGTCTCCGTCCTCGGGATAGTCCGGGTCGTCCGCGTCGACGACGCGGAACTTCAGCCCGTGGTGGGTCATCTTCGCCACCGACTGACGAAGCATCTTTTCGACGACTTCCACGACAAGGTCGACCGGAATGGCGAACGCGATATTCTCGGCGTCTTCGCGCACCGCCGCGTTCAACCCGATCATTTCGCCGTCGACGTTGATGAGCGGGCCGCCCGAGTTGCCAGGGTTGACCGCCGCGTCCGTCTGAATGACGGCGTCGTAGGAGAGACGGTCGTTGACTTCAAGAGGTCGGTCGAGAGAGCTGACGATTCCTCGAGTGATGGAACAATGATATCCGAAAGGGTTGCCGATAGCGAAGACGTCTTCGGCGAGTTCGACGCGATCCGAACGCCCCATAAGAATCTTTTGCAACGGTTTCTTCGGCTTGATTTTCAAAATAGCCAGGTCGGTGGCGACGTCGTTTCTCACCAGTTCGACGTCGCGGTAGCACTCCCCGTCGGCGGTGACGACTTCCAATTTTAACAGACCTTTGACGACGTGGTAATTCGTGACGATGTATCCTCGTTCGTCGACGACCACGCCCGTGCCCATGCCGTTGTAGACGTCAAATTGGGAATCGTAATTCCCGTCGTCGAGCCTGCTGACTTCGTATTGTTTTTCGCCCTGGATACTGACGACCGATTTGCACGTCTCTCTAACGACTCCCACAAAAGCGGATCTCGGGGCGCGCGTCCAACGCTCGTTGTTCTCGTCGGCGCAGAGCGTACACGCGTAGAACGTTTGCGCGATCGTCAACAAGGAGAAAAGACTCGTCAAAACCCCTCGTCGAACGCGTTTGTTCCAATTTGTCAGCATGGTCATAGGATTGCCCGGTTTAACGTCCGTGTTAAGTCGTTTGGAGCGATCGGCGGAACCGTTCCGGATCGCAAGGCGGGCCAAACGACGCTCGAGCCGCGTTCCTTCGGGACGCGCCTGTGGACGGATTATCGGGGATTTATCAGCGGGTTCTTTAAAAAAGATTATTCTTTTTAGACGAATTGTATAAATAGTATCGATTATACTGAATTTTCCAAGAAAATTGTTTTTTGGACGATTCGTTTCGTTTGACGTGAAGCTAGGGAAACGACGTCGTCCGGTTCAAAATCGTTCCGTCGAGTTCAACGATCGACGTCCGTTTTTCTCTTTGTGAGAACCTGCGTCCTGAGACGTCGTCGGGACGCCTGTCGGCGACGTCAATCTTAAGAAGAGTCAACGACGTCGCGACGATCCTGAGTCGGGTTGTTTTTCAAAACAAGCGAACGACGTCCCGTCGTCCTTTTCATTCGTTTTTAGATTCAACGTTTTTCTTAATAGTCGAGCGCCATGTTTTGACGTCGGTTTTGGTTGCGGCGCATGGAGTTCGTTGTTGAGATCGTCGACTGATCCGTTCTTTCTTAAGACGCGCGACGAGATAGGACGTCGATAAAACGGTTTTTGTATCAGCTGATATTACAAGCAGTTAGAATTGACAAAACGTTGCGGCGATTTTGCGTTTCGACGTCGGGGAAGAGAAGATCGATTTATATTTGGAAAGAACGCGAAAGACGATTCGTCGGTCGTGTCTATTGTATATAATTCTCATGATAGAACTTCGGCGACGAGCGCTACGACGGCGTCGCGACAAAAAATTTATAAAAAACGCGATCATTTTTTTGAACGAATCGAAAGAAATTTTTGACGTCGACAAAAGAAGATTTTTGTTGACGTCGTTTGAGAGTCGTCTTCTTTTTTCGTCTTTGTAAATTATTTAAATTAAAAGAGTTGAAAAAACAAAAACGCGCGACGTCAGACGCGTTTTTTCAGTCGCCGACGCCGATCTTTTTGTCGTTAGCATCTTTGCGTCGCGTAAATTTTTGGAAATTTTTTTAAAAAAAATCAATAGAATATTGCAAAAAGCTTTAAAAATCGTTACGTTAATACGCGAAAGAGACGATAAAGTCTCTACGGGATATGTCGACTTTTTTGGCGTCTTGTTTGTTCGCTTGGCGGACGCGCCACTATAAATCGAACGTGTTTATCCACTTAGGTCAACTACCGTATTAGTTTTTAACAAACCGTTAGAGGGAAATCAATATGGCTAAAACCAAAGCTGCAGAACCCAAAAAGGCCTGTAAGAGCGCTTGCAAAAAATGCGCGAGCGCGGTAGAAGCGAAACCCGCCAAGGCCGCGACCAAGAAAGCCGCGCCCGCCGCCAAAGCCGTAGCTAAGACTGCGACGAAGAAGGCCGCGCCCGCCAAGAAAGC
>JAFZNK010000199.1 GCA_017550965.1 Thermoguttaceae bacterium
ACAATAACAACAACAGCACCAACAGCAACAGCGGAACGAACACGTCGGAAACGGGCGGCATCCAGGCCTACACGCCGATTGGAACCGTCAACAACGCTTTCGCGTACTCCCGTCACTTCGACGCGTACTCGAACGGCATCGACGGTCGCTTCGAAGCCGCGTGGAACTGGACCGAAGCGGTTGGATTCAAGTTCGGCTATGAAATGCTGTACATGGACAACATCGCTCGCGGTTCCGCCGTCAACGACTACCGCATCAACGAAGACGGCTCGATCTTCGGCGTCAAGAGGAACAAGAAAGATCGTAACTTCGATCAATTCGTCCACGGCGTCATGTTCACCGTCATGGTTAACCGCTGATCGAATCTGAACTGAGGCGACCGCCACGGCGCGGTCGCCCGGAAGAGCCAGCGCTTTTCGGACGGAGCTGAATAAGTTCCGGGCGGGTCGCCGAGAAGCGTTCCGAGGAGGGTTTCCGTCCTCCGAGGTTAAAGACCCGCGACCCTCAAAATCCTCTTTTGAGTCATCCGACGATTGGGATCGGTCGTGTTTTCCAATTCAAGGCCAACACGGAAAGAAGCTGGGAGAGCCGACCCCCCAATCGTTAAGACTATACGGCGGAGCAAGTTCCCCGTCCGAGGATCTTGCAAAACCGTATCACATGGCTGTCAATGCCGGATCGCATAATAATCCAGAGCGTCGCGAGTCGAAGGGTTCGCGGCGCTTTTTTTGCGGACGCGCGCCGGAGAAGGGCGGCCCGGAACCCTTCGCGCCGATTGACTCTTTTGTTCGCGCGTTCTATAATAACGTCCGACAGGCGCGGATTCTCGTTTTATCTCGCGTCCGTGTTCTTTCGCCTCGATTAGAATCAGGAGCCGATCTCTCATGTCAACGTTTGCTATTCGACCTGCCGCTGAAAACGACGTCGATAAGATTCTCTTCTTCATCAGAGGAATCGCCGAGTACGAAAAGATGACCGACGAAGTCGTCGTTACGGAATCCGAGCTTAAAGAATGGCTTTTTGAGAAAAAGATCGCCGAAGTTCTCTTTGCGGTCGAAGACGGAAAAGAAGTCGGGTTCGCGTTGTTCTTTCCGAACTACTCGACGTTTGTCGGGCGCGGCGGACTCTATTTGGAAGACTTGTTCATTATGCCCGAGTATCGCAGGAAGGGCTACGGCAAAGCGCTTTTTAAACGGCTCGCTCAAATAGCCGTCGAGAGAAATTACGGTCGAATCGAGTGGCGTTGCCTGAATTGGAACGAGCCGAGCATAGAATTTTACTATTCGCTCGGCGCGATTGGACTCGACGAATGGACGACGTTTCGACTTGCCGGGGACGCGATACCGCGCCTGGCGACGACTTGACGCCGACGTCAAAAAAGGTAAAATCGAGGTCCTACATAATTAAGGGAATTTTACTTAGGAAAGGCAGTTCGCGCGCGTCGCGAAACGTCGATTCCGTCGCAACCGAGACACAAATAATGAGCGTTCCGCAGGACAAAACGCCTCGCCGCACGACGCCGCGTCAAACGAAATTTGTTCCGACGCGTTTTCACGCGCGTTTGACGGCTCCGGCGCTTGCGGATATTTTGGGGCGCGCAAAAATCTGCCCCGTCTTTTTGATACGCGTCGGCTGGCGAAATAAGCTCCATCTGTTATTTCTTTCGATTGTTTCGACCGCTTCCCGCCGTTTTCTTTTCTTCGCTCTCTTGTTTCTTTTTGCTAACGCGTTCGCTCGTTTTGTTCCACTGAAAAACAGCTCTCTGGAGAATACCGTATGAAGACCGATAGAACGAAAGTTCGACGATCGCGCGACGAGCGTCGATTCAACCGAAGGAACGCGTTTGCCGCGCAGGCGGTTCTGATCGTCGCCGTCGCGCTGGCGCTTTTGGCGATTGGAGCGACGGGGTTTGTCCAGTCAAGCGAGGATCGGGACGAGCCCGGCGTCGACGTCCAGGCGGAAGTCGCGAGCGAAGAAGCGCCTGAAACGACGAAAAGCGACGTACCCGTCAACTGGCTTCCGGACCTTCACGTTCCCTCCGGGGCGCCTGAAACGCACGTCGATCTTTCGGTGACGGAGCGTCAGTTTTGCGAACGAAATTTCTTTGGCGAGTCGGAGGAGATTTCGCCCGACCAATTAGCGTGGCGAGTCGTTCTTCCGGAAGAAGAGGGATCGTCGGTCGCGGACGTCGAATTAGACGGAAGCACGTTGTGTTTGCACTGGAAAGAGGGCGCGGTCGGCAAGACGAAGATTTTGCTTGAAGCGTCGGTCAAGGGCGACGAAACGCGCAAGGCGTTCGCGGCGTTCAATATCGACGTCTGGAAGCCCGACTACCTTAAGATGTTCACGGCGATTCTCGGCGGGCTTGGCATTTTCCTCCTTGGCATGAAGCGAATGTCGGAGGGGTTGACGGCGATTGCCGGCGCGCGTCTTCGCCGGCTCATTTCGATCTTTACGAACAACTGCTTCCTGGCGGTCGGGCTTGGAATCGTTACGACGACGCTGATTCAGTCGAGTTCCGCCGCGTCGGTGATGACGCTTGGATTTGTGAATTCCGGGCTGATGAGTTTGGAGCAGGCGTTGGGCGTCATTATCGGCACGCATATCGGAACGACGACGACCGGCTGGCTCCTCACGTTCAATATCGGCGCGACGGGATTGCCGATTCTCGGCGTCGCCGCGCTGGTTCTGATCTTTGTTAAAAGAGAACGCGTTCGCAACGTCGCGTTGTTCGCGCTTGGGTTCGGCATGATCTTCTTCGGTCTGGAGACGCTCAAGCACGGCATGGCGCCGTTGTCGGAACTTCCGCAATTCAGCGAGTTGATTCAGGCGACGCGCGCTACGTCCATGGTCAACGTCGGGAAATGCGTTTTGATCGGGACGGTCGTGACGATGCTCGTGCAGTCGTCGGCAGTGACGATGGCGATTGTCATTACGCTCGCGTCGCTGGGCTCGATCGACTTGAACTCGTCGGCGGCGATCGTCCTGGGAAGCAACGTTGGCACGACGATCACGGCGCTGCTCGCGTCGGTGGGCGCGAACGCGAACGCGCGCCGCGTCGCTTATTTCCACACCGCGTCGAACGCGTTTGGCGTCTTGTGGGTCTGGGCGGTCTTCTTTGTCTTTTTGATTCCGGCGGTCAACTATATCGGCGATTTGCTCGGAATGAAGACGGTCGTGAGTAAAATCGCGATCACGCACACGTTCTTCAACGTCGTCAACACGATCGTTCTTATGCCGCTGATCAAGCCCGCGTCGCGACTTTTCGAGCGACTTGTCAAAGACGACGACGAGAAAGAAAAAGAAGAGGATCCGACCCTTGTCTGGCAGAAACTTCAGCTGGTCAACGTTCCCGGTCCCACGGGCGCGATGACGAACATCACCAATTCGCGCAAAGTCGTTCAGGACATGTTTTTCGACTGTCATCGGCTTTTCGACCTGCTCAACACGCTGCGAGAAAACGGTTTTTCCGACGCCGAACTTACCGAAAAGGCGTTTAAACTTGAAGACAAACTCGATCACGTTCAGGACGACACGATCGAATTCGTGTCTCGAGTGACGGTGATGTCGCTGTCGCCCGACCTTGCCGCGTCCGCGCGCGAACAGATCAGGCTCGCCGAAGAGCTCGAAACGATCAGCGACTATATCATTGGGATTCTGAAGTCGAATTTGAAGTTAAAAGCCGACGACCAGATGGAATTTCCCGCTTTTGTGTCGAGTAAAGAGACGGAATTTCTTAGAGAATCGTCCGACGCGCTCGAATGGCTGAGTCAGAATTTCGCGGCTCACGTTCACGTCAATCTTACCGGAAAAATCAACGAACGGCGCGATAATTTCGTCGCGAGCGTTAAAGAGACGCGCGACGCGTTCATGCAGCACATGTTCGACGATAAGATCGATCCGCTCGTGATCGTTGCCGTCGAGTTCCAACTCAACGCGTGGAGAAGGGTTTTCGAACACATTCAAAACATCGCCGAAGCGATGGAAGAGCCGGGCAAAGTCGCGCCGCTCAACGCCGCCGTTCTCGCCGCGCGCAAGAGGAAAATTGCGGCGGCGAAACGTGCGTGAGGCAGCAGTCGGAGTCGACAGACGGTTGAGAATCTCCCACCGTCAGTCGATTTTGTCCGCCGTTGACGCAGGCATAAGCCAATTTGGCGTCGCGTCGAGTTTTTTCCCGTACATTGACGCGACGCCGTCGCCTTATCGCCGTTACTCGTCGTCTTCCGGAATCGGAACGCCCGAGACGTAGCGGTCAAATTCCGAATCTTTCGCTTCGCGCGTCGCGAAGTAGTGAACGGATCCGTCCGCAAAGCCGACGTTTACTCCCCAACGATGGCCGCAATCGGGCTCTTCGCTCAATGCGACGGCGTTTTCGCGAAACGATCGCGCTTCGAGTTCTTCGTCGGGCCTCATCCAGCAAATCGGTCGCTCGCGTTCGACGACCAGGGCCTGCGCGTTCGTGTCGACGCCTTCGCGACGCCGTAGCTCCGCCAGGTCTTTGCCGACGCCGGACGCGTCGAAGAGCGCGTTCTCGCCAAGAATGACCGAATACGTCGTCGATCCTTCTTCGCGCTTTTTATTGGACGGACACTGGAAAAATTTCGGCGCGCGGGCGTGGAACCGCTTGTTATAGTCCGAGTCCCAGGGTTCGTCGAGTCGGATTTGCTCGTATAAAGCCTTGTTCTCCTCGCCAAGGTAGGGCAGAATCAGAACGCGCCAACTGTGAAGAGGCTTGCCGTTTTCGTCGACGGTAAAGGCGGGGGGCAGCGTTCCATGTTCCGCCTGATAACTCAAGAGCGCGCGCGTCGTCAATTTCATATTAACGACGCAACTGAGGCGTTCGTTCGCCTTACCAAAAGCGTCGGCCGCCGGAGCCATCAAAAGAAACAGCCGTTTCGCTAATTTCCCTTCTTGAGTTTCCGGTTGATAAGACGTTTCCCATTCCTCCACGTCGATTTTCCTTTCGACAACGAGTTCGTCCCATAACTTTTCCAATTCAGTCATAAAAGCGCCGTCGTCAAAAGAACCGCTCCAGACGAAAGCGTCGTTTTTCTCAGATTCGTCGGAATCCTCGGAGGCGTCCTCCGAAAGTTGATCGAGAAACTCGTTTAAGGATCCTTTCCGCGCCAACGCCGGCAATTCTTGTGCGGTCGGAAGGAAAAAATTGTCGCGTTCGCCTTTCAAAACGTCTCGAGCCGCTTCTTCAAAGTCCATCGTTCCAAAAGAATCGCACCAGACGTCGGTCAGACGAGCGTAGTCTTCCGACGTCGGTTCGACCCCGGAAGCGCCGCCGTCAAGCGATATTCCCGCGCCGATACTCATAATCGCCATGCCGACGAGCGCTTCGACCATACACCTGTTTTCGCGGTTGGTAAAAAAAGATTTCGCCAGAAGAACGATCGATTCAACGTCGTCGATCGCCCCGGAATAATCGCCCGTTCCTATGCGGTAGTTGGCGCGTATTTGAAATTTTCTGGCTATTTCGCGCGAGAATTGAACGTCGGGCAACAGCATGCCGACCCAATCGTCCGGTCCTTCGGAAACGATACGCCAACATGCGAAACGAGGCGACCGAACCGCTTTAGCGAAGACTTCGTATAAATCTTCGTTCTCTTCAAGCCAGCGCGCGGCGACCGGATAATCGTCTTTTGTCCAGGGCTTTCCCATAACTGTCTGATAGCATTTGCCCGCAAGTTCCCAATCGACGCGTCCCGTTTTCTCTTCGTAGTTCTCCCAGTACCGTCGGTTTCCTTCGGCAGATTCGGAATCGGAAGGTTCCGGTTCGTCGCCCGTGATTCCGTTTTTCACCAGGTACTCGTACAAATCCAAACGCGTTAAAAAAGTCGGAGGAGTCGACGGGTCGATTCCAAATTTTTCGCAAATCGGCGTCCAATAGTCGACAAACCAGTCGTTGGTCGCAATTTGATCCCACGGCTTTTTCGTCGCGAGCGCCTTTTGTTCAAGCGCCAGCGGACCAAGCGCCTGTAAAATCAGTTTCCAGCCGTTTTCGTCGGCGGGCAGAATGTTCGCTTCCTGGCGCAGTTCAAATCGTCGCCGATAATCGATTCCGATTCCATGGGCGTAATCGGGCTCCGCGTCGACCGAATCGACGGGAAGGATCGTCAACGGTTTGTCGTCGTCCGCCGGGACGTCGCGTCCCGCGCCAAGCGCCGCGATTATCGCGACGCAGGCGATCCAAAACGTTTTCTTTTCATAAAAACGTCGTTTTCGAGCCGTTGTGTTTTCTGTCGTCATTGCCGTCTCCGTGATAAATGTCCGAAATTTGCCTCGTCCTCTTTCTAAAGTCGTCGAGGGAACGCTTTTTGAGAGATCAGGAAAATTGTAATTGGAAAAGGGTGGGAATTCAACTTCTGACTTGAAAAATCCAAAATCATACCTTTTGGCTATTTGCAACCGAAATCCTCCACACTCTCTATTGACTCAGAAACTTATTTATTTGTCAACTATGCGTCGGACTTTTTGGCAATTTTTAATCAAAAAAACTGTTTTTATAACGATTTTTCCTGAAAAAACGCGGCAGTTTTTTATTGCCAAAAGGTATAGGTTTCCGAAAGTCGTAACTAGCGCATACGTCGTTTTTTACCTCGGCTTTGCCGAGACCGTCGACGTCAGTCGACGGCTATCCGCCTGCGGCGGAACGCGTTGCGTTTAGCGTCGCGTCGTTTGCCTGCCACTTGCGGCTCGTATACGCGTAGCGACCAACGGGAGCGGCGTTTTATTTGCGCGCGGTAGCCCGAACCGTCCTGTCGCCGGCGTTTAGGGGGTAGGCGTCGGCCAGGGCCGGTCGGACTGATTCTTCGTAACCCTTTTTTATAATTTCTCTTGCTTTTTGGCCCAGCGCGGGATTGTACGAGTCGATCATTTGGAGCAGGTACGGAAGCTGGCTCGCGAAATCGGTTTCCGGGGACATGGCGTCGTTAATAGCGACTTCTTCTAATGTTGCGACGCGTTTTTCCAGTTCGGCGTCGTTTTTCTCCTCGACGGCGACGGCGATTTCGACCTTCAGCTCCTGAACGCGTGCGTATCTCTGATAACTCTCAATCGCCGCTTTGCTGAAATTCGACTCGGCAAGTTCTTTTTCCAGTTTTTTGAGCCCGTCGACGTCTTTGGTCATGCCGCACAGTTCGCAGTAGAGCTGAACGTGATAATCGCAATTTGAGTAAGCGTTGCGGTTTGCGACAAGAGGACGGTCCGTGTCGGGATGAAAAAGTACGCGCAGTTTCGTTTCTTTAAGCGCGGTCCAATATCGGCGTCTCTTTTCGTCGACGGCGGCGCCCGATTTTCGGGCCAATTTGTTTAACTCCTCGGAGAGCCGCTGGTGACGCAACGCGTAAAAGCGAGAGGTTTCGTTCGGCGGTATGTAAAACAGGTCGGCGTTTTTTCCTATTGCGCGTTCGATTTCGTCCCTCTGTCGTTCATTCTCACGGCTGAGACCGATGACAGCCAGTTTGGCGAACAGGTATTCCGCGCTTCCCAGACTCGCCGCCAGAGTCGCCGTCGCCAGGAGCGCTATTGTTCCCAATATGCACGCGGTTTTGCGCTTCATAGTTAACCTTCGTTGTCTTTTGCGAAAATAATCGTTTTTCAATTTGGAGAATGCGGTTCCGTTTCCGTTATCGCCTGTAAAACGCGTAATATCGCGTTTCCGGCGTCGGTTCTTCCGAAGCGTCCGGCTCCGCAAAGGTCGTCGGCTCCAGAGGCTCGACCAGTAGAACCGGGGACCCGCGCTGTTCGAGTTCCAACGAGGGATTGAGAATCCATTGGCTCGTCGTCAGAAACGCGACGGCGGGAAAGTTCGTGTAAACTCGTTTGTTTTCTACAATTAGATCCTTGGAGTTGAACGCGACGTATTCGCCCGATTCCGTCGCGCGAACGGCGCGCAACTCGACCGGGGACGCGCCGGCCGGACGCCCAAATTTGCGATTGCGCGGCGTCGAATCGAAGACGAATTCCGAAGGCAGGTCGATCGCGTAAGCGTAGCCCGGCTTGTAAATACGGCGTTTGTCGGGGAACAGTCCGCGCTTTGGAGCGTATTGGGGAGCGCCGTCTTTATTGAGCGGCTCCTTGCCCGTCGAATCGAGAAATTTGACGCTCGCGACTTGTTCGCCGTCGTTTTCCGATCCGGAACGCAAGAGCCATAATCCGGGAACGACGCTTGAATTTTCGCCGTCCGCTCGGAACGGGAAGAGCGCCCGGACGCGGCTGATTTGCGGCCCGTCCGTTTTGACGTCGTCGCGCGAGGTCAGGAGCGTCGCGCCGCCGCAGTCGAAGTCGGGCGCCTTGTCGACCGGTTCCGGAACGAAAACGATCGGTTCGTCGTAGGCGTCGACGTCGTTGTAAAGCGCGAAGTAATAGCGACTTCCGTCCGAATCCATTATTGGGGAACCGTTTGTTGTGAAAACGGGATACAGGTTGGCGAATTCATAGGGGACGATCTCGTCGTTCGCCGCGTCGGGCGAGCGTTTCGGAACGCTCGCCAATCGTTTTAGCGGCGCGTTTGGATCGTAATGCGCCGCGAATACCGCTTTTGACGAGTCGGCGTCGATCTGTTCGGCGATCTTCCGAATCGCGGATCGGTAGACGGGCGTCATGAGCGCGCGACCCTGTTCGTCGAGACACGGAACCAGCGTCTCCGGGTCGGCGCAAGGTTCGGACAATTCGGGGCGTTGCGGAAGAGCGATCAGAGGCGAAACGCCGGCGTCGAGCGGGGTCGTCGGCGTTTCCGGAACCAGTTTTCTCATGGAAATAGCGGCGATCGACTCCCAGGGCCGTTCTTCCGGAGCCGGCGTTTGAGCGGCGAGTCTCAAGACGAGGAGCCTTCTCATAATCTCGTTTTGCGCCGACCGATTCGTCGGATCAAGCGCTCCGAGTATCGCGTTGTATCGCGACGTTTTGGCGGATTGGTCGTAAGAACGGGGAAACTCCCTGTACATTATCGTTTTGTCGCCCTGAACTCTTTTCATTCGGAAATCGAGTCTGAAAGGAACCGTTTGCGTCGCGTTCCACAAAGCGCGGCGCCAGACGTTGTCGTTTTTGTCGCGCGCTTCGGTCAACACTCTCTCCGCCTGGGTCGATTTGACGCCGCCGACGAGGTCGCCAAATTGGGCGAAGAGGTAATTATTGTCCGCCTGTTGTTCGGAGGTCGGTCTGATATAGGGGACGTCGGCGAGGAACCGCGCGAGCGCGCCGGGTTCGGTCGTTTCCGGGACGGGGCGCGAATCGTCGTCGAGCGCTTTTCTAAGCGCGGCGTAGAACGCGGCTTCGGCGTCGTCCGCGTCGACGAACGACGCGGCGCGGCGTCTCGTCAGCTCGCAGGCGTCGACGAACCGCTCGCGCAGGTCGTTTAATTCGACGGCGACGGCGTCTTGTCCGTCCGACGTCGTAAAGAGGGACGGCAGTTGCGCGGGCTCGACGTTCTTCCTCGCCGCGTCGACAAGTCGGACGTATTCCTCTTTGCTTTGGGGAAACGCCGCCGCGTCGAATTCTCTTTTGTGAGTCGCGCCGGGCAATTTCGGGATCGCGCAAACCGCCGCCAGCGCGATCAGGACGACGGTCGCCGCCGCCGGAATCGCGACGCTCCGGGGCGTTTTGCGATAGCGCGCGCGTCCGACGACGATTCGATACGACGCGACTAAAAAGACGAGTCCGACGACTACGTTAAGGATCGGGAGAAAGGCGCTCGTAACGTCCCCCTCGAGGACGGCTCCGGAAACGTTCTTCAATTTCATTTGCGTAACGATCGAATCCAAACTGAGCCCCGCCGCAAGAAAGACGGCAAGGGCGATCGTCCAGACGACGATTCTGCTTCCTTTTAACGCCGCGCTCCAAAGAGAAACGCAAAACATCAAAAAAAGCGTCGCGCCAAACTCGATCAGGTCCGGCGAAGCGTCCTCATGCACAATGAGATCGGTCAGGGAGAATAGAACGTACGCGACCAAAGGCGCCAGACTTATGACAAACGCCGGAACCGCGTTGGCGAGCCAGTATTTGCCCGAACTGACGCTCAGCCGTTCTTTGACGACCGAATCGTCTTTTTTCATGTCGGAGAACAAACCGGACGCGAAGCAAAGATAATAAAACCAGAAGAACGCCGCCGCCTCGGAACTCGCGCTATGGCGGTTCAAGCCGTAGTAGAACGCATACGTAATCGACGCGAGCAGGAACAGAAAAGCCAGTTCAAACAGCGGAGCGGCGGGCGATCTTGACAGGAGCGCCCCTTCCGCAAAAACGTGAGAGACGAGCGTCGAGAACGGAGAACTTTTTTTGTCGACGTCGACGCGATTCCAGTCGGCGTCAGGTCGCGCGGCGTTCGACGCGTCGACGACGCGTTTTTCAGTTTCCCGATACCCGAATCGGCCTTTGAACGGGGCGGCGACGAGCGCGAGCAAACCGGTCGCTTCGACGACGCCCGCGAGAACCGCGCGTTGAATCGCCGGATCGCTCAACGATTCCGTTTTGCCAAATATCGTCGCGATAAGCGTTTCCGCCGTCATTCCGACGACGAGAGGACACAGAACCGCCAGAAAAATCGCGGTCATCTGACGCGAGGAACGCCCTGTCCAGAAGACTCCCCAGTTCCACGCCGTCGCGGCGACCGCGGCGGCAAGGGCGAGCGACAAGTCGGTCGCATTGTATTGAATCGCGCGTTCAAACGCGACGAACGGACGACGCCCGTCGAGTTTCGCGACGAGAATCGTTTCGATAAGAAAGAACGCGGCGAGGATCAGCGTCGAGACGAGGACGCATCCGAATTTTCCGGCGGCGGCGACGCGCCAGTCGGATTCGACGCGTCGCAACGTCTGAAACGTTCCGTTTTCGCGCTCTCTCGCAAAGGCGGCCGCGCAGAGAAACGTCGCGTTGAGCCAGACGGCGACGATCCCCCCGAGCGCGACGGGAGCTTCGTCAAGGAGAATCGAAAATATCCCGATATCGTCGTAGTTGGGGCGAAGCGCTCCGATCAGGGGAAAGAGCAGCCCCGCGAGCAGGAAGACAAGCGTGAAGGATCTTGTTTCCAGGTACTCTTTGTGAAAAACGGCCAGTATTTTGTTCATGGATTTCTCCAATGAGCGGTAATCAATGCGGTTAGCCGGGGACGTCCGTCCCCGGATCGATATGCGATTTGGCGTCGAACCGATCAATGGGCGGTTATTTTGTCTCCGCGCGGCTATTTGATCGTTTCGGCGAGGAGCGGGCGCATGGAGGCGCGGTATCCTTTTTTGAGCTCTTCTCTCGCTTTTTGGCCCATTTGGGGACTGTACGCGTCGATCGGATCAAGGTATTTGCGAAAGCCGTAGTAAAAACGCGTTTCGTCGGCCGCGGCGTCGCGGATCGCGTTTTCCTCAAATCGGGCGACGCAGGCTTCGAGCGCCGCGTCGTCTTTTCGATCGATCGCATCGAGGATTTCAAGTTGTAAAATTCTGTTTCGCGCCATGTTACGCAAAGCTTCCAGGCGTGTTTTATCGCCGTAATAGCAATTCAACTCGTCGATCTGACAAGCTAACAACGTATCCTTAGCGCCGCTCTGTTTCCAGCGTTTTTCTCCGTCGTACCAGCTTCTGTCGACCGACGTTTCGTCAAGTTCGCGTTTGAACTTTTTGAACCCGTCAATATCTTTCGCGTTAAAATAAACGGCGTCGTAATACGGGAGATAGATAAGTTTAACGCGGTCCGCGTCGGGTTGAAGTCGGAGCAGGCGCTCGTTCTCCTGAAGGGCCGCCCGACGCCGATTCATTTTTTTGTCGTACGACTTTTGAGACTCGAACGTTCCGCGAGCCTGACTCAGGCTTTTTCTGAGGTCTAAATCGTGCTTACAGTAATAACTCGCGGTCGCGTTGGGTTCCGTATAGAGGAGGTAATTGCGTTCCTCCCAAGGGGATTCCCCCGTGATAAGCCGTAACGTCGACTCGTAAAGCACGGCAAACGCTCCGGACGCGGCGAGTTCCAGAACGATCGCCGCTCCGAGCGCCAGAGTTCCGAGGACGCGTGTTGTTTTCTTCGTCATGTTCAACCTCGTCTTCATTAAAAACGGTCGTTTTTTGATGAAATCAGGCGTCGCCCGTTCTTTATTCTTCGGTTATTTTCACGGGCGCAAACGTCGTCGGTTCAAGGGGTTCGACGATAAGAATCGCGGAATCGGACGTTCCCCAATCGAGCGAAGGATTGACGCACCAGGCGCTCGACGCCAGAAACGCCGCAACTGGGAATTTCGCGTAGACGACGTCGCCTTCCACGAGGACGTCGTCGGGACTGAGTTCGACAAATTCGCCCGATTCCGTCGCTCGAACGACGTTCGATCGCTCGGGGTCAAAGGACGCGTATCCGTATAGGGACAAGCGTCTGTACAGGGAATTCTGGAACAGGTTCAGACTAAACGCGTAGGGATACTCACGATAGTCCATACGAGGCTCGTCCAGGAAGAGCCCCTTCTTTTCCGCGTATCGGGGAGCGCCGTTTTTGTCGAGCGGCTCGACTCCGGTCGCGTCGAGATATTTTACGCGCGCCGATTTTTCGCCGTTTGATTCCGACGTCGAGCGGATCGCCCAGAGATCGGGAACGACGAACGAGTTCTCTCCGTCCGGTCGGAACGCGTAGATCGCGCGAACGCGACTGACTACGGGTTCGTCGGACGTCGCGGCGTCGCGCGACGTCAGCGGTTTCGCGTCGCCGCAATCGAATTCCGGCGCTTCTCCGCACGGTTCCGGAACGAAGATTATCGGATCGCCCTCCCGGTCGACGTCGTTGTACGTTACGGCGTAAAAACGGCGATTCGCATATTCGAGCGGGGAACCGTCGACGGCGTAAGCGGGATATACGCCCGGTATTTCCAGCGAACCGATTTCGTCGTCCGACAAGTCGTTCTTATACCTTGGCACGCTTGCGGTTAGACGCAACGGGGCGTCGGGGTTGAAAAACGCTTTTTTCGACGCGTTTTCCGGTCGCGGAGCCGGCTCCTGGGTCTCGAGCGAAAAATCGGAATCGAGCGATAGATCGACAAATCTTTTTTGCAGGTCGGCGACGTCGTTTTCCGGCGAACTCTCGGCTAATTTGAGCGCCTGAACGACGGACTGACAGTCCGGGGACGTTACGACGTTTCCGTCTTCGTCGAGGAACGGAACGAGATTCTTTTCCGGATCGGGACAGGGTTGGAACAACTCCGGCGGCCGCCGCTTCGCGATCGCGGGCGGAATTTTCGGATCCATCGGCGTCTTCGGCGTTTCCGCGAGAAGTCCTCGCAGATAGATCGCCGAAATCGATTCCCACGCGCGATCGGGTTCGTCCGGTCGGGGCGTCGTCGCGGCGAGTCTCAGACTCAGGAGCCTTCGGTTTATTTCGTTGCGCGCCGCCTGAGTCGTCGGGTCGAGCGCTTCGACGATCGTGTTAAACCGTTCTAAGTCACGAGTTGCGCCATACGTCGTCGGAATCGAACTGTATTCGGCGAAACCTGCGTATCCTCCGTCGATACTATTGAGCGGATAGTCGATTCTTGCGGGCATAACCTGAACAGCGTTCCAGAGCGCGCGTTTCCAGACCTTGTCGTTTCGGGAACGCGCGGAGGCGACGACGCCGAGCGCCTGAGGCGTTTTGACTCCAAGGTCGAGATCCCCGAATTGAGCGAAAACGTAAGCGTTGTCCGCGAGCTGTTCCGACGTCGGTCGCGTCGCGGGAACGTCGCTCAGGAATTGCGCGAGCGCGTTCGGTTCGACCTGCTCGGGCGCCGGGCGCGCGGGATCGTCGAGGGCTTTGCGCAAGGCGGCGTAGAACGCGGCTTCGGCGTTTTCGACGTCGACGAACGACGCGGCGCGTTTTTTCGTCAGTTCGCACGCGTCGACGAACCGTTCGCGCAGATCGTTGAGTTCGACGGCGACCGCGTCGGTTCCGTCGGACGTCTTGAAGAGCGGGGGTTCTTTTGTTTTTTCGGCTTTGTTTCGCTCCGCGTCGACGAGCAGGTCGTATTCCCGTTGGGTTTGCGGGAAGGACGCCGCGTCGATTTTTCTTACCTTATACGCGCCCGGAAGTCTCGGAATCTGACCTGCGAACGCGAGAAGCAAACAGACGACGGTCGCGCCCAGCGGGATCGCGACGCCCCAGGTCGTCTTGCGACGTCGCGCGCGCCCGACGCCGATCGCGTAGGACGCGACGGTAAAGACGAGCCCCGCGAGCGCGTAGACGCAGAAGGTTTCGAGGGATCCGTCGTTTTCCTCAATTTTCAGGGGTCGATTGTCTTGCCATAATTTGGCTATGCCGTTCAAACTGAACGTATTGGTCAGGAGCATGACGAGCGTTACGCTCCAAACGACGATTCTGCTTCCTTTGAGCGCCGCGCCCCAGAGCGAGACTCCGAAGAGCAGGAGAACGAACGCGCTCGCCTCGATTCGGTATATCAGCGTTCGGTCGACCCAATACATAAACCGGACGCTGTTTAGAAAATGGGGCAAAATCAACGCGTACGCGACGACGCATACGAGAAGCTCCGCGAACGCGTTGGCGGACCAGTACGCGCCGGGCCTGACGCTCAGCCTGTTTCTGACGACGGAGGCGTCTCTTTTGGAGTCGACGAACAGGCCCGACGCAAAACACAGGCAGTAGAACGCGACCAACGTTTTCGTCGGCTTGTAAAAATCGTTGTTGTACGATGTTGCAAACAACATGCCCGCGCATATCGCGATCAGGATCGCCAGCTCGAACATAACGGACGCCGAAGATCGGAACATGAGCGACGCCTCGGCGTAGACGTGGGCGACGAGCGTTTTGAACGCGGCCGGCTTTTTGTCGACGTCGATTTGACTCCACGATCCTTCAGAACGCGCCGCGCGCGTTTCCGCTTCGGTTTTGACTTCGCTCTCGCGATAGCCAAACCTTCCTTTGAAAGGGGCGGCGACAAGGACGAGCAGACCCGTCGCGCCGACGAGCGTCGCGAGAACGCTTTTTTGAATCGCGTGATCCTGAATAACAGTCGAGAAGCACGTTTCCGCGCCGACGCCGATCAGGAGCGGACAAAGCGTCGCGCGAAAGATCGCCGACATCTGGCGCGACGTTCGGCCCGTCCAGAAGATTCCCCAGCACCAGGCCGCGATCCCGATATAAATCGTCCCGACGACCGTCAGATCCTCGGAGCTGGACTCCAAAGCGCGGCAAAACTCTTCGAACGGTTTTTGATCGCTCAACTTAGCGACGACGATCGACTCGACGAGGAAAAACGCGGCGAGCGCGAGCGTCGAAGCGACGACGGCGGCGAATTTTCCCAGCGCGGCGACGCGCCAGTCGGAAGCGACGCGGCGGAGCGTCTGAAACGTCCCGTTTTCGCGCTCGCGCGCGAACGACGTCGCGAAAAGAAACGTCGCGTTGAGCCAGACGGCGAGTATTCCGCCCAGCGTAACGGGATCGTTGACGAGAAGATTCGAAAACACTCCGAAATCCTCGTAACGGGTTTGGAGCGCTCCGAGCGCCGGAAACAGAACGCCCACAAGCCAGAAAACCAGCGTGAAGGTTCTCGTTTCCAAATACTCTTTGCGAAAAACGGCGAGTACTTTGTTCATGGGGTTTCCTCACGGTTTGGCGGTTTTAACGACACGTTTGAACTTTGCTTTAGTCGACGACGCCCGCGGCTCCAAATTTGCGTTTGGCGTCGCGTCGGGTTGGTTTATCAAGGCGTCGCGTTGTTTTGGGAACGCCGAGTTACGGCGTCGCCGACAACCGACGATTCGAATCCGCAGAGTTCTTTGTTTTCCCGCGTTTGTTGGAGGGACGTTTGGTTACGCGCTTCGTCGCGGGAGCTTTGGGAAAGGGACTCGAGTCGGGGCGCCGCGACATACGCTACGAACGCGGCAGTCAGCATTAACGGAAGCGCGACGCTCCAAGGCACTTTGCGGCGAAGCGCGCGTCTGGTCGCGATTCTATACGACGCGACTGTAAAAACTAATCCCGTCAACATAAAGATCGGGAGGCATACGCAGACGACTTTGGCGTTGATAATCGGGAACTTAGAACCATGATCGCCAATCGCCGCGCAGACTCTGTATAAAATCGTATTCAGCGAGAGGAATATGGAAACGGAAACGAGGAACGTCGTCGTTCCGACGACGAGTCTGCTTCCTTTGAGCGCGGAACTCCAGAGCGAAACGGCGAAGGGCGCAAAAATTAAGGCGGCGTACAAGGCTTTGATTCCAAGGGAGAGGCCGATTGATTTCTCAACGTTCCCTCTCGGTACAAACAAGGCGAAATCCGCATACGACGCCGCAAACGCGACGACGAAAACGAGAAACGCCGCGAGCGCGTTGGCAAGCCAATATGCGCCCGGCTTGAAGCCAAGGCGCGTATGAACGACCGAATTCTCTTTTTTCGAATCGAGAAACAGGCCCGACGCGAAACAAAGGTAATAAAGGAGAAGCGTAAGTATAAACGTTAAACTCATGTTTTCTGGGCGTTTAACAGCGAACGCGAGCGCGAACGTCGCGAATAGAATCGCCAGTTCGACAAGCGTCGAGAAGGGCGATCTAAAGAGAATCGCCGCGTCGGTAAACACGAGCGAAACGAGGGTGGAAAAAGAGCCTTTCTTATCGTCGAGTTTGACGTCGTTCCAGGAACCCTTCGATTGGTTCTCTTCCGACTTCCGGACCGCTTGTTCTTGCGCGTGGAAGCCGAATCTTCCTTTAAGCGGAGCGGCGACGAGCGCGAGCAGGCAGATCGCGCCGACAATTGCGTGGACGACGACGGAGACGATCGATTGAGAATCGGGTTCGCTCAATTCGAAGACGATTCCCATTCCGTTCGAAACGAAAGAGACGGTCAGGAACGCGGAAAGGCACGCCAGAAATATAGCGGTTATTTGTTTGGAACAGCGTCCCGTCCAGAAGACGCCCCAGCAGACGGTCGCCGTTGCGAGGACGAGAACGATAGTCGTGGTTCCGTCGTTCGAATTAGGTTTGAGGACGTTTTGGAACGCTTCAAACGGCCTTTGACCGTAGAACGACGCGGCGACTGTCGACGCGACTCCAAAGAACGCCGCGAGAGCCAGAGACGAGAAGAGCGCGTAGCCGAATTTTCCGGCGGCGGCGACGCGCCAGTCGGAGGCGACGCGCCGGAGCGTTTCGAACGTTCCGCTTTCCTGCTCGCGCGCGAAGGTTGTCGCGCACATAATCGCGGCGTTGAGCCACACGGCGAAGATTCCTCCAAGCGCGACCGGGTCTTCGTAGAGAAGATACGTCAGCGTATTGGGGACGTCGTGGCGGAATCCGAGAAGTTTGATCAGCGGAAAGAGAACTCCGACGAGCAAAAAGATCAGCGTCGTCGTTCTTGTTTCCAGATATTCTTTGCGAAAGACGGCCAGGATTTTGTTCATGGATTCCTCCGATGCGAGAATTGGAACGTTGTTCGACGGGCGGTTTGGTCCGCCGAATACTGCGGGGCAAAAGGGGTTGCGTTTTTCATTTAGGCGTTTTATTAGTTTGGGATCGCGTCGCCTATTCCAATATCGCCGTTTTCGCCAGGAACGGCCTTGCGGAGGCCTGGTATCCTCTTTTGATCGATTCTTTAGCTCGTCGAGCCAGTTGAGGACTATATACGTTAATATGCTCGATAACGTACGTTAAATTATTGAATAATAAGGTATGAGCCGAGACTGCGTCGACGACGGCGGCGTCTTCAAGTTGGTCGATTATTGTTTCGAGTTCGGCGTCGTTATGATCGTCGATCGCCTTTTGGATTCGGGCGGAGACGATTCGATAGGCGACGACCGCTCGGTAATAATCGGTTTCCTCTTCGCCTTTGGACGGCGAAACGATTGTTCCCTCGTTGAATTCGTTTTCCAGGTTTTCGAGACTATCGACGTCCCCAATGGCGGCGCACATAGCGCAGTAGGAAGAGAGCAAATAGTCTCTTTCATGGGAAAGATTTTTTCGATTCCGGGAATACAAATCTTCGGAACGTTCAAAGAAGAGGCGGTCGATCATCCGCCGTTGCGTTTCGAGAAGCGCCCGACGGTAGAGACTTAGATTTTCTTCGTCCTCTTTTTTGGGCTCTTTCGAGTTTCTCTTTGCTTTTTCGATCTTTGCGTAGAAATCCTCGACTTTGTATTGGAGTCGATCTCGCCGCGACCTGAGCTGATAATAAGTTAAATTGGTCGGCGCGCTTAAGACTTCGTCCGTCTTTTGACGCGAGGCTATCGTCCGAATCGCCGTCGAGCCTTTTGGCGACGCGGCCGCCGCGCAAACGAACGCCGCGAAGAGCGCGACCGCGCCTACGACGTATAGCTTTGATTTTCGCATTTTCTTATCCTTAGTTCTTGTCGGCGTTGGTTTCGGCGGAGTCCGTTTTGGATTCCATTTCCTGTTTTCGTTTCAATTCGTTGACCGTAAAGGCTCTCGGTTCGAGCGGTTCGACGATAACGACCGGGATGCGCGTCGATTCGAAATTGGGAGACGGGTCGATAACCCAGAGACTCGACGTAACAAACGCGGCGGCCGGAAAACTCGTATAGATTTTCCCCTTCGATATAACCAGGTCTTTGGGGTCGAACGCAACGTACTCCCCCGACTCCGTTTTTATCGTTTCCCGTTGATCGAAATCGATAAATTCTCCCGATTCCGTTTTACGAACGACTCTTACGTCGTCGATATTCGCGGCGTATACGCCCGCCATTCGACCGGTATTGAGACCCGAATTTGACGGAACTTCAGCGACGATTTCCGGAGGGAGGACAAACTCGTAGGGGAAGCGGGTTCGGAATAAACCGGAGAAGTCGACTTTTCGTCTCGCGTCCAGGAAGACGCCGCGTTTTTCGGCGTATTTCGGACGCGCGTTCCCGGTTTCGAACGGTTCTTTGCCCGACGAGTCGACGTACTTGACGCGCTCGGTTTTCTTGCCGTCGGTTTCCTCAAACGAACGAATCGCCCAGAGGTTCGGAACGACGTACGAGTTTTCGCCGTCCGCCTGGAACGGTAGGAACGCGCGAACGCGACTGATTTGCGGTTCGTCGGAAGGCCCGTTTTCCCGCGAGGTCAGGAGTTTCGCGTCGCCGCAGTCGAAGCCCGGTTTCTCGACGGTCGGCTCGGGGGCGAAAACGATCGGTTCTCCGTACTCGTCGACGTCGCTATAAATTACTCCGTAGTAACGATGATTATCGTCGTCCAGGAGCGGCGAGCCTCCGGACTCGAACAGAGGATAGACTCCGGATATTTCAAGGGAGACGATCCCGTCGTTCGTCATATCCGGCGCGTATTTCGGCGCGCTCGCCGCTATCCGCAAAGGCGCGTCGGCGACGTAGTACGCTTTATGTTCCGAGCCCGGTTCGACGGCGCTTTGTTGGTCGCTCGTTTCTTTCCGGACGACTCGCGCCTTGTTTTGGACGAAACGTTCGGATAATTTCGGGATTGTCAAACCGCGTCCGCTTTCGTCGAGGAACGCGACGAGTCGGGACGGATCCGCCGATTTGTCTAAGTCGAAACGCGGCGGCTGGGCGATCAGCGGCTGAACGAACGGCTCCAGCGGACCTTGCGGAGGCTCGGGAATAAGACCGCGAAGGTAGATCGCCGAGAGCGACTCCCACGGCTTGACGGAACCGTCGGGACGCGGCGTCTTAGCGGCGAGACGCAGATAGAGGAGCCGTCGGTCGACTTCGTTGCGCGCGAGTTGCATGGAAGGATCGAGCGCGTTGAGGATCGCGTTGTAGTCGAGCGATTTGCGATCGGAGAAGCTTGAACTTGGAAACCTTCGTTGGAAGACGAATTCTCCCTGAAGTTTCTTGAGTTGATAATCCAGACGGTCGGGCATGAATTGAACGGCGTTCCAAAGGGCGCGTTTCCAGACTTTGTCGTTTTTGGCGCGCGCTTTGGCGATGATCGCCCCCGCCTCGGGCGTCTTTACTCCGGAGGCGAGGTTTCCGTACAGGGCGAACGCGTAGTTGTTGTCCGTTTGCTGTTCCGCCGTCGGGCGAAGCGAGGGAATTCCGCAAAGGAAATCGAGCAAGCCGTTCGGTTCGTTCGGCTCGGGCGCGGGGCGCGTCGTATCGTCCAGCGCTTTGCGCAACGCGGAATAAAACGCTCTTTCCGCGTTTTCGACGTCGACGAAACTCGCGGCGCGTTTTTTCGTCAGTTCGCATGCGTCGACAAACCGTTCGCGCAAATCGTTTAATTCGACGGCGACCGAGTCGGTTCCTTCGATCGTGTTGAAGAGCGGCGAGGAAACGACCGATTCGACGCTTTTTACGGCGTCGGCGACGAGTCGGTCGTATTCCTCTTGCGATTGCGGGCAAGAGGCGGCGTCGATCTCGCGCAGTCGGCTTTCTTCTGGAAGCTTGGGAAGTTTCGGACAAAGGGCGAACGCGACGGTCGCGACGGTCAAAACGATCGGAAACGCGACGCTCCAACGCGCCTTGCGATTGCGGATTCGCGCGGTTGCGACTCCTCGCGACGCGACGATAAAGACGAGCGTCTCGACGACAAACGCGAGCATAAGCGTTTGTTTCGCAACCGTTTCGTCATGATCGTCGTAAACCGACAGTTCGATATGCGTGAAGCATTTTTCCCAGCAGAGGATCAGGGAAAGAGCCGTCGCGAATAAAACGGCCCAGACGACGATTCTGCTTCCTTTGAGCGACGCGCTCCAGAGAGAAACGCCGTAGAAGAGAAAAAGGATCGTTCCCATAACGAGGTAGTGCTCCAAAGCTCCGTAGAGATGGAACTCTTCGTAATCGTCGACAAAAAAGAGCGCCGCGAGCAAAGCCGTCCAGACGAGAAACGCCGCGAACGCGTCGGCGAGCCAATACGCGCCCGGCTTGACGCTCAGGCGTTCCCGAACGATCGAGTCTTTTCGTTTCGAGTCGGAAAACAGGCCCGACGCAAAACATGAATAGTAAAGGACGAAAACCGTCGCCCAAATATCCAACCCCGCGGCCCCAATATCCGCTCCCAGGTAGTCCGCTTTAAACGCGAGCGCGCCTGCCGCAAAAAGGATCGCGAGTTCAAAAAGGACCGAGGCGGACGAGCGAAAAAGCAGGGACGCGTCGGCGAACGCGAGCGAAACGAGCGCTGAAAACCTTCCGCTTTTTCTGTCGAGATCGACTTGATTCCAGGAGCCGGAACCGCTTTCGGTCTTTTTTAGCGCGGCTCTTTTTTCGTTCTCGCGATACCCGAATCGTCCTTTGAAAGGAGCGGCGACAAGCGCGAGCAGTCCGGAGGCGCCGACGATCAAATCGACGACCGCCTGTTGCGTCGAATCCGAATCGAAATGGAAGAAACACAAGCCGACGACTCCGACGAGCAGGTACGCGAGGAGCGGACACAGGACCGCGTGGAAGATCGCGGACATTTGACGAGCTGAACGAGCCGTCCAGAAGACGCCCCAACAGACGGTCGACGCGATAAAGACGAGCGTCAGCATGAAGGTTCCGTCCGTCGCGCGCGAGCTTAAAACGCCGGCGAATTCCGCGAAGGGGCGTTGCCCCGCGATCAGCGCTGCAGCGATCGATTCAACGCAGAAGAACGCGGCGAGCGCGAGCGTCGACGCGAGAACGCAACCGAATTTTCCGGCGGCGGCGACGCGCCAGTCGGGCGCGACGCGCCGAAGCGTTTCGAACGTTCCGTTTTCGCGTTCGCGCGCGAAAGTCGACGCGGTCAGGAACGCCGCGTTAAGCCAGACGGCGAGAACGCCTCCGAGCGTGAACGGGTCGACGTCGACGAAATCGGCGAAGATCCCGACGCTGGAGTATTTGAGTCCAAGGAATCGCGTCAGCGGAAAGAGGATTCCGACGAGCCAGAAGACCAGAGACGTCGCTCTTGTTTCCAGGTATTCTTTATGAAAGACGGCCAGGATTTTGTTCATGGATTTCTCCAATGAGCGGTAATCAATGCGGTTAGCCGGGGACGTCAGTCCCCGGATCGATATGCGATTTGTCGTCGCGTTAGTCGACGTTGCCTGCGGCGTTCGGGCGACATGGCGCCCTGCCGCCTGCGGCTCCAAATTTGCGTTTGGCGTTTCGTCAATTCATATACGCGATGAAAATCTCTTCCAGATTCGGCTGAACGACCGAGATTTCCGTGAGTCGTTCGCCTAACGCGACGCGGATTCGCTCCTCAAAGTTTTTGACCAGGCCGCGTCCGAGGAACCGATAGCGCGCCCCGTAACGTTCGACCCCGACGAGTTTGTCGAAGACGGACGCGAAGAGCGTTTGGAGCGAGTCGTCCTGAGCGTTGGAGCCGAGGATCGTGGCGACGACCGTTTGCGACGTCTCCTTGAGCGAGTCGAGCGGTTCGTTGACGATCAGTTTTTCGTCTTTGAGGAAAGCGACGCGGTCGGCGACGCGTTCGACTTCCGCCGTCTGATGACTCGAGAGGAACACGGTCTTTCCGACGGCGGCGAAGTCGGCGATGTTCGCAAGAAACCCTCGCCTCACGAGCGCGTCGAGCCCCGACGTGGGTTCGTCGAGAATCAGCAGCTCGGGGTCGTGGGCGAGGGCGAGAGCGAGGGACGTTTTCGCGCGCATTCCTTTGGAAATCGACTTGATTTTGTCGTCGGGGGCCAGCCCGAACTCTTCGCAGCGCTTCACGTATTCCGCCATGTATCCTTCGGGATAGAACGCGGAGGCGAATTTTCCAATTTCGGCGACGGTCATGTAGTCGTACAAAACGGGCGTTTCGGGAACGAATCCGATTCTCGCGCGGTTTTCAAGGACGTGGTCGAACGGGTTGTTTTGGAATACGCGGACTTGTCCGGACGTCGGCTCCATTTCGCCGAGCAGAAGCCGAATCGTCGTCGTCTTTCCGGCGCCGTTTTCTCCGAGCAACGCGAAGACGGAGCCGGGCGCGATCGAGAAGGAGACGTTTTCAAACGCCGTCTTCTTGCCGAACCTTTTCGTCGCGTTTTGCAACTCGATGACGCCGAGAGTCGGAGCGTCGAGATTAGCGGGGTCGTATTCTCGTTTAATAGGCGCGTCAGTCATTGCTCTTCTCCTTGTTTGCTCGTTCTTCTTCAATTCGTTCGACAAGACCGATCGAGATTGGCTTCCAATCGGGATAATGTTTCGAGACCGCTTTTAAAAACGCCGCGTCGACGATTTCGGCGATCTCCTCGGGCGAGAGACGGCCGAGCGCCGCCTCTTCGATCCCTTCTTCGATTCGCGTCTGGAACAGTTCCAGACGAGCGCGGCGACATTGATCGCGCGCTCCGTGTTTGACGGCGTACCCCTGACCGCGCACCGCGACGATTAAGTCGGCGGTTTTAAGCTCCGAGTACGCGCGAACTACCGTTTGAGGATTGATCGTCAGCGTCTTGGCGACTTCGCGCACCGAGGGGATCAGCTCGCCTTCGGGCAACGCGCCGCTCGCAATAAGAAAATGCGCCTGACGAACAATTTGCTCGTAAATCGGGATAGGACTGTTGAAATTTAGTTGATACATCGATAATGCCGCGCAAATGGTTTGACGTTGTTGCGGGTTGGTGTATTGGTTATGTAATACAGTGTAACGTTCCAAATCTGGCTCGTCAAGTATTTTCCCCGATTTTTTCCTTTTTTTCTTTGAAATTTTTCTTCGCGCCCTGTAAACTGAGGCTGTAGCCGCCTTGCGATTTGAACGCGGATCGACGAATCGCGGCGTTTTACCACGACGACGAGCTAAGGAGTCTCAACGATGTTTGTACGAACGATTTCTCGCTTTTTCGCGCTTTTTGTCGCGCTGACGATCGCGTCGGCGGCTTGTGGAAGCGATTCCCCCTACGAAGTAACGTGGACGAGTCCGTCGTCGGGCTGGAACGAGACCATGCCCCTTGGCAACGGGGAAGTCGGGGTCAACGCGTATTACAACGGGCAGGTCGGCCGACTTCATCTGCTTGTTTCGCGTACTGATTCGTGGGACGAACTCGGTCGACTCGCAAAATTGGCGGAAGTTTGTATTCAAGGGTTCGATCCCCGCGAAGGGGAGGCTGTTTCCTATACGCAGACGCTCGATACGAAACGCGGCGTCGTTACGATCGACTACGGTTGTATTGGCTTTGAGACTCAAATTGAACTTTGGGTCGACGTCGATCGGGACGTCGTCGTTGTGGAAGCTAAGACGGATCGCGAAATCGAGCCGTATGTTTTCTTCTACATTTGGCGCGACGAGAACGCCGGCGCGGTCGCGTACCCCGAATGCAGCGATTTGTTCTGGAAGAGCGAGACGGTTCCCGAAATCCGCCCCGACTATTTCGCCAAAGGGGACGAGCTTGGCGCGGACGACCGGATCGGCGTCTATCATCACAACGTTCCGACTCCGTATTTCGACGATATTTCCAAAACGCAGGGGCTCGACGATTTCCCCGGCAGAATCAATCCGCTGGAGAAACGCGCGTTTGGGTGCGTCGTCGCGTGCGAGAACGCCAAACGCGTCGACGACAATAAGTTGCAGGCGGCGAAGGGAACCGAGTTCCGATTCGAGATCGCCGCGCATACGACCGATCGCGCCGAAAGCGCTCAGGCGTGGATCGACGAGGCGAACGCCGTTTTAACCGACGCGGCGAGCGTTTCCGTCGAGGCGCGCAAAGAGGCGCGGGACAAGTATTGGTTTGATTTCTCGACGCGTAGCTGGGTTCGATTTACGCCGAATTACGATCCGCTCATGACGGAGGAGGAAAGAGCCGCGCTCGCCCAGGAAACGTTCGCGGTAACGCAAGGGTACGCGTTGCAAAGATTTATTTCGGCGTGCGAAGGTCGGGGCAAATATCCGATTAAATATAACGGAGGTATTTTTACGACGGCTCCGGTCGCGGGCGCGCCGGGTCGGCACGACTATCGCAAATGGGGGCCGGGATACTGGTTCCAAAACACGCGTCTGGCGTACTATCCGATGTTGGCAAGCGGCGATTTCAAGTTGATGAAGTCGTTTTTCAATATGTATTTCGACATGCTTCCTCTTTGCGAATATCGCGTGAAGAAATATTTTGGCGACGAATTCGAAGGCGCGTATTTCCCCGAATGCGTCTATTTCTGGGGGGACGTCTTTCCGGAAACGTACGGACAGATCCCGTGGAACGAAAAGGACGACCCGCTCCAGAATTCCGGGTATCATAAGTGGGAATGGGTCGGCGGTTTAGAAATCGCGTTTATGGCGCTCGAGTATTACGAGTATACGCTTGACGAGGCGTTTCTCCGGGAAAAAGCGGTTCCGTTTGCGCTTTCGGTCGTAAAATTCTTCGATTCGTACTATAAAGTCGACCCCGCGACGGGCAAGTTGAAAATGTCCCCCGCGCAGGCGTGCGAGACGTGGTGGGATTGCGACAACCCCGCGCCGGAAGTCGCCGGATTGCGCGCGACGCTCGGCAAATTGCTCGCGCTTACCGACGAACAACTTGGCGCGGAGAATCGCGGGTATTGCGAAGCGCTTTTGGCGAGAGTTCCCGAGATTCCCAAACGAATCGACGAAGAGTCCGGCAAGACGATGTTGGCGCCCGCGGCAAGGTTCGACAATTATCGAAACATCGAGTCGCCGCAACTGTATCCGGTCTTTCCGTTCCGACTCTATTCGTTCGATCAGCCGGGCGCGGACGAAGCGCGTCTGGCGATGGAAAAGCGACTTCAAAAGCACGATTACGGCTGGTCGCAAGACGATTTGTTCTTCGCGTATCTGGGCGATCGCGAGAACTTGCGCAAGAACCTCGCTCATCGCGCGCAGACGCACGATCCGGCGATGCGTTTCCCGGCGTTTTGGGGCCCGAATTACGACTGGACGCCCGACCAGACGCACGGGGGCGTTCTTTGCGCCGCCGCTCAGAGCGCGGTCGTGCAGACGACGGGACGCAAGATTATCGTCAACGCGTGTTGTCCAAAAGAATGGGACGCGGAATTTAAAGTCTTCGCGCCGTACAAGACGATCGTGCGGGGCCGGATTCACAACGGAACGGTAATTTGGCTTGAAGTAACTCCGAAGGAGCGTTCCAACGACGTTAGGCGCCGCGATATATACGATTGACGCCCGTCGCCGGGCCGGAGATTGCCGAAGGAGACTCAAACAAGATGAATTACAGGGTAGTCGACCAGAAAACATATTATCGAAGCGGAGTTTTTCGACGCTTCACCGAAGATTGCAAATGCTCGACGTCGATGACGGCTCGAATCGACGTAACGGATCTTGTCGCGCGTTCAAAAGAAACCGGGACAAAGTTCTATCTCAATTTCCTGTATCTCCTCTCCAGAACGTTGAATTCGCGAGACGACTACAAAATGGGATATCTTTGGGAAACCAAAGAGCTGATCTGCTACGACGCGATCAATCCCACGCAGTACGTTTTTCACGAAGACACGGAGACGTGCACGCCCGTCTATACGAAATACGACGAGGATTATCAAAGGTTCTACGCCGGCGCTTTTGAGGACGTCGAGCGGGCGAAAAAGACCAAAGAATACGGACTGGATCCGATCAACCGTCCCAATTGGTTCGACGCGTCCTATATTCCCTGGATCTCTTACGATTCGCTGAATATCGAGTTGCCGGACGGGTATTTATATTTCCCGCCGATCGTCAATTGGGGAAAGTATCGCGAGGAAAACGGAAGACTGGTCATGCCCGTGAGCGTTCGTCTTAATCACGCGATTGCGGACGGTTATCTTGTCGCGAACGTGTTCCGACTGCTGCAGCGGGAAATTGAATCGTTTGTTCAACGATAGTTCGGCCGTTTTTATCAGCCCAAACCGTTATATGGAGTCTGTTATGACGTTGCAAACATTATCGCGTTTTTTCGCGCTCCTGATCGCGCTAACGACCGCGTTGACGGCTTATGCGGGCGATTCGCCCTACGAAGTTACGTGGACGAGCCCCTCGACGAATTGGAACGGAACCATGCCGCTTGGAAACGGAGAGGTCGGCGTGAACGCGTTTTTTAACGGACAGGCCGGTCGGCTTCATCTGCTCGTTTCGAGAACGGACTCTTACGACGAACTCGGCCGACTCGCGAAATTGGCGGAAGTTTGCGTTCACGGCTTTTCGACGTTGGCGGAGGGCGAGCCTTACGTCCAGACGCTCGACACAAAACGCGGCGCCATAACGATTAAGTACGGCGCCGAAGGGAAGGAGACGCGAATCGAACTTTGGGTCGACGTTGATCGGGACGTCGTCGTCGCGGAGGCGTCGAGCGATCTGGAGATCGGGCCTTACGCGTTCTTCTTCATTTGGCGCGACGAGAACGCCGGAACGCTTCCGGAGAGATTTACGCCCGGCGACTTGTTCTGGGAGAGCAAGACTCCGGCGCAAATTCGTCCGGACGCGTTCGCCGCCGAGGCCGAACTTGGCGCGAACGATCGAATCGGCGTCTATCACCGCAACGTGAAGACTCCGTATTTCGACGACGTTTCCAGGACGCAGGGCCTCGACGATTTCCCCGGCAGGATCGATCCGCTGGAAAACAGGACGTTTGGATGCGTCGTCGCGAGCGCAAACGCCCAACGCGTCGACGACAATAAGTTGCAAGCGCCGAAGGGAAGAGAATTTCGCTTTGACGTCGCCGCTCTTACGACCGAACGCGCCGAGAACGCGCAAACGTGGATCGACGAGGCGAACGCGGTTTTGGCGGACGCGTCGTCGGTTTCTCCGGACGCGCGCAAAGCGGCCCGCGACAAGTATTGGCGAGAGTTCGCGGAGCGCAGCTGGACGATTTTCACTCCGAATTATCGCGCCGACATGACCGAGGAGGAAAAAGCCGCGCTTGATCGCGAGACGTTCGCCGTGTCGCAAGGATACGCGCTGCAACGCTTTATCTTCGCCTGCGAAGGACGCGGGCGCTACGCGATTAATTTCAACGGCGGCGTCTTTACGACGGCGCCGGTCGCGGGCGCGCCGGGTCGGCACGACTATCGTCGATGGGGGACGGGGTTCTGGTTCCAAAACACGCGGCTGTCGTATTATCCGATGTTGGAAAGCGGCGATTTCGAGTTGATGAAGCCGTTTTTCAAGACGTATTTCGACATGCTTCCTCTTTGCGAATATCGGGTTAAGAAATATTTCGGCGACACGTTCGAAGGCGCGTATTATCCCGAATGCGTCTATTTCTGGGGCGACGTCTTTCCGGAAGCGTACGGGCCGACTCCCTGGAACGAAAAAGAGGAGCCGCTTCAGGATTCCAGGTGCCATCGCTGGGAATGGGTCGGCGGCCTGGAGATCGCGTGTTTGGCGCTTAATTATTACGAATACGCGCTTGACGAAGCGTTTCTCCAAGAGAAGGCGGTTCCGTTCGCGCTTTCCGTTGTTAAATTTTTCGACTCGTACTATAAAGTTGATCCCGCGACGGGCAAATTGAAGATGTCGCCGGCGCAGGCGTGCGAGACGTGGCAGGATTGCGACGACCCCGCGCCGGAAGTCGCCGGACTGCGCGCTACGCTTGGCAAATTGCTCGCGCTTACGGACGAACAACTTAGCGCGACCGATCGCGCGTATTGCGAAGCGCTTTTGGCGAGGATCCCCGACGTTCCGACGACGGTCGACGCGGAGTCGGGCAAGTCGATGTTGGCGCCCGCGGCAAGATTCGAGCGCAATTCGAACGTCGAGTCGCCGCAGCTGTACCCGGTCTTTCCGTTCCGGCTCTATTCGTTCGATCAGCCGGGCGTCGAGGAAGCGCGTCTGGCGATGGAAAAACGCTTGCAGAAGCACGATTTCGGGTGGTCGCAAGACGATTTGTTCTTCTCGTATCTTGGCGATCGCGAGAATTTGCGCAAGAACCTGAGTCGTCGCGCGCAGAATCACGACCCGGCGATGCGGTTCCCGGCGTTTTGGGGGCCGAATTACGACTGGACGCCCGATCAGACGCACGGGGGAGTTCTTTGCTCCGCCGCTCAAAGCGCGGTTGTGCAGACGACCGGACGCAGGATTTTTGTGAATCCGTCGCTCCCAAAAGAATGGAACGCGGAGTTTAAAGTCTTCGCGCCGTATCAGACGACCGTCGAAGGAAAGATTGTCGACGGAAAGGTCGCGGAGCTAAAGGTAACGCCCGAAGAACGCGCCGGGGACGTGACGATTGTCGAATAGATTCGCCGCCCGGAACTAAGCCGCGCCCCGCGGTCCGCGGGCGCTCAGGTTAAACGCGGAATACGGCGAGGCGAGGATTTGTAATATTAGCTGACAAAAAGTGTCACCAGTGGTGACACTTTTTGATATACCGTATTTTATAGAGTATCGGTTTTTTGTTGTATTACTAAAACTTATGAAACGAAGAAATGGCCGAATTTGATAAGACGATTTGTTCAGTAGACTCTTTTTGCATGAGCCCGTGTAGTTGATAGCCCGCGCCGCACGGGCGCTCAGACGGATGAAACATTCGGTTAAACGCGGATAACAGCGGCGCGACGAAATAGAATCGAAGCAAATACAAAAAGGCGTCGCCAGCGCGCGACGCCTTTTCATATTTCTACGAGATTGAAGCGATAATTCGACGGAACGTTTCGTTCGTAGGCTGCACGTTAGCTTTGATTTTGCGTAGCCGCTATGGCGTCTTTCGACGCCAACGTCGACTCCTGTCGACGGCTCTCCGCGCTTTGCGCGGGACGCGTTGCCTTGTTTGCCCGTGGCGTCCCGCGGACTTCGCCGCCTACCGCTTGCGGCTCTTATGGAATCAACGCGGCACTGGCACGCAAGAGACCAACGGGAGCGGAGATTTACGCCCGCGCGGAAGCGCGAACCGGGAGTCCGTCGTCAGACTAGAAGCCGAAGTCGACGTTTTCGACTTCTTTCACTTCCTCTTTCGGCGGCGGGGTGGCTTCGGTCTGTTCCCGATGGCCTTCGATGTAGATCGCGCGATAGGGTCGGGCGGGGCAGATGTGTTCGCAGCCGCCGCAGCCGACGCAGAGCTCTTCGTGCGTTTCGGGGATCGTCAGGCCCTTTTCGGGGTCGCCGTAGGGGACCATCTGAACCGCCTGCGTCGGGCAGTGTTCGGAACACGCGCCGCAATGCTCGTTTTTCGCGTAGACGATGCAGTTTTCTTTGATAAAGACGACGTGCCCCATCTGCGTAACGTGTTTCTTTTCGACCGTTAACGGAAGAATCGCTCCGGTCGGGCAGACGTCGCCGCAGATCGTGCAGTCGAAATTGCAGAACCCGCGCTTCTCAGAGTATTCAACGATCGGTTGCATGAATCCGAGCAGACCGTTTTCAAATCCGCCGGGTTTCAGAATATGCGCGGGGCATTTGGCGACGCACAGCTGACATCCGACGCAATGATGCATATAATGTTCGCGATTGGGCGCGCCCGGCGGCATGATCGTGTGTTCCTGCTTATACGGAGTGAGCCCGTAATCGGCGGGAATTTCTTCGGGAGCGGCGCCTTCGGCGGCGTCGACGAGATCGAGCGCTTCGCCTTCGCCCGACGTCGTGGGCGCTTCTTCCTGAACGGCTCCGACGGCGAATTTGGCGACGGCGGCGACTCCGGCGAGCGCGGACAGCGCGATGAATTCGCGTTTGCCGCGATCGAACCCTTTGATTTCGCGCAAGACGCGTTCTTTTTCGCGTAGCGTCGCTTCGTCGAGCGTCGACGCCGTTTGTTGTTCGGCGTTCTCCTTCTTTTCGACGATTTCGTTGGGCGCGAGCTTGACTTTCTTGCCGACTCCGTAGGAAAGCGCGCCTTTTTTACACGCGCCGAAGCAGTCGAAGCAAACGACGCAACGCGTGTTGTCGACCGTCTTGTTCTTCGCGTCGATGCAGGAGCTCTTGCAACGCTTTTCGCAAAGTCCGCAACTTATGCACTTGCTCGCGTCAATGCGCGTTTTGAAGAACGAAAATTGGGACAGGAACCCGAGGAACGAGCCGACGGGGCAGACGGTGTTGCAGTAGAGGCGTCCGTAACGGCCCGCGATATAGGCGAGACCGACAAACGAGACGATTCCGACGATAAACGCCCAGATGCTTTCGACGGACAAGTCGACGTAGAAAAACGCGTATTTGAGGTCGTCGTTGGCGGAGTTCTGGAACATTGAGAACAACTCGTTGTTGACGATCACGTTGATCGGGCGAAAGACGTTCACGGCGATGCGTCCGAAAATTCCGTACGGTTCGATCAGGCCGAAATAGAACAGCCCGATAAAGCCGGCGAGAATCGCGTAGACGAAGAACCCGATTCGAATTCCCTTGCGGTTCTTGCGGAACGAGAAATTCTTCCACGCAAACGGCTTCCTGACTTTTTTGACTTTCGGAGCGCCTTCTTTCGGTTTGGCGTCCTTTTTGGAGCCGCAAATCTGAACGCACTTGCCCGCGAGCCAGGAGAACAGGTCCTGCAGGATTCCAAGCGGACAGATCACGGAACAGTAAACGCGTCCGAACAGGAGCGTCGCGGCCAGGAGCGCGAGCGTGATTGCAAGAGCGCCGCTCGTAACCGCGCCGACAAACTGGATTTTTTCCAGCCACGCGAAACTTTGCGGGACTTTCTCGCGAAGATCGATAAAATACGCGACGATCGCCGCAAGCATAAGAAGCGCGACTAAAACGCGCAGCGCGCGTAAGAATTTGTATTTCATGTCAGCGATTATGAAAAAGGCGGGAAAACGGGAGCGCCGCTTGTCAAACAAGTCGAACGCGTTAATTAGAGATATTTTACAAAGAAATCGTCGAAACGAAATCCGCTCCGACGATTTCTTAAAAGATTACCGTAAAACGCGATACGTTTTTATCACATTCTGATGCGTTCGACGTTCAACGTATTGGGGTCGACGACGCCGAGACCGTGAGCCTGCCCCAACGGCAGATATTTCACGTCGTCGAGCGGCATCTTCTGGAACTGATCGAAGAACTTGATCGCGACGACGTCGACGGCGACGGGGTCGGGCGACATGAACAAGCCCTTGGCGAGGGCGACGTCGGATTCGTCGCGACCGCGAGGACCGTTCGTCTTCATGAGACGATAGGCGTCGACGATGTTCAGGCACGCGGGATTCTCAAGGGTTCCGATATCGGCGATGCTTTGGTCGAGACCCTTTTGATGGAACGCGCGACGATCCCAGACAATGCCCATGAGGTTCTTCATGGCGACGGTCATTCTCGCGCCGCCGTGGTTCTTCAACACCGGAACGTTGAACCAGCAGTCGCAGTCGAGAATCGCCTGGTGAATTTTCGCGGATTTGAGCGCCTTGCCTTTGGGTAGCGCGGTTTCGCGATAGTATTTCTCTTCGTTGCCGGGCATGACGACGGCGCCGGCCTTCTTGGCGGCGGCTTCGATTCCGCTCGTCTCGTAGCACTTGCGCCAGTTGTCGCAGGTGTTGTCGAAGACGACGATTTCTTTCGCGCCCGCGTCTTTACACGCGTTGATGAGCGCGACGATCAGGTCGGGATTCGTGTTGCCGGCGAGTTCGGGGGTTTTGTCCCAGCCGATGTTCGGCTTGATGGTGACTTTGTCTCCCTTTTTCACGAAGCGTTCGATTCCGCCAAGCGCGGCGATACCTTTTTCGAACATCGGAGCGGGCTCTCCGCCAAGCAACGCGACCAGATCGACTTTTTTACCGTCGGCGTTTTTACCCTCCTGCGCGAGGACGGCGATCGGATCGACGGCGCTGAACGTTGCGGTAAAACCGGCCAAAGCGACGGTTTTCAGAAAATCTTTACGAGTCATTTCCATTTTATTACCTCATAACGGGGTTGTCGGAACGACAATAACGCCGCGCTTCGCCCAGCGCGTATTTACTATCTCCGCGTCGAGTCGACGCGTATTCCGAAGTGAACGGCTTTCGCCGCATGCATGTCTGTTTAAATATAGTTTTTTAACTTTTAAAATTCGGCGCAACGGGAGACGCCGCTTCTAACTCTTTTGAACGTCCGCCGCCCGGTTGGCGGCGCCGACGTTGACATTATACCAAAAGACGAACGAAAAGGGAAGGCGTTACAGCAATTTCGCCAATTCTTCGGCTTTGTCGGTTTTTTCCCAGGTGAAATAGGCGTTTTCTTCGCAGGGCGTTCCGACGTTCTTTTCCCAGGAATAGACGTCGGCGCCGCGACCGAAGTGACCGCCGAAGGAGGTTTTTTCGAAGATCGGACGGCGCAAATTGAGCGCGTCGACCAGCCCTCTCGGGGTGAGCGGGAAGAGTTCGCGCACGGCGTCGGAAACTTTTTGTTCGTCGACTTTGCCGGTTCCGCCAAGGTCGATCAGGACGCTGATCGGTTCGGAGACGCCGATCGCGTAGGACAGCTGGACTTCGCAGGAATCGGCCAGCCCCGCCGCGACGACGTTTTTGGCGATATAACGCGCCATATACGCCGCGCTGCGGTCGACTTTCGTCGGGTCTTTTCCGGAGAACGCTCCGCCGCCGTGGCGCGCCCCGCCGCCGTAGGTGTCGACGATGATCTTGCGTCCCGTAAGACCGCAGTCGCCGTTAGGCCCGCCGACGACGAATTTGCCCGTCGGATTGACGAAGAACTTGATCTTGTCGTCGACGAGTTCCGGGGGAAGGCACGGCAGAATGCAGTTCGGAATAATCCAGTCGCGAATTTGTTTCTGATCGACGCTCGGATCGTGCTGCGTGGAGACGACGACCGCGTCGACGCGAACCGGCTTGTCGCCGTCGTATTCGACGGTAACCTGACTCTTGGAGTCCGGACGGAGCCAGTCGACCGCTTTGGAGAAACGCAGGTCGTTGAGCGTGTTCATGATACGGTGCGAAAGCGCGATCGGCAACGGCATAAGCTCGGGCGTCTGATTGCACGCGTATCCGAACATCAAGCCCTGGTCGCCGGCTCCGACGTCTTTGGACTCGGTCGAGTCGACGCCTTGAGCGATGTCCGGGCTTTGTCTGTCGAGCGCGACCATGACGGCGCACGTGTTTCCGTTGATTCCAAATTCGTCGTCCGTATAGCCGACGCGATTGATCGCGCCGCGAACGATTTGTTGGTAATCGAGTTGGGCTTTGGTCGTGATTTCGCCCGCAATAACGGCGAGCCCCGTCGTCACGAGCGTTTCGCACGCGACGCGGCTCATAGGATCCTGCGCGAGACACGCGTCTAAGACGCTGTCGGAAATACGGTCGGCCAATTTGTCCGGATGGCCCATCCCCACGGCTTCGCTCGTGAAGTAACGTTTCGACATTATCAACCTGCTCCTTGTCGCAGCTTTATTGCAATCGTTGAACGCCTCGGTTTTCCAAGGCTTTGAACGGGACGGGAACGTTGACGCAAACGCGCGTTCCTCCCGCATATTTTTACACGATAAGTATACGTTATATCAGCCTGACAAGCAAGAGGGGGAGACTCGATTTTCACGGAACGTCGTCTCCTGAACGACGGGCGCTTTCTTATACGCGTTTTTGAGGTTTCGGCCTTGTTTTTCCCCTGATTTTGGGAACGCGCTCGAACCTTTTTTGTCGAAAAATCGTTCGAACCCCTACCGTCAAGACGCTAAAGATATATACTAGGGACGAGATATTTAGAAGCGGCGGATCGTTGAGTCTTTCGGGGCGTCGCCGATCGTTTGAACTTGCTTGATGAGAAAACGCCGCGCCGGAGCGATAATCTCCGCGCGGTTTACCTCTATATGTCAGGG
>JAFZNK010000200.1 GCA_017550965.1 Thermoguttaceae bacterium
ACCTTTAACGGTAATTCGACCGATCAAACGCTAGCGTATATTCTTTCTTGCAACGAGGACGAGAATTCTGTTTTTTACGGTAAAGTCGACGCTAATCGAATCGGGATCATTGGACATTCTCAAGGAGGAGTCGGCGTCTTTAACGCAATTACGAACAACAAGCATAGCGCGCTCTATCGCTGCGCCGTTTCCCTCTCGCCAACCGGCGAAAAACTTGCAAACGCAATAGGCATGGTTTACGACGTTAGTAAAGTTACGATTCCCACGTTCATGATTATGTCGAGTCGGAACGACGTCCTTTCGCCTCAAGACATGGCGGAAATGTATGATCGAATTCCCGTCGAGAAAGTCATGATTACCCGAAAAAAATCCCATCATGGCGAAATGCTCTACGCCGCCGACGGCTACGTTACCGCATGGTTTATGTGGAAGCTACAGGACGATCAAGAGGCGGCGAAGGCTTTTGTCGGCGACGAGCCGGAGATTATGAACAACCCGCTTTATGAGAATCAACGGATTGATTTGACTCCGTAACGCGCGTTTCTTTACCACGTTGACAGTGCGTTAGTTGCCGAATTTGCGCCGCTAAGCGCAACGCGACGCTTCAAAAACGGCAATCCGTTTTAATTTGAAGCGTCGCTCAACTCTAGCCGGAAGCCTATCCAACTACAGCGTTGATCTGGTTTATTCGTGCCGCGATCCGCAGAGCGTGCGCACCCTTCGAAGCCATGCCATCCGCCGCCTCGATTCACGCGACTACGGTACGAACCAGGTCTGGAACCGATGGGATCTGTTGCCGTTGCAGTAGGATAATCTTCGTACCAGTCCTGGCACCATTCATATACGTTGCCCTGCATATCGTACAGATTCCACGGATTGGGACTATAGCTCATAACTGGCTTAGTTGAACGAGTGGGACTATCGCTTACAACTTGCTCAGTTGAATGCGTTTTGTCAGGACCGAAATTCCCCATGCTACAATCGATATTGTCTCCCCACGGATAGGTCGTCGTCGTTCTTGCGCGGCACGCATATTCCCAGTGCGCCTCACTAGGAAGACAGTATTTCATACCGCTTGGCGCGTACTGTTGAATCCTATCTATGAAAACTTGACAGTCATCCCAACTCACTTGCTCAACAGGGAGATTGTCGCCTCTGAAGTAGCTCGGATTGCTTTCCATGACCGCTTGCCAAAGTCTTTGCGTCGTCTCCGTTTCGGCCAGCCAGAATCCGTTAGTTAACACAACTTTATGAAGAATTTCATTGCCAAACCTATTTTTCCCATCTGGACTTCCCATCATGAATTCTCCCGGCGGGCACCAACGGAAATTCGTTTCGATTCCGGCAATTGTAAAGGTCTTTAAGGCACCTGCCTGAACAGGGAGAGGGTATTGCGGTTTGTCAGAATCCAGCTTAGGCTTATCTGTGTTCGTTCCCTCCGGATCTGGAGGATCGACGGGTTTGTCATGTTCAATTCCCGCCTTCAAACGCTTGCATTTTGCGCTATCAGGGTCGAGACCCAGCGCCTCGATAATCGTCGCGAGCGCGAGCGAAGAATCTTCCTTAGCTCGGTACTCTTTCGCCAGCTCGCATAGCGCGTCCACCTCGAGCTCGACAAAATCCTTTTCCTTCGGCAGGTGCTGGCGCGCCGACCTGATTTTATCGACGGCGGATTCGTAATCGCGTTCTTCCAACAGCTTTTTAGCTTCATCCATTAGCGCGCGCGCTTTGAACCACGCCTCGGGCGAATAGCCTTTGACCTTGGGAAGTAGGATAAAATCGTCAAGCGCCTCTTTTTCATTAACTTGATGACGCGGTTGCTGACGTTGGCTGTGGAAGAGTTCCGCGTCTTCCTTAACTCGACGTTCAACATAGGCGACGATTTCACTCAACGTAACGCGCTCATCCTGATTGGCGTCGGCAAGCGAATCCTCGCCGTTGAGAGCTTCCAGAAGCGATTTCGTAAAGAGACCGTGCTTGAGTTCGGGACTCGTTAAGTTTATTCCCAGTTTCTCTAATGTCTCTCGTTTGCCGTTTACGACTTCATCATTAAAGTACTCGTACGCCTTCTTGCCGTCTTCGCAACTCTGCTGAAAGAGAATACCGACAGGAAGATCGTCGTCCTTCAACGCCATCGGATTACTCGCGTTGAGATCGCGACTCTTATCGATATAACTGCAACACGCGTCAACACACAGCCAGCAGAAACGCGCTCCTTTTGAAGAAAGGGGCGCGAGAATATCGTCGTTTAGGCAGATTGCTGTCGAGAGGTCGTAGGTCTCTGCGGACGATTTAAAGTCGATCGGAGCAAAGTACGATTTCTCGACGGCGCCTGACTTCGCATTGAAACCGTGTCCTGAGAAGTAGACGAACACGATCGAATTTGAATCAAGATCGTTAAGAAAGCTTTCGAATTGTTCCATAATCTGACCCCTTGCGGGATAGAAATCATTCGATACGCCGTCCATCTTAATCAGTTTCTTAATGTTTTCCGGCGGCACGTTGAGACTCAGAAAGCGCTTCTCTAGCGCCTGCACGTCTGCGTTCGTATACTGTAGCTTACCAATTTTGTCAGAGTAGTCGTTAACGGAGACCAAAAAGACGTGCCAGTCCGCCGTGTCTTCCGCCGAAGGTTTGCGATCAGCGTTAACGCGGAATCCGCGCGACGAGTCGCTCTCGTCTGCGCCGACCGTCGTCAATGCGCACAGAATCATTCCAATACTCAATGCAAGCGCAATCGCTCGTACGCGCGAAGTCAAACTACGAATCACACTCATTCTTCTTCTCTCTATTGCTCTTGTAAAATGTTCTTGTAAAAAGCGCCAAAACGGTCTCTGACTATTGTCTACATATTTATCCAGAGTGCAAGTGGGGACTCTTTTATATCTCTACAGAGAAGAAAGCCGTCTTTTTCGGAATAATTATCTTCCAAAAAGCGTCGCAAACACCAAATACCGACCTTTCCGACAC
>JAFZNK010000201.1 GCA_017550965.1 Thermoguttaceae bacterium
AAATATTCCCGACGTCAAGAAAATTAGGACTAACTGCGTCTGTTCTAGAAAAAAGATAGAATACCAATCAAAAATATCAATAAAATCGTTAAAATCGGAATGGAGTTTTTAACAAGAGGAGCTTGGATTAACCGGGTGCGCGTTTTCGCGTTCCGTTCATAAGTCGGCCAGTCAGGGCGTTTTCCTAACGGCGCGCAAACCGGTTTTGTTGTGACAGCCGTATCGGACGCCGTCGGGGTTCGGATTACCGTGAAAAACGACAAATTTTAAGCTCTGCCTTTTCTTAGCTCGCAAAAGAATCCCACGGAAACCGCCTCATATAACGGCGTTTAAAGCAAAGCGCCACGTAGGATCCCAATACAGGAGTTCTTTTTTGCTCGCTCGCCCAACTTAAACACGCCTGCTTGTTTCGACGCCCTGAAAAACGTCTTCGCGACGCCTGAGAAAATAATTCAAAACGCCGGGACGCAGCTCAATTTCAAATCGAAATACGAACGAATTTCCGATTCTCGTCCCTCCGTGATTCCCGTCTTCGATATTTCTAAAATCGCCGAGGGTCTCGAAGAACAAATCGAGCGATTCGACAATCGCAACGTCAAAATCGAAAAATAGAACGGTCCTATCTAAATCGGAACGTCTTTCCTGAAAGAATGTTATTTTTCGCCAACCGCGCTCAAATCTGCCGTCCAGACCGGACGTCTCCGGCAACGGACGCGCGGACGCGCGTCATTCCGACCACAACTCGGCCAACCATGGCGTTTTCCTAACGGCCCGAAGACCGGTTTTGTTATGCCAGCCGTATCGGACGCAGTCGGGATTCGGATTGCCGTGAAAAACGATAATTTTTACGCCCGGTATTTTCTTCGGCTCGCAAAAGTATCCCAGCGGAAACCGCCTCATAAAATGGCGTTTAAAGCTAAGGCACCACGTCGGATCCCAATACAGGAGTTCTTGTTTTTGCGCAATCGCCCAACTCAAATACGCCTGCTCGTTTCGATGAGCCTGGTATACGGCCTCGCGATTGGCGAGAAAATAGTCCAAAACGTCGGGACGCGCCCCGATTTCAAATCGAAACACGGACGAATTACCAATTTTCGTTCCCTTGAGATTCCAGTCTTCGATAATTCTAAAATCGCCGGGGGTTTCGAAGAACGGATCGAGCGATTCGACAATCACGACGTCAAGATCAAGAAACAACGCGGTCCCTTCTAAATCGGAAAGCGTTTTCTGAAAAAGGGTTAATTTTCGCCAACCGCGTTCGGGTCTGCCTTCCAGACCGGACATTTCCGGCAACGGACGCGTCTCGACGAGCGGGCTAAGTCCCGTCGTATCGTCGGTAAAACAGACGAAGCGATAGTCGCCGGTTATGTTCTTTTTAACTCGCGACGCCAGGACGTTCACATATTCGGGCGAAAATTTCGTTCCCCACTTCATGCAAATCACGTTTTTCATCGTCGTTTCTCCAAATCCAGGTCTTTAACGTCGCTTTCCGCGCGAAAGAGCGCGAAAATAACCCAAACGAGCGCGACGAACGCAAGAAATCGCCCGACGTCGATCCAGTTCGGCGCGTTCGACGTCGTAAGCGCGAGCGCCGCGCCAAGCGCGACCATAACCGTCGCGAAAACCGCGTCTTTGGAGCCGCGCGCGTTCGACGAACAAATCGCGGGCGTCAACGCGCCCAGCGCAAAAAGGGAAACGCACGTCGCGGGCGTGCGCGTCAAACCAAGCAAGCCGAGCGAGACGGTCGCGCAAAACAGCGGCTGAACAAGTTCCGCGACGACGTCCGACGCCGCGCGAAAACGAAACGCAAGCAAAAACGCGGCCGCGGCAAGCGCGAACGTCAATCCAAACGTCGCGCCCTTGCGCGCGTTCTCCTGAGCGTCGAAAAGCGCCAACGCAGGCCCTCGCGCGTCGGAACAAATCGCGCGAACGTTCGACGCAAACGCCTGCAACGCGCCGCGATCGCGCAAGTCGGCGGTCGAATAAACGAAGAGAGCGGGCCGTTCCGAAACGTCGGCGAAATATCGCGCGCGAATTTCCGGAGAGAGGTCGTCCGTCGTCGGCCTGGCCCAGTCGGTCAACGCGCGCAACGCGTAGAGCCGCTTGACAGTCTCGACTGTCGTCCAACTTTCAAACGCGTCAAGCCTCGCTCGATACTCCGCGGGCGTGAACGACTCGATTCGCTCCTGAGCGCGGCGAAGCGCGTCCAGAAGCCGCAGACGTTTCGACTCGTCTCCGCATGAACATTCGGCGCGTTCGGCCGCGTCTTTGAGACAGAGAATCGCGTCCATCAGCGTCGCCTGATCAGGAATCGTCGGCTCGCCCAATTCCAAAGGCAATTGATTTAAAAAGTCGGCGATCGTCTCGATCGTGCGGCGTTTTTCAAACGTAACGTTCGGCAATCTCGACGATAAGTCGTCGATTATTAACGTCGGCTCGTCGGAAAATCGAGCTTTAAACGTCGCAAGTTCGTCCGGCGACTCCGCAAAAGACAACGCGTACAACGCGCGTTTGCCCGCGATCGTCGCCGCGTCGTCGCCGCGATAGACTTCCGCGAGCTCGCGCGGAAGAAAACCGGAAAGATCGTTGGAAAACACCGCGCGTCTTATCCCGTAAACGGACGCGAGAATCAGCAGCAACGCGACGGTGAACACGAAATTCTTCGCGCCCGCGACCGATCGCGTCGACGACTCGATTCCCAGCGGCGAAGGAGTCGTTCGAAACGGATTGTCGCCGTCGGCAAGTCGAATAAGAGTCGGCTCGACAATAAGCAGAAAGAGCGCGACAAGAGGCAAACCGGCCGCTACGACGACCCCAAATTCGCGCGCGTCCCGGTCGGGGACCGCAAGACACGCGAGCGACGCGATCGCGAAAATCAACGCGT
>JAFZNK010000202.1 GCA_017550965.1 Thermoguttaceae bacterium
GTTTCGCCGGATTGCTTAAACGCTTCTTTGGCGAATGAAACGTAGCGTGTAAAACCGATTGTTTTCACGTTTCTTAATATACGAGGTCGGGGCTCTGTTCCCGACCTTTTTTGTTGTCGGCGTGAGGCGTTCTCTTGCACATAATTCTTGAAGAGTCTCCAGGAATCGGTTAGAATAGAGCGAAAGATTGTTTGGTCAACCGACGCAATTTACAAACAAAAGGTATCTTTAATGAGACAAGTTTACTCGTTCGTTTTACTGTTAGTCGTTCTCTGCGTCCCAGTTTTTCAAACGTCCTCTTCTGGATCGGAATCCTCAGATCGATCTCCTAAAATCACGGAAGCGGAAACTCCAATTCTAATTTCTTCAAAGGGAGACGTTCTTCCAACAAGAATTCAGGCGTTCGACTTAGAACCAGGGGATAATCTTGAAGAAGTCGTCGTCGGTATTTCCAATCCGCGTTTGCTCGTTGGTCTCGAAGCGCGAATTGGCAAGATCGTCGTCGGTAGATACGAATTCCAAAACGATTTTAACGTCGATTCCAACGCGTCGCTCATAACGACCCAAATTCCTATTCAAGTAGACCCGGAACTTGCCGCACAAGCGCGTCAAGAATCGCAAGAGCTGTCCTTATGGGCGGTTCCTTCGGAATTTGCCGCGCCTGATCTCAAAATTAAGATCGGCGTTCAATCGTTAACGTTCGACGGATCAAAAACGCCAATTAACAGCGAACCAATCGAGTACCGATTCGGCGTCTTGATTCGAGATTCCGGTTGGGACGGCGTCAACACTTATCGAATCCCTGCCCTGGCTCGAACAAACGCCGGAACGCTAATTGCCGCCTACGACGCGAGACGCTTAAACGCTAGCGACTTACCCGGCAATATTGACGTCGCGTGCAGTCGGAGTTTTGACGGAGGCAAAACATGGAAGCCGATGCAGGCGGCGATCGATATTAAAGGCGAAGACGAAGCTAAAGAAGGCGTTGGCGATCCGTCGATTCTCGTCGATCCCCAAACCGGAAGAATTTGGATCGCCGCGCTTTGGGCTCATAACGGAAAATCGCTTTGGCAGTCTGAACCCGGCTTGAAACCGGAAACGTCGGGGCAACTGATCCTCTCGTACAGCGACGACGACGGCGCGACGTGGAGCGAACCTCGAAATATCACCGCCGAAGTCGCTCCCGATATGAACTGGCGAATTCTTTTTCAAGGTCCCGGATCAGGAATCGTTACCCGCAAAGGAACGCTTGTCTTTCCCGCGCAGTATCTCGACGAAAACAAAGGGTTCTTCTCGACAATCGTATGGAGCGACGATCATGGAGAAACGTGGCATGTCGGAACAGGCGCAAAACGTTCGACTTGCGAAGCGCAAATTGTCGAGCTTAACGACGGTTCGATCATGATCAATATGCGCAACTACGGAACTAACGTTTTTGCGCGCTCCGTCGCGACAACAAACGATTTCGGCAAAACATGGTCGCAAGAGGAAGAAATGAGTCAAACGCTGCCCTGCCCTATTTGTCAGGCGTCGCTGATTCGCGTCAAATCAACGATCGACGGCGACGACTCTAATTTGCTCGCGTTTATGAATCCCAACTCCCCCAAGAGACGTATTAATATGACGTTAAAGCTTAGCGAAGACGAGGGTAAGACCTGGCCTCGCGCGCTCACGCTTTATCGGCCTGGTTGTTACGGATACTCCTCAATCGTTAAAATCGACGCCGATACTATTGGAACGCTTTACGAAACGGCGGGCGGTTTAATCTATCAGACGGTAAAAACGGAAGACGTCAGGCAATAGCGGGACGCGCAATAAAAAAACGGCGACGCTCGTCAACAGCAAGCGCCGCCGTTTTTTCAAAAAGAAGATTCTATCGGAGATTAATTGAATAATGCGCGCATCTTCGCAAGCCCTGTCTTTGCCTGATCAAGAGCCGACATTTGTTTTGCGTATGTCGGATTAAACAGTTCCAGAGAGAGAGCTCCGTTAAAACCGTTCTTTCCCAACGCCGACAAAATCGATCGGAAAGGCGCGATTCCGTCCCCTGGGAAAACACGATCGCTGTCGTTCAACTTCTCGCGTTCGGGCGTCGCCGGATAATCGTTCATATGGAAAATCGGCATGGCGGAACCGGCGACGAGATTCAACCCCGAGAAAGAATTCCCCCCTCGATATAAGTGATACGCGTCCAAGAGGAGCGCCGCGTCGTCGCGATTCGTTTCCGCGCAAATCGCCAGGCAATCAGACAAACGACTGAGCGTTGGGGAGGCTCCCCATAATTCCAACATAGCGCGAACGCCATAAGACGAACATATTTCTAAAACTGCCGCAAAACGTTCCGCAATTACCGAGACGCCTTCAATTCTTTCGTTCCACGGTCCGGCAGCCGGGGCGGCGAGACAACCCGCGCCAAGCGTCGCCAACGCCTCCGCCTGACGCGTTACTTCAGCCAGACCGGCAGAGCGTTTCTCAGGTTCGTTCATAATCCATGTCGCAAAACCGATCCCGCCTTCAACGCGAAGTCCTTCGCCGTCAAGGAACTTCTTTAATTCGGCAAGTCTGGTCGGGTCAAAAGGATTATCCCCGTTTCTTGCATAGTCGGTCAAACGATCAAACCAGATTTCAACGGAACGATAACCGGAATCGCGCGCGACTTCAAGCTCTTTGATCAGAGGAAGATTATAATTGCGAATTGTCCCAAGATTCAAACAAAATCGAACTTTTGACGGATCAAGACAGACTTCGGAAGCAGTTTCCGTTTCTTCGACTTCAGTTTGCGCCCATGAAGAACCGCAAAGAGCGGTTCCACAAGCAATTGCGCCTAAAAAAGCGCGGCGAGGCAATTGTTTTTTCATAGGGATCACTCAAGTTTCTCCATTTTTTCCATTTCGCCGGAACGAAGCGCCAAATAACTTTCATATCTCCGCATATCGAGACGACCGTCGGCGACGGCGTCTTTGACGGCGCAAAAAGCCTCGTTGATATGAACGCAATCAGGGAATTTACACAGATTTTCGTAAGGTCGCAAGTCGCGATAATAACCGACCACTTCCTCGGGCTCGACGTCCCACAGCATAAACTGACGTATCCCCGGCGTATCAACGACGTAACCGCCAAAGGATAATTTAAGCAGACGGGCCGTCGTCGTCGTATGCTTGCCCTTATGATTTTCGCGACTCACTTCGCCGACACGCAAATTTAACGTCGGATCGATCGCATTAAGCGCAGACGATTTGCCCACGCCGCTCTGACCGACGACGACGCTTTCTCGTCCAATAAGCAAACGACGTAAACGATCCAGATTAAAACCCGTCCTGGCGCTGAACAGAACGGTCTTATATCCCATCTTCGCGTAAACGCCGACAAAGGGCTGAAGGGACGCCGGATCGACCAGATCGACCTTATTAACGCAAATAACAGGCTCGACGCCGGAACGTTCGCACGTCACGAGAAGTCGATCAATAAGATTGGGTTTAAGCCGAGGTTCGGCCGCGCTGGTTATAATCAACGCCTGTTCGACGTTTGCGACGACGATATGCTTGCGTTTCCAGCTGGTTCTGCTCAACGTCCCATAACGCGGTTCGACGCGTTCGACAATTCCCTCGCAACGTCCGTCGGGAAGACGCGCGTCGCGAAAATAAACGCGGTCTCCCGCCACGACGACCTGACGCTGATTCGTGGAAAGGGTTTTGAGAACGCGGCGCGTTACGCAAGTGAACAAACGTCCCTGTTCGTCTTCAACGTAACAGTTCAATCCGTGAACGCTTAGCACGCGCCCTTTTTGACACACGTCAAGATTGACGTCGGGAAGAACGACACAGTCGCCCGTTTCGCCGGAAAGATTCTCTTCGCCGACGTACGTTCCAACCACGGTTCGTTTTCGCGTAACGTCCCCTTTGGCGACAATTCGCTCTCCAAGCGCGGCGTCGCCAACGTCCGGAGACCCAGCCCCGCTTCGACGAGCGTTTCGCACAGCGTTTCTCTTTCGGTTGGAAAAGACGTCGGATTCGGCCGCGTCGGGATCTTCGGTCGAGCCGTCGTCCTTAATCCAGGCGTCCTCCGCCTGATTAGCGGCGCGACTCTCTTCATACCGTCTGGTCCAATTGACGTCGCGAGTGCGTTCGTTGCGATTGTTCTTAAAAGAAACGCGAATCTTTTTCGAACCGCCTTTGTTTTTTTTAACGCCCAAACCGATCCCCTTGCGACGCCGTTACTTCTTACAATAGTCGATCGCGCGCGCTATCTCGCTTTTCAGATCCTGACGTTTGACAATTCGATCAATAAATCCGTGTTCCAAAAGAAATTCGCTCGTCTGAAAACCGGGCGGAAGCTCGATGTTAATAGTCGCTTTAATGGTGCGCGGTCCGGCAAATCCAATAAGAGCTTTAGGTTCGGCGAACACAACGTCGCCAAGAGACGCAAAACTTGCCGCGACGCCGCCCATTGTCGGATTAGTCAACACGGAAATAAAAAGACCGCCGGCCTCGTGAAAACGCGCCAACGCCGCAGAAGTCTTCGCCATTTGCATCAGAGAGAGAATCCCTTCGTGCATGCGAGCGCCCCCGCCAGAACCCGACACAATAATCAGAGGAAGATCCTGTTCCTGAGCGCGCTCAACGGCGCGAGTCAGCTTCTCGCCGACGACCGACCCCATACTGCCCATAATAAACCGGGAATCGGTGACGCCAAACGCGACCTTACGCGCGCGGATTCGACCGCACCCCGTAACAGCAGCGTCCTTAAGCCCCGTCGACATGCGGTCGCTCTTAAGACGTTCTTTATAGGGCTTACGATCGCAAAATTCAAGCGGATCCGCGGCGATAAGATCGGCGTCCCATTCTTCGAACGTCCCCTCGTCCAACATTTGTGCGATACGTTCCTGGGCGGTAATCGACCAGTGATAACCGCATTCGGGGCAGGTTCCAAGCAATCGTTGCGTTTCTTTTCGAAAGACGGTCGCCTGACAGCCGGGGCATCGCACCCAAAGTCCCTCGGGAACCCCTCGTTTACGGTTATTATTCGACGTATTTTGCCAACTCATAACGTAATTCCACAAATCCGACCAAAAGTCGTTCTATTATTTACGCTTAAACGGCGCGCTTCTTTGACGCCGCGTCCAAAGCGATTTTTCTCAACAGCGAGACCTGAGCGCCATAATCCTGCGAGTGAAAAACGCTCGTCCCGGCGACAAAAAGATTTACTCCCGCTTCTGCGGCGGCGCCTATTGTATTTACGTCAATACCGCCGTCGATTTCTATGAGCGCGTCAGGACGCGCCGCTTTGCGCAAAGCGCGAACCGATTCAAGCGCGTCGTAATGGAACTTTTGTCCGCCAAATCCGGCAGGAACGCTCATTACAAGTAGAATATCCGCTTCATGAGCGAAGGGGAGTATCTTCTCGACCGGCGTGCCGTAATTCAAAACCAACCCCGGAACGGCGCCAAGTTCGCGTATTCGATTTAAAGCGGCGGTAGGACAAGGAGACGCCTCGATATGAATCGAAATGAAATCGGCCCCGGCGTTGCGAAACGCTTCAATATATCGTTCCGGCTCGACGATCATGAGATGCACGTCAAGTTTTAACGTCGTAACCTTGCGTATTGACGAAACGACGGGAACCCCCACGCTAATGTTGGGAACAAGACGACCGTCCATAACGTCGATATGCGCAACCTTAACTCCGCCCTCTTCTAACTTGTGAAGTTCGCGTTCAAGATTTGCAAAATCGGACGCTAACAACGAAGGCGCTATCGTCGCGCGTTCACGCAAAACCTCGTTTATCCAATTCTCACCGTTCATCGTACGCGTTTGGTCCTTAAAACAGCGTCTTCGTTTTAAAAAACTCTCGGGAAGACGCGCAGTCGATTATATTATAAAGGCGTTGAAAGTCAATCGGACAAGCCCCTTCAACGTGAGCTCCCCCGCCCCGCCGATGTGACAAAAAGAACGTAACGCCCCTCGCAAAAAATGAAAACGCCTTTCGTTGACACATGTTTAAAACCTTCACGAGGTCTCCTCAATCGTTTCACGGAGAAATAAGTTGTTAAAACGTTCCGAATCTAAAAAATTGACAAAGTCTGCCGGAATCTCAAAATGAGAAGGAAATGGCTAAGCGAACGTCGATATGAATTCATTTCCTTATTTTAGCAGTTCCTGTGCCGCACTTTCTCAAAATAATCGCGTTCAAGAAATCAAAAAATCGTCCTATTTTTCACATAAAGGAAAATTTCACCCTTGACAAAATGAATAAGCAGGGTTATCAAGAGGAAACGAGTTAGATCGGCGCAATGGCGCCGTATTTTTGTGACACGAACGTCGTCCTTCGGAGCCCCATCGAGTCAAAATTGACGTCGCGCCCCCATATAGACGCAACACCATCGGTAACCTTATCAATGACGCAAAAGAAAACGGCCGAAAACGGTCCCGCTTTAGTAATAGTCGAATCGCCAGCCAAAGCAAAAACAATCGGGAAATATCTTGGACCGGACTATATCGTCGAGGCAAGCGTCGGTCACATCCGCGATCTCCCCAAAGGAGCGCGTGAGATTCCTGAAAAGTACAAGAAAGAGCCTTGGGCGCGTTTAGGCGTCAACGTCGATTCGAATTTCGAGCCGATTTACGTCGTTCCCGATGAAAAAACAAAACAAATCAAAAAATTAAAGGACCTTCTTAAAAACGCTTCGACGCTATATCTCGCAACGGACGAGGACCGCGAGGGAGAAGCCATTAGCTGGCACCTGTTGGAAACTCTCCAACCTCGTGTTCCCGCGCGACGGCTTGTCTTTCATGAAATCACTAAATCCGCGATTCTCGAAGCGCTCCAACATCCGCGCGACGTCGACGAAAACCTCGTAGGCGCGCAGGAGACGCGTCGCGTTATCGACAGACTCTACGGGTACGAGGCGTCGCCGTTACTCTGGTACAAGATTAGAAACAATCTTTCCGCAGGTCGGGTCCAAAGCGTCGCCGTTCGTTTAATCGTCGAACGAGAACGCGAAAGAATGTCGTTTAAAAACGCAGTCTATTGGGACGTGCTCGGCTCTTTTTCCCTTGACGAGGCACGAGCGTTTCAAGCGACTTTGACGTCAGTTGGCGGAAAAGCGATTCCTTCCGGCAAAGACTTCGATCCGTCGACAGGGCTTTTGTCAAAGCCTGAAAAATTTGCGCTTTTAGACGAGCGTTCGACAAGCGCTCTCATTCAACGTCTTCTTCAGGCAGGTCAAGCGTTCGTTGAGTCTGTTGAAGAAAAACCGTATTCGACGCGGCCGTATCCTCCGTTCACGACCAGCGCGCTTCAGCAAGAAGCCAACCGCAAGCTCGGATTCACCGCTAAACGAACGATGAGCGTCGCGCAAAGTCTGTACGAAAACGGGTACATCACCTACATGCGCACCGACTCGACCAACCTCTCGCAAGAAGCGATCAGCGCGGCTCGTCGACTTGTGCAAACGCATTACGGAGACGCGTATCTTCCTGAAAAACCGCGATACTACCAAACAAAAGTTAAAAACGCGCAAGAGGCGCACGAAGCGATCCGACCGGCCGGAAGCGTGTTCCCCTTGCCGGAGGAGTTGAGAGGAAAACTCTCCTCAGACGAATTCAAGCTTTACGATCTTGTCTGGAAACGCACTATCGCCAGTCAAATGAAAGACGCCGTCGGGAAACGTAAGACGATCGTGGTCGCCTTGGACGACGCGCAATTCCACGTCGGCGGCAAAATGATCGACTTCCCAGGATACCTTCGCGCTTATGTCGAAGGCAAAGACGATCCAAACGCGGAACTTGCCGATCAGGAAACGATTCTTCCTGACGTCAAAAAAGGCGAAGCGTTGCAATGCGTTTCTCTCAAACCGCAAGAACACACGACCACGCCGCCGCAACGCTATTCAGAAGCGTCCCTTACGAAAACTTTAGAAGATAAGGGAATCGGTCGTCCAAGCACTTACGCGTCTATCATCGACGTCATCTTAAATCGGCACTACGTCTTTAAGAAAGGCGGCGCGTTAATTCCGACGTGGACGGCGTTTGCCGTTTGCAAACTCCTGGAAACGCATTTCCCAGTTCTTGTCGATTACGGCTTTACCGCCGATATGGAAAACGAACTCGACGAAATAAGCCGAGGGGAGCGTAATCGGTTCGATTATTTGCGCGCTTTCTACTTTGGTTCTGAATCAAACTCAAAACGCGGCGTCGAGTTCCCCTTCCCCGATTCGTTTGCGCCAGGCTTGAAAACGCTTATTCAGAATAAAACAGGCGAAATCGACGCCAGAGAAGTCAGCCGATTCTTCATCGGGGTTCCCAAAAACGAAGACGGTTCTGACGGCGAGCCTGTCTATTTGCGTGTCGGAAGATTCGGTCCGTTCCTTGAACAAGGCGAAACGCAAGCGTCGGTCAACGACGAGACTCCGCCCGATGAATTGACCTTAGACGCCGCATTGAAGTTGCTTGAATCGTCGAAACAGCCGGAGGCGCCACTTGGCCATTGCCCGGAAACGGGCAAGCCGATCTTTCTAAAACACGGAAGATTTGGATGGTACGTCCAACGCGGAGAAAACGACGACAAAGACAAACAAAACGCGTCTCTCTTGCGCAACATGCAGAACGGCGACGTCAACTTAGAGGTCGCCATAGCTCTGCTAAGTCTGCCTAAAACGTTAGGCGTCGATCCGGACGTCAACGAGCCGGTCATTGTCTCTAACGGGCGTTTTGGCCCTTACGTTAAACGCGGCGCGGAAACGCGTTCTCTTTCGTCCGATCTCTCGCCGTTGGAAATTACTCTGGACCAGGCGCTTGAACTTTTGGCCAAACCCAAATACGGATCCAAGACAACCGCCAAAAAATCGGAGCCGTTGGTCGTTTTCGACGTTTCGCCGGTTACGGGAGAGACGGTCAAGTTGCTTTCGGGACGATTCGGTCCTTACGTAACGGACGGCGAAACCAACGCGTCGTTACCTAAAGATCTGACGCAAGACGAACTTACATTCGAACGTGCGTTGGAACTATTAGCTAATCGCGCGGCGAAAGGTCCTTCGACTCGCGCAAAACGGTCCGCAAAGAAAACGACTAAAAAAGCGGCAAGTAAGAAGACGTCGTCTAAAAAAACCGCTAAAAAGACAGCTGCCTCTAAGACGACGACTAAGAAAAAAGCGGCGGTCAAAAAAAAGGCGACGTCAAAAGCAAAGATTGACGATTCGTCGTCAGAAGCGCCCTTCTAAACGCATAGCGTTTTCAGATTCTTAGCCCGAACGTCCCCGCGTTTGGGCTTTTTTATTTTTCCCTGAGATATCCCGTCGCGCCTGGCTCGAAATAGAAAACGGCGCGCAGATTGGGAAGAGACGCGTTTATTCCCCGCGAACGTCGCGTCGATATCGCGCGGGAGTAACGCCCGCTTCTTTACGAAACGTCTGAATAAAGTAGCTTGTCGCGCTAAATCCAACGGTCAGAGCAATGCGTTCAATGGACGCGTCGGATTCGCGCAACATCTGTTTCGCTCGTTCTATACGAACGTTTTTAATTTCGTCTAAGATAGTTCGTCCAAGATATTTACGAAACTTAATTTCCAAAGTGCGCCGAGAAACGGCGACGTCGCGCGCTATTCGGTCGACCGAAACAGTTTCAAGACGGTCGGTATGGATCATTTGAAGAGCCTGAGCGACGTCTTCGTCGTCTACCAAAACGATATTCGACGATCGACGCTCCACGACGCCGAGCGGTTCGACCAAAATATGCTTGACAGACGGTTCTAATCCGTTCATCATTTCCGCCAATACGCTAGCGGCAACATACCCCCCTTTTTCCGCATTAAGCGCCACGCTCGTCAACGACGGAACGCTCAGTTCGCAAAGTACTTCGTCGGCGTCTACGCCGACGACCGCGACCTGTTCGGGAGCGGAAATACCCGCCAATTCGCAAGCGTCGAGTATCTCGCGCCCTCGTTGGTCGTTGCAAGCCATGATCCCGATAGGTTTCGGAAGAGCTTTAAGCCACGCGCTTAAAACAGCTTCTTCTTTCTCCCACCTAAGAGGCCTCCCCGCGTGAAGAGGCGCGCGATAAACTTGCGTTTCCAAACCGACTTCGGCAATCGCGTCGACAAAAGCGCGTTCTCGTTTAATCGACCATGATTGAAACGGATAACCTACGTAAGCAAATCGCGATATTTTCTTATCAAGCAAGCACTTCGCCGCTAATCTTGCCGCGCCGACAGAATCGCTCGTTAAATCGACGCAAAATCGAGTTTTTTCTTTGGGAAGATCGAGTTTGTCAACGGAATAATCAAGTAGAACCGTCGGCAATCCCATTTCCAAAATGGCTTCCGCCGACTTCTCGTTCAACGTTCGCGCAATGACGCCGTCCCCTTTCCAATCGCGCATTTTGGGCAAAACCTGTTCAAAGTCGCCCGGAGTCAAAAGGAATCGCCAGGGCCCGTGTAAGCGCGAATAGCGCGCCACGCCCTGGAGAACGCCGCGTCCGTAACTACGCGACGTCTCAATGAGCAGAGCGACTTTAAGAGGTTGCGACTTAATCGCCATAATCCGCCAATTTCAGAAGCATTAACGATAATACGCGTCGTTCCAACGCAATTCGCGACGAAAATCGGAAATTGTCGTCTTAGAATCGATGAACACCGCTTCAATTTGAGCAATTTCAGCAAAATCTTCCAGGTGTTCGCGCGTCAACGCAGACGAGAACGAAGTATGATGCGTGCCTCCGGCGAGAATCCAGGCGCAAGCGGACGTTTTAAGGTCGGGACGCGGCGTCCAAAAAGCGCGAGCCACCGGAAGTTTAGGAAGATCGGCTTCCGGCGCGACGCAATCGACTTCGTTGACAATCATACGGAATCTGTCGCCAAGATCGACGATCGTGGCGGCCACGCCGGAACATTCGCTTGCGGTAAAGACCAGTCTCGCGGGGTCGGCTTTTCCGCCAATTCCCAGGGGATGGACTTCCATACGCGGTTTCGATCCGGCAATCGAAGGACAGACCTCGAGCATGTGCGCCTGAAGAATGGCGCCTTTGCCTTTAAAATGATAGACATAATCTTCCAGGAACGACGTGCCGCCCGGCAATCCGTCCGCGGCGACTTTCATCGCTCGAAGCAACGCCGCCGTTTTCCAATCCCCTTCCGCGCCAAAACCGTACCCTTCCGCCATAAGACGTTGAGACGCTAAGCCCGGAAGCTGATTCAAACCGTACAAATCGTCAAAATTCGTCGTAAAGGCTTGCGCGTCCCATTTCTCTAAAACTCGACGCAAACCAAGTTCGATACGAGCCGCTTCAAAAACCTGATCTCGCTGTTTACCGGGCGTTTTGCAGTCGTCGGCAAACTCATAAAGCGTCTCATACTCCTTAACAAGCGCGTCGACGTCGGCGGAATCAACTTTGTCCACGGCCGACGCTAATTCTCCAACGGGACAATACTCAACGCGAAAACCAAATTTCGTTTCAGCGTCGACTTTATCGCCGTCCGTCACGGCGACGTTGTTCATCTGATCGCCAAAACGCACGATACGCAAGTTGTTTAGGGCGTTCCAGGCGGAACAAACTCGCGCCCAGGACGCGACGCGTTCCTGAACGTCGACGTCTTCCCAATGACCGACGACGACCTTTCGAGGTTTATTAAGCCGCGTCATAATATGCCCGAATTCACGATCGCCGTGGGCGCTTTGATTCAGGTTCATGAAATCCATGTCGATTTCGTTCCATGGAATCTCTTTATTGAATTGCGTGTGAAGATGCAAAATAGGTTTTTGTAAAAGTTGCAATCCCCTGATCCACATTTTCGCCGGGGAAAAAGTATGCATCCAAACAACGACGCCGACGCACGTTGAAGACGCGTTCGCCTCCCGAAATCTGGACGCGATTTCCTCTGTCGACTTGACCGTTCCAAGATAGACGACCTTGCAGGGCAACTTGCCGCACGCGTTAAAACCGTCGACGACGACTTGAGAATGCGCGTCGACTTGTCGAAGCGCTTCGTCGCCGTACAACGTTTGCGCGCCTGTCAAAAACCAAATTTCATATTCGTTTTTTTTCATGTATAACAACTCTATATTTCTAATAACGCTTTATCGTTTAGCTACTTCTGACCGTAATAGGCGTTAGGTCCATGTTTACGCGAGTAATGTTTCTCGACCAGAGCTTCGTCGACCGGAAGCGCGGGATTTAATATCGCCGTCATTAACGCCGTTTTCGACGTTTCTTCTAACACAACGGCGTTATAAACCGCGTCTGCCGGCGATTTTCCCCACGTAAACGGCCCATGATTTCTCGCCAACGCGCCGGGCGTGGAGTCAGGATCAATACCGCGTTCTCGAAAAGCCTCGACAATCGCGTCGCCGGTCGCCTTCTCATAATTTTCGGCTATTTCCTCGCGAGTTAATGCGCGCGCGCATGGAATCGATTGATAGAAATAATCGGCGCATGTTGTGCCGACGATCGGAATATCGCGCTGAGCTTGCGCCCACGCGACGGCATGAGAAGAATGCGTATGGACCACCCCTCCGATATTGGCAAACGCGCGATAGAAAACCAAATGCGTCGGAGCGTCGGTCGAGGGACGAAGCGAACCTTCGACAACCGAACCGGTCGCAAGGTCAAGAACAACCATATCGTCCGACTTCATAACGTCGTAGGAAACGCCGGACGGCTTAATGACGACTAAACCGCGCTCGCGATCTATCCCGCTCACGTTGCCCCATGTGTAAAGCACAAGGCCTCGTCTAACAAGCTCCAAATTCGCTTCAAAAACGTCTTCTTTAAGTTTGCCAATATCCATAATAACCGTCTAAATCAGACTAAAAAACCGAGAAACAAGTTTATCCGACAAAATAGGAATAGATCACGATAATAATAAAAATCAATCCAACAGAAGCAGCTACGTCAACCCAATTCCAACTGGCTTTTGTAATCGCCTTTTGTTCGGCTGTCGCGGTTGAATAAGTTAATCCTTCAAGTTGTTCCGGAGAAGGCTTTTTCGTCAGGAGACTAACCAGGAACATCAACAACGCGCAAATAACCGTCAAATAAATACACATAAAGGTGTAACTAGTCGTGGCAAACCAATGTAAATAACCGTTGTGGAACGGAGCTACTCCGTCGATGATCTCACACGCGAGTCTGCCCATGCCAAGCAGAAAACCGACAACTAACGCGGTTAGACATCCGGGTCCGTTGACGCGCTTAGAGAAAACGCCGATGAAGAACACAACAAAAATCGGCGGAGCCATGTACGACTGAACGCTTTGCAAATAATTGTAGAGCGACCCCTTCATCATCGAAATTGTCGGAATCCACAACAAACCTAAAACGACCATGAAGCACGTAGCGACGCGACCAATCCAAACCATGTTCTTTTCGGAAGACTGCGGGCGCAGTTTCTTATAGATATCCATCGTAAAGAGCGTTGAACACGAGTTGAAAACAGACGCCAACGAACTCATAAGAGCGGCAAGCAGACCGCCGATAACAATGCCGCGCAAGCCTGTCGGAAGAACTTCTTTAACAAGAATCGGGAAAGCCTGATTACCGTCGAACAACACCTCTGGATTCAATTTCCCCTGAGCGGCGGCGCCATACGCAATCATACCCGGAACAATAAAGAGGAAGACCGGCGTTAACTTCAAATAGGCGCCGAAAATAGTCCCTCGGCGCGCCGCCTTCTGATCGGTTGCGGCAAGCGTTCGCTGAACGATATACTGGTCGGTACACCAATACCAAAGTCCCACGACCGGCGCGCCAAAAAGAAGCCCAAACCAGGGATACTTCGGGTGAGAAATCGGTTTCCAGAGGTTGAAATGATCCGCCTTGGCGCGAACTTCACTCGGAACGATTTCTTCAATCGGTCTGAAAGAATCGACGTCGGCAAAATATTTTTCAAAGGTTTCAGAAGAAACTTTTTCCTGAATTTTGAGGACCTCTTCCCGACTCAACTCGGAAACCAAAAGATAATTGGCGGATCGACTGCCTCGTTCTTTGGCGGCTTCCAGTATTGAATACTTTTCAAAAGATTCGGGAGATACTTTCTCTTTAATAAGTTCGACTTCCTCGCTGCTCAAATCTGAAATCAACGGATTGTCGACAGGTTGCACGTCCTCCTGTTTAGCGGCTACAGCAGCCGCTATTTCTTTTTTAACGGCCTGCATTTCAGGAGTTGACGTCAGTCCCATATCTACGAGCGGTCGAGAAACGACAACGTCTTCGTCATAATCGTCTTGAAGCAATTCGGGGGAGGATTCTCCAAGTTCCTCCTCATTAAGAACGACTTTATATCCTACGATACGATCGACTCCCTGGGAGCTCTTTTTCAACTCGTCCCACCCGCCAACCTGATGCAGACCGCAGAATAAAACGCTCGCGGCGCCAACAAGGAGAACAATGGTTTGCAGCAACTCCGTATACAAAACGGCTCGAAGACCGCCAAGGATCGTATACAAACCTGTAATAAGAACCATGCCGACCGCGCCTACCCAGAAGTTGCTAATACCGTCGATTATTTCGATAGGGAACAACGCTTTGAAGACTATTCCGCCGGCAAAAAGGGTCACGGAGATTTTCGTAAAGATATACGCGAGCAAACTAATAGACGAAAGAATCCAACGCGCGGCCGGCGAGTAACGACGTTCAAGAAACTCGGGAGTTGTAAAAATGCCGCTTCTTTCGTAGAAAGGAATCATAATCCAGCCAAGGACGAGCAAACACCATGCGTGAAGTTCATAGTGCGCCATTGCCATACCGTCGTTAGCGCCGGTGCCTGCAAGACCGACAAGGTGTTCCGAACCAATATTCGAAGCGAAGAGCGAGGCGCCAATAACAATCCAACCCGCCTTTTTACCCGCGAGAAAATAATCTTTGGACGAATCGTTCTTTTGCGAAATGACCCACCAGGCAAGACCAAGTAAAAGCGCGAAGTAAAGCCCAAGGGTAGTCCAATCCCAACCGTTGAGAGCCGCGCTGGCGCTGTTTGCAAAAACAAGCGCGTTAAACACAGACGTCATAAAAACACCTTTTCACTTTGTGACGATATGTAAAACAAACTGTGAACGACTAAACAAAACGGCGCCTTTTCGACGCCGTATAGCGACTACGCGCCAAAAACGCGATTGTCGAAAAATTCAAATCCTGCGCGATTCGCGAACAGAATCGCGAATTGCAATAAGCTCCTTCATAATGGGATAGAGCTCGGAACGCGTTCCTTGAACGCCAAACGCGTCGTGGAGCGTCTTATAAATCCGGTAGAGTTTCTCGTAGACGGCGACCGCCTCTGATTGAGGTTCATAAACGGTCGACTTATAGGCGACCGTACGGCGCTGAGCTTCGTCGACGTTTGCAAAGGCTCCCCCTGCGACGGCGCCAAAGAGAGAAGCTCCGAGAGCGCACGTTTGAGCGCTTCGAGAAATCTTTAACGGTCGATTCCAGACGTCGGCAAAGATCTGCATGATCGTCGGGCTCTTCTCGGCGATTCCCCCGCAAATGACAATTTCGTTAATTTTAACGCCGTATTCCTCCATACGTTCGATGATCGCTCGCGCGCCGTAGGCGGTTCCTTCGATCAAAGCCCGATACGTTTCGGCAGCGGTCGTGCTGAGCGTGGTTCCAATAATCGCGCCGGTTAGAGCCTGATCGACGAGGATGCATCGATTACCGTTGTTCCAGTCGAGCGCGACAAGCCCGGATTCGCCCGGAAGAAGTTTTGCAGCGTCCTGTTCCAAATCGTAAAGCGTGTTGCCGCCGGCAGTATACTGAACAGGGGCAAGAGAGCGTTCAAACCAACGATAAATATCGCCTACGGCGGACTGCCCCGCTTCAATACCGTACGCTCCCGGCAATACAGATCCGGGAACAACTCCGCAAAGTCCCGGTATCGCTCGAAGATCAGCGTCAAGTGGAAGCGTCGTAATGTCGCAAGCGCTCGTTCCCACGATCCGGACAAGCGTTCCGGCAGCGACGCCCGCGCCAACAGCTCCCATGTGGCAGTCAAAGGCGCCAACGGCGACGGGCGTTCCTTCGACAAGTCCTGTTTTTGCGGCGACGTCGGCGGTAAGATAACCGGCAAGTTGGTCGGCGGCTTTCGTCTCTTTTGCGTAACGACCCAAATACTTTGTCAATTTGGGCTCGAGAGAAGCCAAAAAATCAGCGGACGGCAAACCGCCGTGATCCGCGTCCCACATAGCCTTATGTCCTGCAGGACAAATCCCACGCGCCAGCGTTTCAGGCTTCATGTTTCCCGTAATGTACGCAGGAATGAAATCAGCGAGCTCAATCCACGAATACGCGGCTTCAAAAACTTCGGGATTCTCACGCAAACAATGCCAGATTTTGGCCCAATACCATTCGGAACTATAAATGCCGCCGCATTTGTCCAGATACCCGTTCCCCAGCTCGTGAACGCGTTTCGTAATCGCTTCCGCTTCCTCAATGGACGTATGATCTTTCCAAAGCCATGCGTTTGCGGCGGGGACGTCCTTAAACTTCTCTTGAAAAGCTAGAGGAACGCCGTCTGAGTCGACGGGAATCGGCGTCGATCCGGTCGTGTCAATCCCTATGCCGGCGACGTCTTTGGGATCAAAGCGCGGATTGTCGTTCTTGGCCTGTTCAACAGCCTCGCGAACGGCAATCATAAAGCAATCGACGTAATCGCGGGGAGACTGACGAGCCAGAGTCGGTTGAGCGCGGTCAAGAATAATACCGAGATCGCCGGTCGGATAATTGGAAACCGCCGTCCCAAGTTCGCGCCCGTCGGCAAGATCCACAACCAAAGCGCGAACGCTGTTCGTACCGTAATCGACGCCTATCGCATATTTCTTTTCATTGACGCTCATCGTTAAAATTCCATGCCTAATCTTCCGTAACACACGTTCGCGACGATTGTTTAGGATGCGAACGCAATAAACTACTGCGCTCTAATATAATTGTAGAAACTTACGTCGTCAACAAAAAATGACGAAAAAAAATATCGTTTTTGCGCAAACGTCGTTGTCTTTAATACGTGTTTTAACCGCCAATCAAAACCAACCAAGCCGTCGCGCTTTCTCGTACGCCCCTAACAAGTGGAAAACGCCGCAACCGGTTATTCTCGTATAATCGGGAGTCATAAGAGCTTCTTTTAAAACCTGGGCAGATTCTTCGTCAAAAGAACCGTTCGCAGAATCGAGGGCGATCGTCAACGCAATTTCGCCGCATTCTCTGGGACAATACCAGGTTTCGCGATACGCCCCTTTCAAGCCGCCAACTTCTCGCCAACTTGGAGCCGTCTGAGTTAAGTCGTGGCTTTTCAGATTCTTTAAAGCGTTTTTCTGTCGCGATTTAACCCGACTCGCCACAAATTTCAGCGTTTTGCTAATCGTTTCTTTTAATTCTTGTTCCGGTTCAAGTTGATACAGGACGTCGAGCGATTCCTGCATCTGCAAATAAGCGTATGAGGGCATGCGATTGCATAGGCTCGGATTGTCGATAATGTGCGCCGATTGAGCGACCGTATCTTGCGCGATATTTCTCCACCGCGCCCAGTATTCTTTTTCTTTTTCAGAATCGTTCGAACGTTTCGCGACGTCCCAGGCAACGGCGTAAATCGCCGTTAAACGGGCGGCTTCATGATCCTCGACGTCCGCCATGCGCGAAATGCCGATTCTACAATGCGACCCGTCGCTACACAGAAAGTCATAGTCGTTTTCCGGAGTGACGTTGCGCGTCATGCGATCGGCGATCGCGTACAGAATCGACGCGGCGCGCTTACGCGTTTCTTCGTCGGAAAGCGGGGAACGCCAATAATTCCAAACTGCCAAATCAAGATGAGTAACCTGATCGCGTGAACTATTAATATAGCACTTGTCCAAAGCCTTGGGACTCACGCCTCGCGCGACAAATCCGGGCGATCCGGAAACTGTCGTCAACAGCTCCAGGCCGGAAAAAACGTCTTGCGCCTTGACTTTAATTGACTCTAAGGTCTCGGGACTCGCGCCAGATTTCTCTTCGTTTGCATATCGGTCTATCAGCGCGTCCAGAACGACTCCTCCAGATATCGCGCAATCTTCCATCCCTGTGCCGTAACCGCACGCATGAGGATAGAGCGCGTCGACTTCCTCAGGAGTTGGAAGATGATCAAGCGTCTTCCCAGGTTCTAACGATTCGAGGAAATCGTAAAAGAGTCGAGTCTGAGGAGAATAGAAATTGGTCCATACGGCGTTCCATGCGGAGTCGATTTGCATCTCAACCGTTCGCTCTTGCGAAAAAACGACGTTCCATACAGAAGCAAGAGCGTAAAACGCCAATGATAAACAAATCCGATTCTCTTTAAGAACAAACATGGATACTCCTTTTACGAAAAAATTGGCGGAAAAACAGCGACGCTCAATTTTATCAGTAAATGGCGTCGAATACAAGAAAACGTCGTTTTCTTCTTGAAAAACAGGAAAAGAGCAGATATACTAAACAGCGCTTGAAAAGCGTTCTTCTTGCCCAAGTTGATTTAACACCGATTCAGGAGACGTCCATTGGAAGAAACACAAAACGTTCCACCTCTCACAGAAGCGCCAACGGGAGTAACGCCCCGTCATATCGCAATTGTGCTCGACGGAAACGGACGCTGGGCGGAACAGCGAGGCCTTCCTCGCACGGAGGGACATCTTCGTGGAGCTACGCCCGTCAAGGAAATCGTCGAAGAGGCGGCAAGGCTCGGAGTTGGTCGTCTGACGCTCTACTGCTTCTCCAGTGAAAACTGGAAACGACCTCAGGCGGAGGTCGACGCGCTGATGGACCTGCTTAAAAAATACATGATTGAGCAACGACCGAGATTGATGGAAAAACAAATTCGATTGCGCGTCGTTGGCAGACGAGAGGGCATTCCCGACGAAACGCTTGCTGAAATGGATGAAACGATAAGAGTTACGTCGAGCAACACGGGAATGACGCTTGCGCTTGCGATCAATTACGGATCGCGCGCAGAGATCGTCGACGCCGTTCGTCGTATCGTTAAGGAACTCTCTAACGAAAAAGCGCATGACAAAGCGTTTGAAAACGCCGGGGCGTCGTCTGTCGACGAACTTATTACGGAGCGATATTTTGCCTCTCATTTGTACGATCCTGACGCGCCGGATCCCGACCTGTTTATCAGAACGGGAGGAGAAAGACGACTCAGCAATTATCTACTATGGCAATTGAGCTATGCGGAACTCTGGTTTGACGACGTTCTCTGGCCGGATTTCACCAAAGAAAAACTCTGGGAGGCAATTCGTTGGTTCCAAACTCGCCGTCGTCGATTTGGCGGACTCGACAAGTAAACAGCCTTGAACCTCCGCCTCGACAAAAACCAGTCGTATGAATCCCTAATCAAGAAAGAATAACCAGGTTATGAATCGCCGTCAATTTTTATCGACCTCCGTCGCCGCGTCTCTTGGAACAACCGCTTTATTAGCGGAAGAACGCGCGGAACCTTTTCGCAAAATAAAAATCGCGCAAATCGGCGTTAGACACGAACATGCCAGCGGAAAGATAACGAGTCTTAAACTATTGCCCGACTACTATGAAATCGTCGGAATCGCCGCCGAATCGCCCGAATGGGAAAAGAAATATAAAAACGCGTCGTGCTACAGCGGTCTTGAATGGAAATCCCAAGAAGAACTACTTGCGACGCCAGGACTGGAAGCCGTCGCCGTCGAGACGGAAATGACCGAACTGATTCCAACTGCTAAACGTTGCGCGGAACTCGGGTTGCATATGCACGTCGACAAACCGCTAGGGCAAAACCTCGACGAATGTCGCGAACTATTCGACGTATGCCAAACTCACGGCGTCGTCATGCAGCCGGGTTACATGTTTAGAACAAATCAGGCGTTTAGGCTGGCGATTAAAGCCGTTCAAAACGGCTGGCTCGGAGAAATACACGACGTTCGCGCCAATATGAACCGGAACGACGTCGATCCTGATTTTCGTCGCTGGCTCGCGACATATCGCGGGGGAGGCATGTATGATTTCGGATCGCATCTGATCGACTTTGTCGTTGAAATGCTCGGCGCGCCCAACGAAATCAGCGTATTTGAACGCCCCGATCCGGACGGTTTGAGCGACAACACGCTTTCCGTCCTTCTCTACGACAAGGCCATTGTTAATCTTCGCGTAACGGAACGAGCTATCGACGGATTTCAAAATCGCTGTTTATCGATTATTGGGAGCAAAGGTTCGTTCCAGCTTCTGCCTCTCGAAGATTTTTCCCGCGATCCCCAAACGGGCAAAACGGTTCCGCTAAACGTCCGTCTGACCTTGGCTGAAGGAAACGACGAATACGAACGAGGAACGCATCACTTGCAAATAGATCCGTTTGAAGACCGTTACATTGGTCAGCTTATCGATCTGGCGAAATTTATCAGAGGGGAGAAGAACAATCCGTACACGTTTGAACATGAACTCCTTGTCCAAAAAACAATTTTGGCGGCGTCAGGTTATATTCCCTGGACCCGTTAATATTCGCTAAAAGTATTCGGTAAAAGGAACGCGCACATGACTACAAAACGTCCATGGACAATCGAAGTCGACGCTAAACGCTGCGTTCGTTGCGGTTCATGCGTGAACGACTGCCTTGCTAAAATCGTCGTTATGCGTGAAAACGAACTCCCTCAAACAGTCCCAGACGGAGAGGCGCGTTGTTTTAAATGTCGGCATTGTCTGGCTATTTGTCCTACGGGCGCGCTTTCATGGAACGGCGAAACGCCGGACTCTTGCGCGTCTATAAGCGAGACTCCAAAGCCGACGTTTATGGAAAACCTTTTGCGGCAACGTCGAAGCGTAAGAGCGTATCGCCGAGAAAACGTCTCGGAAGAAGTGTTCGATCGTCTTGTAAAAGCGATGGATTATGCGCCGACCGGTTGCAACGACCGCGCGTTTTTCTTTTCCTATTCCCGAACGTTGGAAACGACCGACGCGTGTCGCGCGGCTTTTGCTCAATACTTGACGTCTCGTTCCGATGAAGAACTTCCGGAAGAAATCAGACGTTACGGAAAATTCAGAGAAGCGCTGGCGGCAGGCGAAGACGTTTTCTTCCGAAACGCCGCCCATTTTGTCGCTGTTTCTGTTCTTCCAGAAGCAAGGGACGCGCATATTGATCCGTATATAGCGGCTTCTCAATTTGAACTCCTCGCATGCTCTTTTGGTCTTGGGACATGTTGGGACGGCATGGCCACGAACCTGTTCAACGCAGTTCCGGAGTTATATCAACGATTGCATATTCCCGATCAATACGAGCTCAAAATAGTCCTCTTATTTGGAGTCCCGGCCGTTCGCTACGCGCGAGCGCCCTTCCCGCCTTCATATCCGAAGGCGTTTGTCTCGCTTGATTAATCCATACGAGCGCTTGGCGCAATTTTAAGGAATCACAAAATGCAAAGACGAGATTTCGTAAAAAGTTCGCTCGCTTTCGGAGCGGCGACAATATTAACTAACTCGCAATCGGTTCGCTCCGCCGTCGCTAACGATCGTATTCGACTTGGCTTGATTGGCTGCGGTTCGCGTTCGGACTGGGTGAGTCGAGATTTCCTCGCGCGTCCTCAAGACGACGTGCGTTTTGAATATTGTTGCGACGCGTTCATTGATCGCGCAATCTCTCGGGCCCAACAACTGACGCGAGACGACGTTTCGCCTAAAACGACGCAGGACGCGAGGGTTCTGTTCGACGATCCGAACGTCGACGGAGTCGTTCTTGTAACGCCGGATCATTGGCATGCTCTTCATACAATTCAGGCGTGCGAAGCCGGCAAAGACGTGTACTGCGAAAAACCGCTCTGTCGAACGCCGTTCGAAGGAGAACAAATGATCGCGGCCGCAAAAAAATACGGTCGAATCGTAGGTGCGGGCAATCAGTCTCGTTCGGCTTCCTATTGTCGTACGGCCAAGCAGGCGATCGAAGCGGGAGCGCTTGGTAAAATCGAATTCGTACGCGTTCACAATATGTGGAGCGACGCTCTTCCTACGGTTAAAACCGGCGAAACTAAGCCGGAAGGCCTCGATTGGGATCGTTGGCTTGGCCCCGCCCCATACCGCGACTATTCATCGACTTATATGGGCGGGCTTCTCTGGGGTTATTTCTGGGATTTTGGCAACGGAATTCTTGCGACGCAAGGCGTTCATCAACTGGACATCGCGCGTTGGATTCTTGGACTGGAAAGGCCAAAATCGTGTTACACCGTCGGAGGATTTGATCGAGAACGTCTTCTAACCCAGGCTCCCGAAACAAGTTCGACGGTATTTGACTTCGGCAATATGGTTATGAACGTCGAACAAACGATGAATTGTCCATATATGTTGGAAACGGACTGGGAAGTGCGTGAAAAAGAAATGCATCCCTACTGGTATCAGAATTCGACGCGTATTGAAATTTACGGTTCAAAATATCTGATGGTCATCGCCAGACTCGGCGCCGGTTGGCAGGTTTTCGATCGAACGAAGGACAGACTACCCGTTGTGAAAGCGGAAGATTTTGGAAGTTATAGCGAATTGCATCTGGCGCACATGAGCGATTTTATCGACGCGATGCGTGAAAGAAAACAACCTGCGTCGCCCGTTGAAGAATGTTTCAAAAGCACCATGCTCGTTCTCTACGCAAACATCTCTCTTCGAGCGGGGAGCGTAAAATTCGACGTCGATCAAAACACAGGAAGAATTGTCAATTGCCCAGAAGCGGAAAAATTCTGGCGACCGGAATACAGAAAAGAATACGATATTCCAGAGATATCCTGATTATAAAACAAACGCGCCAAAAGAAACCTCGTCGTTCTGCGCTTTTAGAACGACGAGGTTCTCTTTTTTATCCGGTCTTAAAACTAATGAAACTACTCGACGACTCTATCGGCGATTGATTCTAAATACGTCGCGTCCTCCTCGTTCACTTTAAAATCCTTCCCGGCTTCATTAAGCTTTTTCCACAAACCGACCGGCGATTTGCCTGTGATCGTTTTGAAAAAAACGCATGCGCCCAGATAGGTTCCCGCAGGACTGGGATGATGCGGTTTCTTATCTTTTTCGTCCGCGTGAAGGTCGACTTTATCTCCCGCTTCCTTAAAAGCTTTTCCAACAGGAACAACAGTGGAATTCGTCGCTTTTGCGAGAGCGTCGTAACCTCCCTGCATCCCGTCCTTCAACGCTTCAACAGTCGCTTCGTCAGGCGCGCCGTATCTCTTTTCCCATGCGGCAAGAACCTCTGCTTTACGCGTTTCGTCGGATCCGTAACCGTCGAACATGCCGTCGCAACGTCCCCAGGTTTGATAAAGAAGAACCTTCGTCTCAGGGTTATTATCAAGAATCATGTCGTTAAGCTTCTTACCGAATTCAAGGAACTCCCCGCGTCTGTCAACCGCGGCGGAACTCTGCTCCTGCATAACGACGTAATCCCACTGTTCGCTCTTGATCCATTCAGGAGTGTTCTTCGCCGGAGGGTTCTTTTGAGGAACCTCGCCGTTAAAATGCTGTCGCAACCTCCAGCCGCCCGGCGCGCTGCGTTCGGCGACTGTCGGAACGCCGGATACGTTCATCATCTCCTGAACCATGACGTTCAGGGAATTGAAGTAAGTATAGCTGTTTCCGATAAAAAGAATCTTAACGCTCTTCGTTTGCGCTTCGTTTTGCCGGACGTCGTCAGCCCTTAATGTTCCAACGCAAAAGAACGCAACGCCTAAGGCCAAAACTATCGTCTTCATGAAAGTATGCATCGTCTCTCCTATGTTCCTGAACGTCGTCTCAAACAAGATCTATTTACCGTTGCCACAAAGGTGAACGGCAAAACCGCCAACCTCTTCTTCAAGATACGCGGCGATAATCTTACCTTCGGGATTCGTCTTAAAAAAGCGGAATTTAAGACCTTTGCGTTCTAAATGATAAAGGGCGCGAGCAATTGAATTACATGCGATTCCTATGTGTCCGTGTTCGCCAAAACTCGGCTTTTTCATCGCTTCGACGGCAGAACCTGCAAAGAAAGAAATATCAATTTCACGCGGCTTTAGTCCAAAACGATCGTTGAACCAACCGGCGGTAGTATTCGCTTCGTCGACTGAATGGCAGTTAATTCCCACATGTCCCATCGCGAATCCAAGGGAAATTTCAACGGCGCGTTCCGCCGTTTTGGTAACGCTCGCCCAGTCGGAAGCGGCGACAGCCTCTTTGGGCGTCAGGAAACTGCCTCCAATCGCCAGGATCGCAGGGTCTTCGACATATGGCTTCATATTGGCGAGAGAGACTCCCCCTGTCGGAACAAATCGAACGTTTCCGAACGGACCGCGCAGCGCTTTGATTACGTCAAGTCCTCCGGAAAGATCTGCCGGAAAGAATTTGAAAACGTCGAGACCAAGCGACGTTCCCAACTCCAATTCTGTCGCCGTAACGGCTCCGGGAACAATAGCGACGCCCTTCTCTTGACAATACTTGATTGTCGAAGGATTTACGCCCGGAGAGACGATAAAGTCCGCGCCGGCGTCAAGAGCGGCGGCGGCTTGTTCGGGACTTTTCACGGTGCCGGCGCCCACGAGCGTATCAGGGAGCTCCTTATGGATATTCGCCAGTGATTCAAGAGCTGTTTTATCGCGCAAAGTGACTTCAACGATCGGAATTCCCCCGTCGGCCAACGCTTTTGCGATCGGAACGGCTTTACCTGGGTCGCTAACGTTCACAAGAGGAAGAAGTCCTACTTTTTCAATCATTTCCATTGCGTTTGTTTTCATGACGTGTCGTTCCTTACAATAGTTCGTCGCGAATATCGCGTTTGCAAACGAGGCGCTTCCTACTGACGGTTTCACAGACCTCGTTAAAGGTTGAGAGACAGTTTACAATCAACCGTTCGCGACGTCAAGAAATGGAACAAATTAACTTTATGTTCGTCAGATAGACAGGACAAGTCCAACCGTTCCAGGGACTAGACAGTCCGAGCTTGACGGGCTATACTAGTAACGGGGTTGGCGCGGCGTTTCATCGTACGCGCAAATCTACCCTTACGCGATCAAAAACGCCTTTGAGCCTTACAAGGTCCTGCGCGCCCACCTTTGAAATTGTTCGGTTAATTCGCCCGAACGCAGACATGAACAAGGATCGTTTCGATGAAAGACGCTAGTTTCGTAAGTCGCCTATCGATAGTCGCGACGTTGTCGTTCGTAACTCTTTGTTACGTCGGTTGCAATCGTTCCGACTCCCTGGCGCAACACGGCGCCGGTCAACACGCGACGGCTCAAGACAAAGAAAGGCAGAACCGCAATCTTCTCGACCAGGTTGTGGAAATAACGGAAAATCAGGAAAAGTATCCCGACCCAACTTACCTTCGCGGCGCTATTGGTCGTTTAAATTCATGGCTTGCCGAAAAGCCGAAATCCCCCGACTTCGAACCAGACGAAGAATTTGCCGCTCTCGCAGATTCTTTTAAAAGTCTGGCGACCGATCTTCGCCGCGTTGGCGAGCTGATTCGTCTTTTTGCCGACGAAGCTAAAAAACCGGAAGAAAAAGACGGAGTCGAACTCCAAAGCCTCGTTGAAAGCGTCCAAAAACAAACGGAAGAACTTGGCGTTAAAACGTCTTCAAACGCGCTCGTCGCATACTCCCGTTATTTCGACGACCTGAAAAACCAATTGGCGAGCGCCAAGGAATTCCAATTTGCCGACGCGACGGAAACGTTCCAAACGAAGATTCGCGACTTCGTCAAACGTCCCGCCTCGCAATTCTACAACTGCGAGGGGTTGCTTGCGGGTATTGAAGACTTCCAAAGACTTCTCCTTGTCGACGGAAACGTCTTTCTTCCTCAAGACGCGGATTTCCTCCGAGAGTCCGTTTGGTTTAGAGACGTGTTTTCGTGGGCAAAGGGCGAAAAACAGGACGATTTGACTATCGTTAAGAATCTATTCGACTGGAGCGTTCAAAACGTCGTCGTCACGCCCCTCATGCCCGGACCAGCGGGGCCAATGTCTCAAACCGCGTGGCAGACGCTGTTGCTCAGTCAAGGCACGGCGATGGATCGCGCGATCGTCTTTATGGAACTCTTACGTCAACATCGACTTGACGCGTTCGTTCTGCGGCCCGCCGAAAATGCCAACGAAAACTTTCCGCTCGTGGTAGGCGTGCGTTTAAACGGCGAAACGTATCTGTTCCTTCCCGAATACTCGTTGCCTATTCCCGGAGAGGGAGACGATTCGATCGTTTTAGACAAAGGTCTTCAGTTCAACTCGATAGCGACGTTGACGCAAGTCGCCAGGAACGATTCTCTTCTTCGCCGATTTGATCTTACGGGAAAACCGTTCCCCGCTACGTCGAAGGACTTTGAAAAAATGGTCGCCCTCGCGCCTTCGACTCCCTTTTCCGTTTCGTCGCGCATGATCGCTATGGAACAGGAGTTCAGCGGCAAAGTCAACACCGTTTTGTCGACTCCTTTTGAATCGCAAAAAGCTCGTATCGCCGAACTGGACGGAATCGTCGACGTTCAACGTCTGTATGAAGCGACGGCTCCCGTGCTGGAACAGGCGATTTTCCCGTTCGAGTCGGAAGATCTGACGCAGATATATATGATCGCATCGTCTGGCCAAGGCGCCAATCTCGACGTTTCCGACTCGGAAGCTTCGACGAACGAATCAATTGACGATTATACGAATTCCGACAGCCAAACCCCTACGGGAAATATGACGTCGACTAAAAAAACTCAAAGCGCGTCGCTTTGGATAGGCAAAAACCTCTACCTACGCGGTCGTTTTGTCGACGACAACGGCGCGAGTCTTCATTTTCTCCAGGGACGCGTCTCAGAGCGCCTTCTCAAACAAGAAGAGGCGTCGGTTCCTCAACGCGTCCGGGAATACGTGACAGAATATCAAAATTGGCGCGCCAGTCAAAATGAATCGGCGACTAAGGAGGAACTTGAAGCGGTCGCGCAAGAAGCCTTAATGTCGTTTCAAATTGACGTTACGACAAAGCGTTACGTCAAGATTTTGACAAGTTTCTATCTTGCGCTTTTATCCGAAGCAATGGGAAACGACGACGCGGCCCTTGAGCGTCTCAACGACGACTCGTTGCGTATTAGAGCGCAAGCGAATCCTAACTCTCGTTCTTATGGCGAAGAATGGCGTTACGCCGCCAATTACCTAAGAGCCAGAATTCTGGAAAAACAGGGGAAAATCGAAACCGCCATTATTCGTTTCCAAATTGACCCCAATAAAACAGGAGATCTTGTTCGCGCTCAATGGTTAGCTCAACTTGCCGGTATCGCCATTGATACAAATCCGCAGACGGAACAAACGCCTCAGGAACAGACAGAAGTCGACGGGCAAACGGACGCCGCGGAAGCGACGGAACAAACTGAAGCCCAGGTAGAACCAACGCAAGGGACGTCGTCTGAGTCGTCAGAACCGGCGCAGGAGCAACCGGAAGTCCCGGCGGAACAAACGGAACAGCCCCAGGAAACGCCCTCTGA